>DASRZA010000170.1:0-17305 GCA_035686845.1 Armatimonadota bacterium | reverse complement strand
TGGATCGGTGCTGCCTACATCCAGAACTCTTAAAGAGGCGAAGCCCTCCAAAGTCAAACTCGCATAATAGCCTTTCGAGGCCCTGCTAATGGTTCCGATGACTCACCCTCGACGTGACGACTGATTTTGTTGGTACAAATGAGCATGATCCACCTCCCTACCGCTGGCTTTCACTTTTAATAATGGTCTCACTATTAGCGCTGCTTTCGGCATTTTGACGTAACAGTTGGACCATCTCGCTGCGCGCTCAGGTTCCGATCGAAGCAGGAAGTCAAATGTCAGCATTGCTCGAGGAGCCCCGGTCTTGCGATCTTCGGTCGCGCGCCTTCCCGGTTGAAGACTGAAAGCTCCCCCGTTATCGGGGGCCGGGGGGCGTTTTGCGCGCCCTTAGAACGGCGTGGTAAGATATCGCTCGCGGTCGCGGGCCGCGGCGCGGAGAGTGGCGAGGAGGGATCGGAGTTCTGCGGCGGTCTCCAGACTCCAGGTTTCCGCGGTGAGCGCAGCCGCTCGGTCAGCGATCCCGCGGGATTGTGAAATTAGCTCATAGTCGCACCCGAGCAGGTGCTCCAGCGCGGTCGCTTCGTCGCGAAACCGCGCCCACGTCCGATCTTCGGTAGGCGCCGACATTCCCCGGATGTGAGACCCCGGGACCTCGACCTCTTCCCTCAGCCGGTCCAGGTCTCGAAGCTGCTCCATCCGGTCTGCCGGCGGAAACGGCTGATCGCGTGAGGCGGGCGGAATGAAACGTCGAGTGAAATCACCGGCCACCTCTCGCAAATGCCCCGCCGCGTCCCCCAGCGAGGCGCACGCCCTCTGCCGCACGAGCAGATCGTCCGCCCGCGCCCGGTTCACGCTGTCGTAAAGATTGTATCCATACCCCGTCATCAGCAGGTGCAGCCGCTGACGGAAAAACCCGGAATCCCGCATTTGAGTCCCCGCGCCTCGTACCTCGCGCCTTCTTGCCCTTTTCCCCTACTTGCCGCCCTTCTCCGGCGGCAGCGGCGCTATAAACTCACCAACCGGCATTGTTGGCTGCACGGATCCGATGTTGAATGGCGCGCCAATCGCCATATTGGGCGCCGAGACAACCCCCCGGTCGGCGAGCAGCATGGCAATGTAATGCCTGACCGCGTCCAGTTCAGAGAGTCCGAAGGCCTTCAATGAGATCAGCGCGCGCATCCGCTCGTCGCGAGGCATCACCAACACTTTCACCGTATCCAGATGGATGCCATAGGCGGAGAGGAACTGCTGCAGGTGCTGGCCGACGAGAGCCGTCAGATCGTGGATCTTCTCGTTGACCTGTTCCAGTGGGGTCACCTGCACGATTTGATTGACAGCCTGCTCGATCACCGGCCCCGCGTAGTTATTCACCTCTTGCGTGGTGAGCGCGTGCCCGTGGTACGGCATGTGCTGCACCAGCAGCACGGCATCCTCTGAGGTCTCGACGTGTATGTAGTAATCGACGATGTAGCTCAGTTCGGCCATTTCCCGCGAGAGCGCAAGCCCGGTCGTCTTGAGCACCAGCTTTGCCCGATTGATATAGAGCGCCTCGTATTGCCAGGGACTCTGGCCGCCGTAGAATGCCTGCTGAAGCGAGCCGAGGAGCACTTTCTGCGGAGTCTCCACCGTGTACTGCCCGGTCTCATACGCATTTAAAATAGCGCCGCGGCTCTTGAGCACGCAGAAGTGATTGCTTTCTACGGTGAGCAGCGAGCCATTCATGATGTCGTTGTTCGGGTAATGCCATAGGAGCACGTCTGGCCCCATCACCTCCTGGCCGTCCGGCAATAACGTTGAGATCACATTACGGATGCCTGCCATCGCTATCTCTCCTTTCTGACCCGAGGGAGCGCCTTGTCCATCTGGTTAATGCCATCAATCGATGAGCCTTCGGGGTTTGGTTGCAAATGCTACCGAAGATCCCTCACATATCCACAGTATCACTCTTCAGCCCTCTTCCGCGCCCACCGCTTTCCCAGTGTGATCCCCTGCTCTAACAATGGATCGACGCTCCGTCCCTGGCTTTTCAGCTTGAGGGCGATCCATTCCTCCAGCTCAGCCTCGAAATCCGCCGCAAGCTGGGGCTGCTCTTCCACAAGGTTCCGCACTTCGTCCGGATCACTTCGAAGATCGTACATCTCAACGCGCGGCATACCATGATAATCGGGCTGCCGCGAGAGGATAAACTTATGCGTGTCGGTTCGGATGCCCCATTTCGCCTGCCACGTGCACTCTTCGGTGATGACCCGGTTGACGGTCGGGGTTTCAGTTTGGCCGGTGGCAATCGGGAGCAGGTTTTGACCCTCCATGCTCCGAGGAACTTCAAGACCGGCCGCGCTGAGGAGAGTTGGCGCCAGATCCAGGTGCTGGGCGAACGGACCCAGCCGCTGTCCTGGAACGATCCGGTCCGGCCAGCGCATCAGGAGTGGGACGTGGAGATTGCAGTCATACAAACCGTGATGGTCGAAGAAGATGTCATGCTGGTACATCGATTCACCGTGGTCCCCGATCAGAATCACCAGCGTGTCGTGGGCCACTCCGGATTCATCCAGCGCGTTGAGCAGATCAGAAATACCGTCGTCGAGATACCGGATTTCGCCATCGTACATCGCTTCAACATAGGCGCCGTCGGTGATATGGCCGCCGAGTTTAGGGAACCAGAAACTCCGCCACATATCTCCAAAAGGCTGGCGCTCCATCCCCTCAAGCGACCGGTTGGCCGGATCACACGGATCGCCGCCCTCGTAAAACAGGCTGCGAAACCGCATAGGCGGCAGGTAGGGCGTGTGGGGATCCCAGTAATGAACAAAGAGGAAGAACGGCTCGGAGGCGTGCGCCTTCAGCCACGGAATGGCCCGGCGATTCATCTCCTCACACGAAACCATCAGGCCCAGCCGCCGCCGCCGGGTCGGATTGATATAAAACTCGAACCCGCGAGCGAACCACCGCTTTTGATCGAACAGATTGTCGACACCACAGGTTGTCATTCCACCCTGCTGAAGCAGTTCCGGCAGAAGCGGTATTTTCTCGCTGAGATCGCGAGCGCCCCCGTGGCTGACGATCTGATGCGTAATGGGGTGCAGCCCGGTGAACATCGTGGTGTGGGACGGCATGGTTGGAATGCCGGGCGCGAAGCAGCGTTCGAACAGCGCGCCCTCGGCCGCCAGCCGGTCTATGGCAGGGCTGGTTGGCCGGCGGTATCCATAACAGCCGAGATGGTCGGCCCGGAGCGTGTCAATATCGATCAGCAGAATGTTCATGCGGCCAATTCTATGGCGCCCCCATCATATATCTTGCGCGGCGGTGTCGTCCCCCCTCTCTATAGTACAGGCTCGCACCTCCACCGCGCAATACTTGTACTCAGGCTGATCCGACACAGGATCGAGTTCCGCCGGAGTCAGAGCGTTGGCAGAGGCGTACACGCGGAACCGGTCGCCCCAGTGAAAGGCGGCGAAGACGGTTCCAGGAGCGGGCGCCGTGGATATACGGGCGCGAGTTTTGAGGAGACCGCGCCGGCTGCGGACCTCCACAATGTCGCCATCTTGGATTGCGCGGACTACGGCGTCGGTGGGATTAATCTCTAAGAATGGCTCCGGCTCCTGCCGTTCCAGCAGCTCAACGTGACGGGTGCGGGTGCGCGTATGCCAGTGCGCCGCGAGCCGGCCCGTGGTGAGAACCAGGGGATATTGTTCGCAGACCGGATCACCGGGCGTGCGATGGCGTCGGGTGAAAATGCGGGCCCGGCCATCGGGCGTCGGAAACCGGCCGTCCGTGTAAAGCCTTTGCGCTCCGGGTCCCGATTCATTCGGACAGGGCCACTGGATCGACCGCTCCCTTCGCAAACGGGCGGCGGTCATGCCCGATTGATCGCACACCCGCCCGCGGGTGAGCTGACGAAATTCGTCCCAGACGGCGGCCGCGTCGGGAAAATCGAATCCGGGCAGCCCCATCGATTGAGCGACCCCGCAGAAGATCCGCCAGTCCGGCCGGGCTTCTCCGGGTGGATCCAGTACCCGCTCGCTGTACGTCACCATCCTCTCGCTGTTCGTGCTCGTACCCTCCTTCTCAATCCACTGCGCGGCCGGAAGGATGACGTGGGCGTAATCCGAAGTTTCGGTGGGATAATAGCAGTCCTGAACGATCACTAACTCCGCGTTCTCCAGGCCAACTCGGGAGGCGTTCAGGTCCGGAAGACTCACCATCGGGTTGGTTCCGGCGATCCAGATCGCTTTGAGAGAGCCGGCCGCGAGCGACCGGAACATCTTCACCGCCGAGAGACCGGGACTCGACTCGATGGACCCGGGCGGTAAACTCCAGGCGTCTTCCATCTCCCGGCGGTCTTCGTCTTGCTCCACGCGTCGGTAGCCGGGCAGTGAATCCCTGAGCAGACCGGCTTCCCGCCCGCCCATGGCGTTCGGCTGCCCGGTGAGTGAGAAGGGGCCGGCGCCTTTTTTGCCAATCTGCCCGGTGATAAGGTGAAGATTCAGAATGCAGTTATTCTTATCGACGCCGGCAGCGCTCTGATTAATCCCCATGCCATAAAAGCTCAGGAAGCGGCCGGCGGTTCCAATGCGATCCGCCAGCGTAAGCAGCGCGCCCGGCTCCACGCCGCAGACCGCCGCCAGGTCCCGCACATTCTGGCTCTCGAGGTCATCGGCCAGCTCGTCAAAGCCGGTCGTGCTCTCGCGAACGAACCGGTGGTCGATAAGACCGCGGGTGACGAGGAAATAAGCGATCGCGTTCAGGAACGCGACATCCGACCCGGGGCGGATCTGGACGTACAGGTCGGCAAAGCGCGCCGTCCGGGTTCGCCGAGGGTCTACGACGATGATAAACGTCTCGGGCTGCACGCGTTTCTTCGCCCGGACGAACTCGAAGGTAACCGGATGGGCGTCCGCCATGTTACTGCCGAGGATCAGGATCACGCTGGCGTCGGCGATATCGGCGTAGCATGGGGGCGGGCCGTCACTGCCGAGGCTGGATCGATAGCCGGCGACCGCGCTCGCCATGCAGAGCCGGCTGTTCGAGTCGGTATTGTTCGTCTTCAGTCCGCCTTTCACGAACCTGGCGGCGCAGTAAGCGGCCTCGGTATCGAGCTGACCGGATCCGTAGAAACCAAAGGCGGAAGGGCCATTCTCGGCGATGATGGCATTGAGGCGATCGGCCAGGAACCGGTTGGCCTCATCCCAGCTAACCGCCCGAAATGGCCGGCTGCGATCTTCACGAATGAGCGGCGCTATCGCGCGATCGGGAGTATCGATCACCTGGGCGAGCGTGGCGCCCTTGGGGCAGATCCGGCCGTGGTTCGCGGCGGCATCCGCCGCTCCCCGAACCGATATCACGCGGCCATTGCGCGCCCGCGCCACGAGCCGGCAGCCTACGCCGCAGTAGGGGCAGATAGCCTCGCCGGTAACATCTTCCGAACCTCGATCGTGAGGTCCTGTTTGGTCGCGTGATCCCCGCTGGCGACTCGAATCGTTCTTACCGCCGATCGCGTCGCTCATTGGATCACCGGTTGGGCGCGCGCCTCATCGATCTCCCGCCCGATGCTAACCAGCAGCTCCGGCAGATCCGACCAGGGGATGCGGGAAGCGACTTCCTGGCCGAGCTGATAAAGTTCCTGATGACCGCTCCTTCGGAAAACATCGGCGGCCGGTACGACTTCGCCGTTGATCTTGGTCCGCGCCCCCTGGATGCCGATGTCTCCCATTCGATGCTGCCCGCACGCGTGCGGGCAGCCGGAGATATGAATCCGGTGAGGCTGAGTCCAGGCCTCCATCGCCTCTAACTTCCCGACCAGTTCCTCCGCGAGGCCCTTTGTGTCGATGAGCGCAAAGTGGCAGAAATCATTTCCCGTGCAGACGACCAGGCCCCGGCGGATTGCTGAAGGATTGAGCGGCATTTCGTTAAGCGCCGGGTCAGCCTGAAAATCGGAGAGACGGCTCTCGGGAAGATGCGGGATTACCAGGTTCTGCTGCGTGGTGAGGCGGACTTCGCCGGCGCCGTACTCGCGGGAGAGGCGCGCGGCTTCCTTGAGAAGTCGCGATCCAATCCGGCCGGTTGAGACATAGATCCCGGCGTAAAACCGGCCGGGCTGCGCCTGCTCATGGATGCCCAGATGATCTTCGCCATGCCGCGCCAGCAAACTGACTCCTGCCGGAGCGAGCGGCGCGCCAAGCCGGCGTTCGAGCTCATCACGGAAGCGGTCGATTCCCCACTCGTCGATCAGGTACTTGAGGCGGGAGCGCGTCCTCGTCTCCCGCGGCCCATGATCGCGGAAGAGATCGAGAATCGCAAGAACGATGTCGCGAATCCGGCCTGGAGGCGCCCACGCGTTTAGCGGAACGGCGAAGCGCGGATCGGATCCGCCGAGCGCCCCACCCACGCTGATATTGAACCCGAGAGCGCCATCCGGTCCTCGCGCGGGGGTCGCGCCAACATCGTGGGCAGCGGAGTGGCAGCAGTCGCCATCGCACCCGGAGAGCGCGATGTTGAACTTGCGCGGCAGGTTCGTATAGTCTGAATTACGCAGAAACCCGCGCGTAATGCTGCGGGAAAGTGGAATGGTTTGAATAATCTCGCGGGGGTCGATTCCGGCTATCGGGCAGCCAACCACGTTTCGAATACTATCCATTCCGGTCTGCAGCGGGGATAGACCGACGAGAGCCATCCGCCGCAGAGCCTCGGGAATTGCCTCAATGGTCAGCCAACGGAGCTGGATCTGCTGTCGGGTCGTGAGGTCGACTGCTGAGCGGCCGAACTGCCTCGCGACATCTGAGAGTGTCTCGGCCTGATCGGCGCTCAGAAAGCCATGCGTGACCCGCACGCGCATCATGAAAAAACCGGGTGTAGTCTTCCGGTGGAAGATCCCAACCCATTTCAGCCTCTCTAAGTCTGTCTCAGAGATGCTCTCCCATCCGTCTCGCGCGAAACGTTCCAGGTCATCCCAGACTACCAGGCCATCCTTTTCCGCTTTCAACTGCTCAATCTTGTTCATCGCACATCTCTCCGAGATCCCACGCGACTGTTCCGGTTGGCCCTCCGGGCAGATGGTCGGGCCGTCAGACTACCAAGAGCATTGTGAGCCGTACAGGTCATCAGTGAGTTGCGGCGGCGTTAAGCATAGAAGACGGGAATATTTCCGTCATGTCACGCGACGGCGAATGCGCGAAGTTCCACGCGATTCATAGGGACCGGGGAACGCGCGCGCCAGAGTTGTGGTCTTCAAAAATGTCGTACGCTCCTCGTTCACGAAGCGGCGCGGGACTTACGGATAGAATCCGTCTAATACTGTAAAGGCTGCTGAATCCTGATAGGATGATTGCCGCCACCCGACGAGAAACTGACTTCTCTGCGTGCGTGGGGGTGATACCGATGTATAGGGAGTACGCGTTTGGGGAATAAGTACGAAGGGCAGTTGATAGGCGCGGGGCTGCGAATCGGCATCGTGGTGAGCCGCTTTAACGGCGCCTTGACGGCGCTGCTGCTCGATGGAGCGGCAGACGCGCTTCGCCGGCACGGTGTGGAGGACGAGGCGATCGACATCGCCTGGTCTCCCGGAGCGATGGAGATTCCGACGGTGGCGATGCGCCTGGCGCGGTCCGGAAAATATGACGCCCTGGTTTGCCTGGGCGTTGTAGTGCGAGGGGCGACGCCGCACTTCGATTACGTAGCCGGCGAAGCTGCGAGGGGCATCGCGCAGATTGGCCTCCAAACCGGTGTGCCGGCGGCATTTGGAGTGGTTACGACAGACAACATTGAGCAAGCCATTGAACGTTGTGGAACAAAGGCAGGGAACAAAGGCGGGGACGCCGCAATGACGGCGATCGAAATGGCGAACCTGATGCGTTCGCTCCCGCAGGCGTAGGGGCTGGCTGCCCGCACGGCGCCTTTTCCGACGGTACGTCGGAAAGGCCGCGATCGGGGCTGCAGCCGACCGATTGTTGGGACGGTAAGGAGATAGGAATGTCCAGACTAATTAGCTATGTGCTTGTATTTATCATCGGATTTGGAGTTTGCGCCGGCATCTACTATGCCGCGCCGCCGCATGCGGGAACGAACGCTGCGCTGCGAACCCCGGCGGTCGCAGAGGCGTCTCCAACCAGCAGCGCCACAAAAACCGCAGGCCCGGGAAGCACGATTTTCGCTGTGGCGAAGGTTGAGCCATCTGTGGTGAACATCGATATCACCGGTAAGCCAGTCGAGCAGTCATCCACAATGGGGCCTTTCGGTATGCCCTTCTTTGGTGGACAACCGCAGGAAATCGTGCCAAAGGGGACCGCTTCGGGCGTCATTATCAGCTCGGATGGCTACATCCTGACCAACAACCACGTGGCGGCTCAGACCAGCTCCATCCAGGTCACGCTGCACGATGGTCGTCGGTTCCCGGCGCGCGTGGTAGGCCTCGATCCGCGTTCCGACCTGGCGGTCATCAAAATCAACGCTAAAAACCTTCCGGCCGCGAGCATCGGGAATTCCGCCAACGTGATGGTAGGCCAATGGACCATCGCCGTGGGCAATCCGCTTGGTATTGGCACCACGGCCACGGCCGGCATCGTTTCGGCAGTCCGCAGTCCGTTCGATATCAAAGGAAAGATCTTCCCGGAGATTATCCAGACCGACGCCGCCATTAACCCCGGAAATTCGGGCGGCGCTCTCGCCGATCTGAATGGCAACATCATCGGGATCAACTCTGCGATCGCTTCAACGAACGGTGGAAACATCGGCATCGGCTTCGCGATCCCGATCAATATGGCGATGGATCACGCAAAGCAGTTGATCCAGTCGAAAACGGTGAGCTATCCGTGGCTCGGCGTGGCGTACATGGCGGCGCTTCCCAACCATCCGCTTCCCGCGCAGGGTGCGCTGGTGAGCCAGGTCATGGCTAACAGCCCCGCCGCAAGCGCTGGCATCCAGCGTGATGACATCATCACCAGCATTAATGACCATCCGATCGATGAGCCGGAGAAGATAAACTACTTGATTATGCAGCATCGTCCCGGCGACACGGTAACCATCGGTCTCTGGCGCAATGGTAAGACGCTCTCGGTTAAGGCGAGACTGAGCCAGCTTCCGGCAAATCTCGAAAACGCCCAGGGCCCCAGTGAAATGGCGCCGTCTCCCGGAGGACCATAGAAACCGATCGGCGCATGTAACGAGTCTCAGCGGCCCTCAGCGGCCGCTGAGGATTGAAACCAAACAAACAAACTGAGTTGGAAAGGATCCGGCGTCACGCATGCCATTTGGACCGGGTTTCCTCGTTTCGGTAACCTGCCTGGGCGGTTACGTCTACTGGAGATTTAGCTTCCGGCAGGTTACTGCGGCGATAGAAATGGATCGCGCCGGCCGCACCGATGAGGCACGGGCGCTGCTCCACCGATTTCTCGGCAGCCGCAATCCGCTGGTACGCCGGGGAGAACCAAGAGCGCGGCTGCTGCTCGCACGGCTGGAACGGAAGGCCGGTCGCTACGCCGAGGCTGTTAAGGCTGCCGACGCTCTGCTCGCCCTCCCCTACCCCCGGGGCATCACGGTTCCCGCGCTGCAGGTCCGGGCCGACGCGCTGGCGTGGGCAGGAGATCTGGATGGCGCGCTTGAATCGGCTGAACAGGCTCTCGTTCTCGCAGAGCAATCGAGAGGGGGCGCGGCCGAAACTGAATGGATGCTCGTTCGAATCCTGACCTGGCGGGGTGAAATGGATCGGGCGAGGGAACGAGCCGACAGGCTCTCCCAGGAGCCGGCGCCTACTCGCTGGTATGGATTACTCCGGCTCGCCGAGATCGAACGGTTGGCCGGGGACTCTGGCGCCGCTGCGGAGCAGTGCCGCCAACTGATAGAATCGGTGAACGCCGCCGGTGATTCCGCACGGGGAGCGCCACTGCGGCGCGGATTTGTGGGCCTTGCGCATTTCCATGCGGCGCGAGCCGCGTGGCAGGCGGGAGACCAGGCGCTCGCGACCGAATGGCTGGATTTTCCGGCGGCGGATCTGCTTCCCGCTTCAGAGCGGGTGAGCTGGTGGGGCCTGCAAGCCGCCGCAGCCGCGGATCGCGGTGAGATGGATACGGCGAACGGCCATCTCAACGCCATGCGCGCCGCGATGAAAGTCGCGCCTGCGGGTTATGGAACGAGGGCATGGAGTTCGTACTATACAGCGCGGGTGGAGATGGCGGCCGGCCGATTCGAAGCCGCCGCTGACGGGCTCACCGAGGCGATTCGGAATGATCCGCCGCGAGAAGCGCTGGCGGAAATGTTCTTCTGCCTCGGACTTTGCCTGGAACAAACGGGCAGCCCCGGCGCCGCGGGAGCGTTTGCGTGCGGGGCCCGGCAGCCCGCGGCGTTTTATTATGCGAGACTCTGCCGGGACCGAGCGGCGGCGCGGGAAGAATGCGCAAGCGTCTGAGTGTGTGGGTATGTGATTCTTGGTATGCGGGTGTGTGGGTGTGTGAGACCGTGCAGGACCGGCCGGGCGCCGGAGAATAATCAGTGGAGAAAAACATGGATCCCAAAACAATCAACCGGGCGCCTACAACGCCTCTTGCAAAACCGGCCGGTACAACACCTCTGTTGCGCCCGCCGGCCGCTATCAACGGCAATTCGTCACTTTCGTCATCCCGCTCGGGAGGAACCGATCCGAGGGGTCTCGCGTCGACCATTCTCGTGCTGTCCCGATGGCTTCAGAATCTGGTGATCGGCGTCTGGCTCGGGGCCATTCTGACGGTTGGCGTCATCGTCGCGACTGTCGCCGTCTCGGTGATGAAAACCCCCGTCGCAGCCGGCACGATTATCGGCCCGGCTGTAAACGACGTAACGAAACTGGGCGGGATTTGCGGCGTCATCTATCTCGTCATGCTGCTCATCCACGACCCACTCTGGAAGAAGTATCACCCAACCGTGAGCAACGCCCTGCTCTCTTTTCTGAAAACGGTGCTGGCTGCGGCCATGGTCGGCGCCTCGGGCTATCTGCTCTACCGTGTCGGGCCGCAAATGACTCATTACCTAACCGTAGCCCACGTGGTGAATGGCCATCTTACCGGCGTCGCCGGCCGCGCCTTCGACTGGTGGCATAAGCTCTATGTTCAGGTCACCCAGGGGATCTTTGGCGGCGGCCTTTTGCTGCTTCTTCTCACGCAGATGAGCGGCCGCAAACGATAGATTGGCGCCGTTGAGGACTGCGCCGGTGGCAATAGTCCACTGGTGTTGGTCGCCCCATTTTAGAGGGATTAAGGGGCCAGCGACCAACACCGGAACCGGTCCGTGAGATTAGAGCTGAGTTGTACTACGTTGCAAACGTGCGGTACAGATTCAGATTCAGAAGCACGCCAATAATGGACCACGCGCTGCCGGTCACGAAGTCGCCCAGTATCAGGCCGAGGAAAAACGGCAGCGCGTTGCGATAGGCCTTCATCCCGCCATATCGCAGCACAAAGCTCTTGCAGATCCACGCCACGATAAAATCCAGCCAGAAGAACTCCATCATGAAGCTGGTATTGAGCACGTACGCGGCCGGATGAAACGGGAACTCGAACCAGCGCGTTCGCAGAAGCGTTAGCAGCATCGTGATGGCGAAGCCACCGATCATACCGAGCACCGCGGCCGGCTCCGTCGGCCGCGGATTATTCCACCAGCCGCTCAGATCGGCCCAGGGCTCATTCCCCTTCGTAATCCTCCATCCGTTCACCTTCGCGGTCGCGGCGCCGTTGACGTAATACATTTGGAGGTCGGTAATGGAAGCCGCCGCAATCGCGACAACCGCCGCGATCAGAATGCAGATGACCAGCGGCTTCAACCGGGCGCGAGCCATGCTCATCGCCTTGAAACCCTCGAACTCGTGCGGCATCGCCGCAGCCCGGTAATCGGTGTTAAACCATGACATGAGCGCCATGCCCGTCAGCTCGCGGTGACTGAAGTTTGCGGTGCCCAGGACACTGGCGAGCATCTGCTGCGGATTGACCCAGACCAGCTCGGTGGAAGGCACGGCCGCCTCAGCGCGAATCCGGGAGAGCGACAGCATCAGCAGGATGAATATCAGCAAGAAGAGGAACGCCAGCCAGCCCGTCATCCCCACCCAGACGCCAAACCCCCAGAGAAACGCGAAGCCGAAGAGGAATCCGAGCAGCGCCACGCGGGGGCTCATCGGCTCTTCCAGATCCTGCGCGTTGTAATCTCGACTCCACGCCCGTCGTACGAACTCGGCAAGATAGCGGCGGCCAAGCCAGAGGGCCATCAGCGCCAGCGCAAGCCACGCGCCCCAGGATTGGTATCCCCAGAAGGGAAACTGAGGCGCGTCCAATCCAAACCAGCCCTGCGCCGGATCTCGCCATCCCGCGCCAACGCCCACCACGTTCAAGAACTTGAAAAGAAGGTAGAACGCCCACGTGGAGAAGAGCATGTCGGTGGAAACGAGGAACCCGAGACCCACCCCCGCCGGGTGGACCGCGTACGGCATGGCGTCGATTCCGTTCCACGGACGATTCCGGATGACGTCGCCCAGGTTCTGAATCTGATTGACATGCCAGCACGGAATGGTTGGGAAGATGGAATTCAGTGAATTGAGCGACTGTATCACAAAGGGAACGGCGAATCCGATCCATAGGAGGCGGTTTTTATACAGCTCGCCGGAACTGCGGGTCATCTCCACCGGCAGGTAGATTACGGGGAAAGTGAGATGTTCATTGTCGGCCCACTGCCTGCGCAGCACCACCGATACGCACATCATCGTCCAGATCAACACGAGAAAGAAGAGGCCGAAGATAAACACGGGGACAGACCATGCCCGGATGAACTCAGCGTGAAAGGCGCTGGAATTTCCCTCGTAGAAGTACTTCAGCACCGTATCGGTGTTGCGCGGCCCGAACCACTTCGGCAGAAATGGAAAGATGCGATTCCACTTCTGATCCGGCTGCTTAAAGTCGTTCCAGAACAGATTTCCCAAGAATGGCAGAAAAAAGCCGAAGTGCCCCACTCCTGCAACGACGCTGGAAATGCTCAGCATCACGTACATCACCAGCATCTCCGCCTGCCGAAGCGCGGCCCGAGGAAAGAGGGCGAGCGTCGCCAGATTTAGCATTGTAAGTACGAAGAGGATGAACGTGACGCCCATAAACAGCGACGAGATGGTAACCTCGGTGACGCCGGTCTTCATCTCGCTGTTCGCGATCCAGTAGCAGTTGAGCGCAATCAGGGGGAGCGACAGTAGGACAGCCAGCGCCCAACGGGTGGGGCGGGGCGGATCGGCCGGCGACGCCGCAGCGCGGCCCGGTTCGGTTTGAGGTGGGAGCGTCATCGTCCTTCCAACCAACCACCGTCGATTCCCGCCTCAGCCGCGCGACAGCCGATCGATGCACTATGATAGAGAAAGGCCGGACATATTACGCCGGCAGACGCCACTTCACGGACGTTCGAAGAAAGTATCAAGATCCGTTCCCGGCAAAGCGATCGTTCACAGATGCTATAGTTCGACGCGTAAGCAGTCGATCCTGCGAACTCGACCTTTTTCGGCCTACCAAAAACAGAAAGTCTGAATCCGAATGAAATCTGCTCTATTCTCCCGACGAACCGCAATCAAGCGTCTGGCGCTGGCGGCGGCCGGCGCCGTGGGGATGGCGGCGCCATCTCTTGCCAGCGCGGAACCCGCCGCGGCGCCCGCGACAGTTCCGGTCGTTCCGCCTGTCCCCGTTCCACCTGTTCCGGCGCCGAAACCAGCTCCGCCCCCCACCCCCGCGCAACTGGAGTTCACTGCGATGCCGGCGCCCGAGAACGCCTCCGGTGGCCACGGCGGCGACCTGTCGGCTGTAACCAACGCCATCAACGGACCCGGTCTCTACATCGGAAACGAGTTCAAAGGCTGGACCGACGTGCAGCGTCAGCTTGCCTTCGCTTCTGCCGCGCGCTGGGGGTTCACCTTCGTCTGTCCCAAGGTGGGTGGCTACGGCAAGACCTGGCACCAGGATACGCAGCAGCTCGAATCATGGAAAGCCGCGGCTGAAATCGAGGGGGTTAAGCTCGCGCCCTTTATCTATACCATTCCGGACACGGCGGTCGCCGATGGCGCCATCGCCGCGGCTGTTGCCAATACCTGCGGCATTATCGTGGTGGATATGGAAGACGAATGGGGAACGACCGAAGCAAACCACGTCTATCAAGGCGTTCCCATGGCCCAATTTGGTGACCGGTACCGGAAGGACGCGGCGCGGCTGCCGGTCATCGTCACGGGCTACGGGGATCCCATCACCCGGTTCGGCACGCCCGGCTGGCCGTTCCTGGAGATGCAGACGTGGGCGGACGCCTATTCTCCACAGTTCTACTATGGTGTCTGGTCAAGATTTTACAATGGTGGTCCGGAGTCGGCCATTGACTGGGGCGCCGGAGAGTGCTCAACGGCGTTCCACGCCTCGTTTCCCATCGTTCCCTCGGTATCGATCTACAGCGCATGGAGCAAGAGCGGTGTGATGTCTCCGTATGACCTGAACACGGGCAAGCAGCGACTCCAGCACTGGAGCGGCCCGGTTTTCTGGTGGGAGTACACCGGAATGACCGACGCGCTGGCCACCATTATCGCATAAACCGCCTAACAGAGCGTGCTTCGGCGATAATCGTAGGAGCCGAATCCCTTCGGCGATTTACCTCGGTGATAATCCGGATCGAAATTGACCGGTTTCTTGGGGAGACGGGTTTGACGGAACCCGCACGAGTGCATTATACTCTTGAGAGTAGGGCCGGGAGCGCTGCACAGTCCGGCGCCGGCGCGACGGAGCGTGCGAGAGCGGCCCGAAGGAGTAATATAATGGTTCATATTCCAAGCATGACGGGTATCATCATCGTCGCGCTGTTGTTTATCCTGCTCTTCGGCGCCCAGAAGCTGCCCGAGGCCGCACGCTCGATTGGTCGAGCGTCGACCGAGTTCAAGAAGGGTCTGCGCGAGGGGACCGAGCCCGATCACGATCACGATCAGCCCGCGCTGAAGGAGTAAGTATTGGCCGCCGCCGGTACATTGGCGTCGAGATAAAACCCCGCGACCCGGGCCTGTTTTGATCAGCGGGAACGGCATTCGGCGCGTGTTCGGAGCTTTAGCTTTCCCGACGAAGTGTCGGGAAGACGCTCCGAAAGCCGGGCCGTTCCCGTTTCGCGTCCGGGACGCGGCGCCTGTAGGATTCCGGCCCTGTCCCGGGTCGGAGCTTTCCCCCTGCCCTGGAGGCCGCCGTCTTGAATTTTCCGCATTCGCCGCGCCGGATTGGCGCCGCGGCCGTCCATCGGCGCATCCGCGCATGTTCTCGCTGCAAGGCTTATCCGATCATTCCCCGGTCCCCGTACTGTGTCTCCTTTCGAGCGGCTGCGTCTTGCGCCGCTTTGATTGTCTGCTCGGCCGCAATAAGCGCGGCGGCCGCGGGAGGCGCCGGCGCCGGCTGGCAGCCCCAGACCTATCGAACAATCCGGGCGATCTACGGCGTGCGCGTAACCCACCACTTCGGCCATACGGATAAAAGCTGCCTTGTCGCCGACGTGAATTTGAACGGCGGTACCGCAGATCGCCGAGAGGGCGAGGTTTACGTTGATTTAAGATTTCACCCGCCTCAGAACGTGCTGGCGCCTGTTAACTTGAGCGGCAAGACGATTCACGTCTGGGTCTTCGCTCCCGCCGGCCTCGCAGGCCCGGCGAAGAATCCGAACGGAATCCGTATCTTCGTGAAAGATAGTGGCTGGCGAAGTGAATATGGAACCTGGGTCCACGTTACCCCCGGCCGTTGGGCACGGCTGACGCTGACCCCCTCCACCACAACTCCGCCGCATGGATACCGCAGCCCCGGCTTCGACCCACAAAAGATCATCGCGCTCGGCGTCTCCGTCGCCGCCGGCGCCCACTCCACCGCCCACTATCGCGGCGGCCTCGAAATCGACGATGTATCCTGGGACGGCCAGACCCGGTACGGGTTCGGAAAATAGGTGTTAGGGGTTAGGTATTGGGTGTTA
Organism: Armatimonadota bacterium; assembly: GCA_035686845.1. Classification (GTDB taxonomy): domain Bacteria; phylum Armatimonadota; class DASRZA01; order DASRZA01; family DASRZA01; genus DASRZA01. Next base: position 1,342 of record DASRZA010000170.1, on the reverse strand, counting down.
GGGGTTAGGTATTGGGCGTTAGGGGTTAGGTGTTGGGTGCGAGGCGCCACGCTCCGGTGTTCTCACCGTCCCCCCATCTCACGTTCTCACTTTCTCACACACTCACACACCTGCACACTCGGAGCCCTCCGGCCACGCCCCGCGCCTTCTGCCATTGACTCCTACGCGTGGGCTTGGTAAAATGAGGCCGGAGGAATTCTTCATGGCCAAATCGACCAAATCATCATCTTCTGATACACGCTGGGCCGTTCGAACACTCTGGAGCATCTTCTGGGTTGTTGTCGGAGTGCTCGGGATTACGACGCTAAACGGCTATGCGTCCAGCGGTTTTACACATATTCCGAATGCTTTTATGCAGATTTTCGGCTCGGTGATCTCGCCGATGCCGCGGGCGCCGAAGGGATACGTCCAGGTCACGCCGGCGCTGCTCACCGCCGACTTCCAGACCGGGAAGGACGCGTTCTTAGGCCGCAACGTGGCGGTGTACGGCAAAATCTTGCCGTGGGACAAACTAACCGACAACCGGATCAACGGGCAGTCGATTCCCATCAACGGCCTGACCAGCAGACCCGGCACTTTTCTGCTTGCGCTCTTCGCCGATCCGGAAGACCACCCTGAAATGCTGTCTCGCCCGATTACCGTAACGGTTCGCGTTCCATCAAACTGGCGTGCCGATCATCCCGGGATCCAGGGGCAGTGGGTGCAGGTCACGGGCGCTGTCGTGGCCTATTCGCCCGGCGGTGTCAGCCAGGCCACACCGGAAATTCAGTCCAAGGATATCAACGTGATCCAGGAGCCGTACGACATCTACGATCACAACATTCCGATCCAGAAACCCGGCTCCGACGACTGAAGCAAGCCTCGCACGCTGCCCCGCTCACTTCGGCTCAGCAGCGTGCCCCCCCACTCAGGAATGCGTCAGCTTCGGCAAAACCTGGCGCATTTCATCAGCCCAATGCTCGGCGAGCGCCATCGGCGTGGTGTCGTTGTATCGAGCGGTGGCCCAATCGGCGGTGAAGAGAAGATGACCCTTTACCATGACCACGGCCTCGCTGCCCATCGGCTGTACAACCACGTCTGATGGCACGATCGGCCGTCCCCCCAGGATCGTGTTGACCCGCCGCTGAATCATCGCGGCGCGCTCCGGAATGGTATAGCCGCCTGCGGGAACGCGGACACGCATAATCACGGCGCCCCCCAGGAACACCGTGTCGGCGGTGGATGGCGTGTCGGCGCGGGCAAGAGCACTCGCGCCCAGAAGCAGCAGAGCGGCCATCGCCGCAAAGTAACGCTGCATAACAAACTCCCGTCTTCGAAGCGTCCGTGGCCGGCGCCGTTTCGT
>DASRZA010000169.1:0-21369 GCA_035686845.1 Armatimonadota bacterium | reverse complement strand
GAAACCGGCCTGGCCATGATGACCCACCGGTACTACGACGCCGGGAAGGGCCGGTTCATCAACCGCGACCCGATTGGGGCCGCGGGCGGGTCAGTCTCTTGTCGAGGTCCGCGCAGTTTCTGGCGGTCCTGCGCCCGTGAGAACAAGGCACGGAGGTAGGAGATCTCTTGCCCTTGATGCGGCCATGCCACCTGTTCCGGCAGGGAACTCCGCCGAGGAGACGGGCGTCCATGATACCAGAGGCGCTTTCGCGGCAATCGCGAATTCCGGACATGGCGCCACCGCGCAGATCCAGGTCCCCTCCCCGGAATCGGAACGACCTAACAGCCAGTAGGAAGAAATTTTCTCGTAAATACCTAAAACCTAAAATCCTAGAGGACACCGCCATTCCTCTGTCGAAGAGAGCCTCAGGGAATGGATCCGGGAGGGTCCGGCGCCCCTTGACATGGGTTGATGGAGAGAGTAGCATCAAGTTTGAGCGCCTGCTCCCCGCGGGCAGTCGAATTGCGCCGTAGTCACGCTGAAGAGGAATCATGGCGAGAACATCGGGACCATTTGTCGGGTTGGACATCGGTTCGGCATTCATTAAAGTCGTTGAAATCACTCCCCGCGGTGGACATCCGGAGCTAACAGCAGCCGGAATCATGCCGACACCGCCCGACGCGCTGGTTCATGGTGAGATTCTGGATCCCCCGGCTCTCGGCGCGATGCTCCGGCATTTGCTCGAAATCAGCGGAATAAAAAGCCGGCGGGTCGTCAGCAGCCTGGCCGGCGCCAATAATGTTACGGTCCGGATTATCCCCGTTCCCAAGATGCCGGAAAAAGAGCTGGCTGAGACGATGCGCTACGAAATCGAGCGGTTTGTGCCGTTCGCGCATGGCCAGCCCATTGAAAAGGCCTACCAGATCCTGCCTATTCCCGCCGATAATGACGCTAACATGCAGGTCATTCTGACCGTGGCGATCCAGTCGGTGGTGATCAGTCATATTCAGGCGCTTATGAGCGCGGGTTTGGAACCGGTCGCTGTGGAAGTTGAGCCGCTCGCCGTGGCCCGTTCCATTACGGGGTTCGGAGAGGCGGCGCGTCCGCTCAACGATACCGTGGGCATTGTGAATCTCGGCGCCAGCAGCACAGAGCTGAGCGTGGTGACGGATGGTGTGCTTATCTTCCCGCGCACCATCAGCATTGGTGGGGACGCGTTCACGAAGGCGATTGCCGAGAATCTGGGAATGCGCGTGGATGCGGCGGAGCGGCTGAAGCGCCAGTATGCGGCCATCGATCCGGATCGGATCGTAGCGGCGCAGGCGGGACAGGCGGGCGATGATTTTGGGTTTGGCGCCATGATGGATTTCACTTCTGAGCCATCCGGTCCGGCGGCGCCCCCGGCGTTCGATTTTAATGGACCCTCGGTGGCTGCTGCGCCGGGAATGAATCCCATGAAGTACTCCGGCGCTCCCGGTGGTGGTCCCGCCGGGTTCGCGGCGCCGGCCAGCGAGGATGAGCCGGTAGCTGCCAGTGTCTTTGATCTGGGCGACGCCGGCCCCGAGGAGGGGGACCTCTTTTCAACCCAGGCGCCCAAGCCGGCGTCCCGCCCGCCCGCGACGCCCGGACCCTTCGACGCAGGCGGCGCGTTCGATCTGGGCGGCGCCGCGGCGCCTGCCGCCGGCGGATTCGATACTGCCGGCTTTGATATCGGCGGCGGTACGGCGCCGGCTGCGGGCGGGGGTGGCGCGATGTCGCCGGAAGAGGAAGAGGCGTACACCGCGCGGCAGGTGCAGGATATAATACTTCCGGTGCTGGGTGAGCTGGTCACGGAGCTGCGCCGATCGCTGGAGTATTATCGGAGCCATAATCAGTCGCTCCCGCTCTCAAAGCTGATTCTCTGCGGTGGAAGCGCCCGGATGCCAAATCTGGACAAGTTTTTGGAGAACGAGCTCGGGATTTCGGTGCAAATCGCGAATCCCCTTGCGTCGGCCACGGTTAATATGCCGGGAGCGCCGCAAAGCTGGCTCGATGATATCTCCCCACTCTTGGCGGTCTCGATGGGGCTTGGAGAGCGGGAAGTCATCGAGACACCGCGTGACTATGTGCCTCGAACGCTGGCTGCGGTTCCCGCCGCAGCCTGATATTGTGCGCCGGTTTACCGGTTACAACCACGTTGATGCGACGATTTACATTGACGGGCTAAATTGAATGCCAGTGAGAACTATGCCGCCAGTGAGAACTATGTTGCAGGAGATGACTTTGCTGCAAGTGAGAACGACGATGCGAATTTGGCTCCGGATTGGGAGAGGCGATGCTTAAGCTCAACTTGCTGCCCGCCAGTCATTTGCAGAAGGGCGGCGTACGGGCGGCCGCGATACTGGCGATGATCGTCTGGCTGGTGGCGCTGGTGGCGCTCTGGTTCCTCGGCGCGAAGTGGCGAGGCGACATCAGCTCCGAGCTGGCTGACGCGGCGAAACAGCAGCCCGATATTGATCTTACCGCGAAGCTCAAGCAAGACGAGCAGGCTTATGAAGCGGAGCTGGCGACGATCCAGCCCGAGACGGCGTTCCTTAACGAGGCGGACCAGGAACCGCAGCAGATGGTCGAGGTGATGAAGGCGATTGCCCGGGGCACCCCCGCCGACGTCGTTGTCAAGAGTTACACCATTACGCCCGGTCAACCGACCGTGACGCTGTCCGCGATTGCACTCGATTATGAAGCGTATAATCGCTGGCGTCTAGATTTGATTACGGATCCCGATTTCGTAGGGGTTCCACAGATCAGCAGCGTTTCCGGATCCGGCTCAACCGGCGGGGGTGGGATGAATATGGGCGGCGGCTATCCCGGAATGGGGGGCGGCTATCCCGGAGGGAGCCCCGGTGGTTTTGGCGGCGGGCAGATGAATGGCGCCGGCGGATCGCAGGGATTTAACTTCCCCAGCGGAAGATTCCCGCGCTCGATTCCGGTGACGGTCACCCTTACGCTGAAGAATCCTGTAGTGGCGCCGGCGTTTTCAGCGGGTGGCGGCGGAGCCGGCGGCGGCGGTGGTTTCGGCGGCGGTGGTTATCCAGGCGGCGGCGGTTATCCAGGCGGCGGCGGTTATCCAGGCGGCGGCGGTTACCCGAGTAGCGGCGGCGGTTATCCGAGCGGTGGTAGTCCCGGCAGTTCGGCGACCGCGACGCCGAGGACGAGCTAACAGGGTAACTACTCCCGGTTTGTGGGAAGCATTTTGTGGGCGGCGCGAGTCGATCGCAGCGAGAGTCGATGGCAGCGAGAGTGAGTGAGGTAGAGGATGGATTTCTCCCGTATCAACCAGAGCCATGTCTGGATTATTGGCAGCGTGGTAATAGTTGTAACCTGCGCCATAATATACTTCGTTTTTCTGCAGGGGGTTCATAGCGCTCTCGCCGCCTCCACGACCTGGGACTCCAACCAGGTCGCCGCGGCGCAGCAGCTTCCCGGTCAGAAGGCGGCGACAATCACTGCCAAGACAAATCTGCTGCAGGCGCGGGCGCAGCATATCGAGTTTGATCGAAAGAACCCATCGTTCGTTGTGGATATGAGCAAACCGGTTTCTCGATGGAATGCCCAGCGCAGCCAGGAGCTTGAGGTGATGCGGGTGATGACTCCGCTGCTGCAGAGGTTCTTCAAGCGAATCGGAGGGCGCCTGGCGCCTGGCAGCGTGATCTCGATCAAGGGCGAGACCGCGACTCTGCCGGCGACACCTTCGCAGACGTTCGCGACATCGCCCATCGTTTACAACGATATTGGCAGCCTGGATCTCTACGCGACGTATCCGCAATTGCAGCAATTCTTGCTGCGGATCCCGCAGGCGCCGCGGATCATTACTCTCGGTCCGCTCGCGCTGGATTCCAACATTGCGTCCAATGCCACCAGCCTGAACCCAGGCGTTTTGAATCTGGTGCATGCGACGTTCAACTTCTCGCTATACGAGTTTGTGAAGGGTGTGCCCACGGGCGCCGGCAGTGGCGGCGGCGGTGGTGGCGGCTTCGGCGGCGGCGGTGGTTATCCGGGCGGCGGCGGTTATCCGGGCGGCGGCGGCTATCCGGGCGGCGGCGGTTATCCGGGTGGCGGCGGTTATCCGGGTGGCGGCGGTGGGTATCCGTCCCCAGTCGCCGCGAAGCCGTAGCGGGCCGTGCGGTCTACTGCTGGTCTTCCGGATGGTGGACGCATGCGGAGCGCCGGCCGGACAGTTTTGCGCCGGCGTGATGAAAACGGGTTCGGGCAGCCCGACTGTGAAGGCTTTCTTTATATTCGGACTCTAAAGGGGTAGAAGCGGGCGGGGCGGGGAACTGCGCAGCGGCGATCTCGGTCTAAAGACTCAGAGAGACATGAGCCGCCAGCGATAAGAAACCGTCCTGGCGTTCAAATTGCTTGCTCTCGCTCAGAAGTGGAGCTTTCCAAGAATGGAATGGGTCAACAAAAACCCCAAAATAGCCGGCGGCATCGCTGGCGCCGTTGTCTTGCTCAGTCTTATCGGGCTCTTTTTCTACTTCCATAAAGGCGCGCCTGCTCCGACGACAACGACGACGAGCGCCCCACCCCCTGGCGGTTATTCGACGGGCGGGCCGGGTGGCGGGCCGGGCGCCTATCCTGGAGGCGGGCCGGGCGGCTATCCTGGAGGCGGGCCGGGTGGTTATCCGGGCGGGCCGGGCGGTTATCCCGGCGGAGCGGGCGGAACGCAGATGGCGTCGAATGCGCCGGCTGGCGCCACGGATACGGATCAGATCACGAAGGCGGCGAAACCAAAGTATCCTGGTCGGGCAAACCCGATGGAGCCGTACTGGTACAATAAGATTACGCTGCCCAAGCCGCCGGTTATCCCGCCACCGCCGCCGTTTACTCCGCCAACACCGCAGGTTTTCGTAAGCGCACAACCGCCGGGTGTAACGGGAGAGTCGACGACCGGGCTGGCCCTGAACCGGCTGCAAACCCCGCAGCGGATGGCCGGGGTTCTCTATAATCCGGATCGGGTACTGGCGGTGGTTGAGCAGGGAGCGGGGGAGTCGGGACCTGCGGTTGGCTATATAGTGCAGCCTGGTGACACCGTGGGCGACTCTCGTGTTGTCGCCATCACACCGGACACCATTACGTTGGAAAAGAACGGCAAGCGCCGGGTAATGCCGCTTACGCCCGGTTCCTTGAAAGGCTTACCCCCCGCCTCGTCACTCAGCCAGATGAATAACAATTACAATAACCCGTACGGCGCGGGTTTCCCGGGTGGTGGCTATCCTGGAATGATGGGTGGCTATCCGGGTGGTGGTTATCCTGGAATGATGGGCGGGTATCCTGGAGGTGGTGGCTATCCTGGAATGATGGGTGGTTATCCGGGCGGTGGTGGTTATCCGGGTGGTGGTGGTTTTCCTGGAGCCGGCGCCATGTCTCGGCCGCGGCGCTATTCGTCGGGTGGTGAACGTGGAATGGAAGGCGCCTTTAGTGGAGCTCCTCCCATTTAATGGCATTATCGCAAGTAGCGGCGCCTGCCGCGAAGCATTGGGTTTTCTTGATCATCTGGAGGGTCGGAGATGAAGCTGTATAAGAGTTTTGCGATCGGGACGGCGGTTGTGATGGCGCTTAGTCTGGTATCGGTGGTCAGCCCGGCGTTGGCGGCAGGGCCCACGACCGCGGCGGGGCCAACGACCCAGAAACCGATCACCCTGAATCTTACGGATACCGATATCCGAGACGCGCTGCGACTGCTGTTTCAGCACACCGGGATTCCGTACTCGATCGACAATGACGTGCAGGGAACGGTGACGCTGTCTATCCAGAATAAGCCGTTTGATGCGGCGTTGAAGGAACTGTTGAACGCCGCAGGTTATACATCTACGGTTGATCCCAACACGGGGGTATACCATATTTCGGCGAGGCCGGTAACGCTTCCACCTCCACCGACTAATCCGGTTCCCGTTGATAATAATACGCCGGATACGCCCGTCGCGACGCCAACTACCGGGAATCAGCAGATCCAGGTATTCCAGGTGATGCATACTTCCCCGGAGTTTGTTGTGCTGTGGCTTTCGGCGCTCGCCAACCGCGGACAGGTTAACCCACAGCTCTTGATGGATCAGTCTCAGGTGCTGGTTGCTGAGAATCCTATGGCCCAGATGCTCAACAGCATGGGCGGCATGATGGGCGGTATGGGTGGCGGCATGATGGGCGGTATGGGTGGTGGCATGATGGGCGGTATGGGCGGAATTGGCGGCATGATGGGTGGTATGGGCGGCATAGGTGGTATGGGCGGCATGGGCGGTCTCGGCGGCTTCGGCGGCGGCATGGGTGGCTTCGGCGGCGGCATGGGCGGCTTCGGTGGCGGTCTTGGCGGCTTCGGTGGCGGCGGCATGGGCGGCTTTGGCGGCGGCATGGGCGGCCGGATGTATTGATATTGACGGATTGAGGATCCATCCGAATCCGAACTTGTTGAATCACATAAAATGACTCCCCAGGAAGATCGAGGGATTTAGCCGGCTCAGATCGCACGAGGCGAATGGTCGGAATGAGAGGCCTGGGATGCAGTGGCTGGTTTAGCCGCGCATCCCGGCAATCCTTAAAAAGTTTACTGAAGAGACACACTGATTAACTGCTCAAACCGGCTTCGCTGCGCATGACAGGGCCGGCATCAGGAAAGCTCATCCGCTCTACGGAGGTTCTGAAATCGATGCGTCATCGTAACTGGTGTTACCTGCTGCGCTCGGCTCGCCGGGTGGAAACGACCCGAGTTAGCGTACTATTAATTGTCCCGGCGCTGGCGCTGCTTGCGTGCGTCTTCGGGTCGGCGGCGCAGGCTGCCGTTCCCGCGCCGGATGTCAAACCGGTGACGGTACAATGGACGCAGCCGGTTTCGGTAGAGTTTTTCCTTCAGAAGCTGCAGCAGTATGCGCGTCTGAACATGGTGGTCGGGAATGCGCAGGATCTCAGCCAGAAGATGCTGCAGACGGTCAACTTTGTCGCTCGGCCCCCTGGCGAAATTGTGAAAGAGATTTGCGCCACCGAACAGATCAACTGCCAGTACAACGAGGCGACCGACACCTGGTACATCAACCAGGAGAACCTGACTCTTCCCACCGATCCTTCGTCCCCGGACAACGCGAATACCCCACAATCACAGCCGGGTAACCTGCTCGCCTCGGCGTCCGGCGCGCAAGCTGGCGCCAACCAGGGGAACCAGGCGAATGTGATCGACACAGCCAGCGTCGATCGGCGGCGCCGCAGCGATTTTGTGGAAGAGATGGTCCCACTCAAATACATGGACTGCCGACAGATTGTGGACCTGATTCAGAACCACAATATCGAGAGCCTTACCAATCCGTTTACGGTGCTTCCGTTCAATGCGTTCATTGATTCCTCGGCGTCGCCGTACGCGGGCGTCGCGCCGGCTGACACCCGGCCGCCGGCTTCTACCTCTGAGATGGCGGAGAAGTTTCTCACCAATCTCATGAAGAAGCAGGGCGCTTCGGGCATTCCGGCGGCGGGCGGGAACAGCTACTCTGGTCCGACAAACGGAGTGGCCCCGCCGGGGGACAATAACTTCGGTTTCCATAACTCCGCTCGTTCCGGCGACAGCTTCGCCCAGTTTCCCGGCTTTGGCGGCCCGCCTCAGCCCCCGGGCGGCGGGTTTGGCGGCGGCCGGTTCGGCGGCGGCGGGGGCCGGTTCGGCGGGGGCCGGTTCGGCGGCGGCGGGGGCCAGTTCGGCAACCCGGGCGGGGCTTTTAACGGGATAAACGGCGGCGCAGGCGGTCCCGGTGGGGCCAATGGGCAGGGCGCAGGTCCCTTTGGCGCTCTCCAGCTCCAGACGCCGCTTACCAGCCTGACTGACCTCTTTCCTACAGGCACTGAGTTGATCCCGTATCCGCCATCCAATTCGATCATCGTGATCAGCACGCCGGCGAGTATGGATTTTATCCGCAATCTTATCGCCCAGTTTGATATCAAACCGCAGTTCATCCTGATTCAGGTCGTGAAGCTCATCGTTGATGATTCAGATAGTAAGGCAGTGGGTCTGGATTACCATCTCGCGACACCGTTGGTTACGATCGATACTCACACGCAAGGCTCAACATCTCAGAGCGGCACCATCGGCATCAGTTACCTCGGCAACAACGTAAGCGCAACCCTGAGCGCGCTCGAATCCAGCTCGCATAACAAGGTGGTCGCCCGGCCGCGGGTGATTTTGCCAAACGGCGTCTTTGGATATGTTCAGGATGAAACGGTGACGCCCATCGTTCTTCCGGGTGTGACGGGTGGCTTTGGCAGCCAGAACGTCCCTCCAACAGTGACCGAGGGGCCCCCGAGCGGCTTCACGTTTGGATTCATCCCTCGCTTGAATGGTGATGGGACGATCACAATCTACAGTGTCATCTCCGACTCTACAACCGGCCCCACGATTTCATCGTTCGGAATCACGGTTCCATCGTTTCAAAATCAAGTCCATATCCCGGTTCCCGGCATCCGGGTCGTGAATGGGGATACCATCGCGCTGGGCGGATTCAGCACTGAGACCCTTGGACAAACGGCGGGTAAGGTGCCGGTTCTTGGAGACCTGCCGATCATCGGCGGCCTCTTCCGGAGCACAAACAACACCGATACCCGTGACCTGGTGCTCTATTTCATAACCCCGAATATTGTCGATGACCACGGGCAGATCATACCCGGCGGCGCTGACGCGGTTCGGACGGCGCTTGGCGAAACCCAATTCACCTCTGCTGTTACTCTGCCCGGTTCCGTTCCGGGTACCGGCGGCGTTGGTGGGCTGCCGCCAGTCGGCGCAGCTGGCGGCGCGCTGCCGAATCCGGCGGCCATTGGACCCGGTTTCTAGAGTGCTGGCGCTCTTCTCTTTTCAACGCCCTCTGCACGAATGCAGAGGGCGACTCTGTTTCTGAACCGCTAGTCGTTTCCTGATGTCTCATTCATCCTGGCCGCAGCACCTGATCCTTGTGGGGCTCATGGGCGCTGGCAAATCCTCTGTCGGCCGGGTCGCCGCAGCGATCCTCCGACTCCCCTTCGTCGATACGGATGTCCTCGTGGAGAACGCGGCCGGACGTTCTATCAGCCAGATCTGCGCCGAGTCGGGAGAAGACGCCTTTCGCCGCTGCGAAACCGGCGCTCTACAGCGTTTATTAATGATTCCTGACTCGGTCGTGGCCACGGGTGGGGGCGCCGTGGTGCGGGATGAGAACTGGGATTACTTTCGCGCTGCCGGCCTGGTGGTCTGGCTCAAGGTGTCTCCGGAGGAAGCGTTCCGCCGCACCGCTTACGACAACGGCCGACCTCTGCTCGCCGGCGTCGATCGCCTTACCAGACTCCGAGAGCTCCACACGCTCCGCGAGCCTCATTATGCGAGGGCGCACTTGCAGATCGAAGTGGACGGACTCGCGGTGCAGGATGTCGCGCGTCGGGTCGCCGAGCGCTACGAGGCGTGGAGAACGAACCAAGCCGTGCGGTCAACATGATTCGACCAGTCGTCTCCGATTCACGCCTTCGCCCCGCCGGGCGTTTCCGTGGGTGAAGGGCCCGGCGATCCCGATCTCAATGTCCCGCCGGCGGATGCCGCCCCGGCCGCGACACCCATTCCTGGTTCTTCAACACCGTTTCCCCCGGTCAGCCCGTCTCGTTCATTCTGGTCTTTTGCCTGGAAGTACGCTGCAGCCCTCGAAATCGTACTGGCGCTTCCCTATATCGCGGCATTGGCGCTTACGCCGCACAGCTACACTTTCACGGGGATGATCTATAATCCGGACGACCCTTACGTCTACCTTTCCTGGATGCGTCAGGCGGTGGATGGTCGCTGGCTCTTCAGAAACCTCTTCACGTTGGAGCCGCAGCGCGGTCTCTATTTTCACGTCCTCTTTCTCTTCCTCGGCAAGATAGCCGGCGTCACCCATACACCTCTCACGGTCGTCTACCATCTCAGTCGAGTCGTCCTCGGTATCGTCCTTTGTCTTGAGCTCGGGGCTCTGGCGCGAACGCTCTCCGACAAAATATACCGGCAGCGATGGATGCTCGTGTTCATTACCCTGGCGTCCGGGCTGGGATGGACGTTCTGTGTGGGCGCGTCGCCACTGCTGAGCGTCGCTCAGGACCTGACGAAACTCCCCACCGATCTCTGGATGACGGAGACCGTACCATTCCTATCGATGCTCCTGAATCCCCTCTTCGTATGCGCCTATTGCCTGCTCCTCGGCACGTTTCTGCTGATGATACGCGGTGAGCGCGAAGGCAGAATGCGCTGGGCCGCAGCCGCCGGCGTATGCGCCCTCCTGCTCGGCAACATACACTCCTACGACGTTCTGATTCTAAACCCGGTCTGGGTGGTTTACCTGCTCGCGCTTTCTGCGCGCCCGGATCTAGCGCGAACGGCCTGGCCCGGTTGGCGCCGGTCGGCGGCATGGCGCCGATACGTAGTGATGGGGTTTATAAGCTGTCCATCGGTCGCCTATCAATGGTGGACTCTTCAAAATGAGCCGGTCTTCAAGGCTCGTGCCCTGGTGCCAACGCTCTCTCCACCGGTAGAATATTTCCTGCTGGGTGTTGGCCTGCTGCTCCCCCTGGCGGTCCTGGGGTTCTGGCAGCGCCGTCGGGATCCGGTCGCGGTGTGGCTCGCCATCTGGTGTGCGCTTGGTCTCGCGCTCCCGTATTTTCCACTCTCTTTTCAATGGAAGCTCTCGTTCGCTCTCGATCTGCCATACCTGGCGCTCGCGTCGATCCCGGTCGGGGGCTGGATTGAGCGAGCCCGGCGCTATCGAGTCGATGCGGGACGCGCGGCGGGAATCGCGTTTATCACCGTCGGGTTTCTATCCAATGCCTGCTTTCTCGGCGCCATCCTGCAGTTGCTCGTCACCAATCAGAGCCACGTCCCCCCGCCGCTCTATGTCGACCCCGCTGATTATGCCGCGATTCAGTGGCTTCGCAAGCATCACCATACCGGCGCAACCGTGCTTTCCCTACCATCGATGGGGAATCTGATTCCCGCCGATACGGGCGACGCCGTTTACGTGGGCCACTGGGGCGAAACCGCTGACTTCAAGCAGAAGCTGCAGACCGCAGCGCGGTTCTTCTCCGGTGGAGAGGCGCCTGACACCGCCCTCGCGTTTCTCCGAGCGAACGGGATAGATTATGTCTTTGACGGCCCGAACGAACAGAGACTCGCAGCGGGCCAGGATCCCGTGGCGTTCATACCCGGACTGAGCATTGTCTTCCGGACTCCCCCGGGGCCTGTCCGGGCGACGATTTATGCCGCTGCCCCGCGGTAAAGAACCTGGCCGGCGCAGATCGACGCGACTATCTCCAGCGGGCCGCCGTCAGGAACCCGGAAGAGAGTGAAGTCGGCGTCGAAACCTGGCTGGATTCGGCCTTTCCGATTCTCAAGCCCCAGTATCCGGGCGGGTATGGCGCTGGCGCAGCGGGTCGCCTCCCTCAAGGTTAGATCCGTAAAACGCAGCGCGTTCGCCACCCCGGTATCCAGAAGTCGTCCGGCGCCCGCCAGGTAGGCCGTGCCGGCCAGCACAATCTTACCGGTTTCTAACACTTCGAACCGGCCGCCGGCATAACGACCGGGCGGGAGGCCGCCAAGCGACACCGCGTCGCTCACCAACGCCAGCCGCTCGGCGCCCTTCGCCCGGGCAAACACCTTGAGAACCGAAGGCGGAAGGTGGTGACCATCGGCAATGACGCCGGCGAAGAGCCGGTCATCGGCAAGCTGCTCCCAGATATAGTTCGGGTGTCGGCGAATCAGCCCGTGCGCCCCATTGCCAAGATGGGTGGACAGTTGAGCGCCGGCGAGCTTCGCATCACGAATGGTCGACGGCTCGGCGCCCGTGTGTCCCAGGGCGACGACCACACCCGCATTAGAAGCTCGCTCGATAAAACGAAGAGCGCCCTCCCGTTCCGGCGCCACGGTGCAGATTCGAATCCGCCCCCCCGCCGCCTCCTGAAATTGCTGGAACTCGTCCCAATCCGGATCTCGCACGTGCTCCAGGGGATGGGCGCCCCGGGGTCCCTCCTCGCTGGAGATATACGGACCCTCTAAATGAAACCCCGGCGTGCGTTGATCCAGCATCCGGTCCGAATCCAAAGCGGCTGCGAGGCCCCTGAAAGCTGTCAGAATCGCCTCCCGGCTGTTGGTCGTAATTGTTGGGCAAAGGAGCGGCGTTCCCCCGCGAGCCAGGTGTTCATAGACCGGAGCAACCGCGGTCGTCACTTCCTCAGCGCCACCCCAGGCGCCCACGTTAAAATCGGCGCCGCCGTAGCCGTTCACCTGCAAATCCAGAAATCCCGGCGACAGCCAGACGTCGGGCGAACCTACGTCCGGCGGTTCAACCGGGCCGCTCTCCGGAATTGCAGCGACCCGGGAAATCCGGTCCGCCGGCGCCTCAACCATCACCACTTCACGCGTGTCGCACAACTTCCCACAAATCCGCATCTCGTCCCCCTCTGGTTCCGGAAGTTCCGCCCAACAGTGTATTCGGCGGGCGCCTCGAACGCCCCTTCCGCCATCGAGGCAGCCTCCACCGCTGAGGCGCCAATCCTCACGCGTTCGGCAGCATTCGGCGCAAAACCCATGCCCGGTTGACCCGTAACGTTGTAGGGGCGAAGCAGTCGCATCAAATCTATCGTACCCGTAACCCCTCCTGCGAATGCTTCGCCCCTACGCCCCACCCAACACGAACGCCTCTGTGTCCCAACACGAACGCCGCGGTGAGGAACCGTCCACGGAGGTGGGGATTGCCTCACCCAGCGGCCGCCTTCAGTCGGCGCGGCGGCCCCGCGCCTTGTGCGCCGTACCCCGATTTGCGCCGGCTCCGGAACCCACAGGGCAATAGAACGCCCACGAACTCGGGCATTCACCACGGCATTACGCGATCGACCGCGGGGTTTCCGTTGCCCGGCAGACCTCTCTCCCGGCCTCTCCCCGAAGCGGGGAGAGGTGCCTGTAACTCCGGCGTCTGTCGTTGCCACTCGATCCGTAATCGCTCCTACCTCATCTGCCCGCTCCCCGGAGCGGGGAGAGGTGCCTATGCTCGGACGTTGGACGCATGCTCAATCGTTTACGAGGCGGGAAGAGGCGCCTGTAACTCCTGCGTTTTAACCTCTCTCCCGACCTCTCCCCGAAACGGGAAGAGGGGCCTATGCTCGGGCGCTTGTGGTTCATCCGCGGTCCTCGGTCCATATTCCCTCGGCGGCCCTCTGTGGATCTTTGCGTCTCCGCGGTGAGCTTTTCCTCCGTCCTCCATCCTCCGTCCTCCGTCCCAGAAGGGAATCCGTGCCTGCTTCGAGAAGATATAGCCTATGCAAGACACGAATCTTTCCGAACTTCTAATCTCATCCCCACTTGTCGCGGATGGCGCCATGGGCACGCGCCTTCGCCATTACCTGCCGCCGGCCGAAGCCGATACGCCGCTGGAGATGCTGAGCTTGAGCCGGCCGGAGCTGGTGCAGCACGTCCACCGGGAATATCTCGACGCCGGCGCCGACATCCTGACCACGAACACGTTTGGCGCTTCGGCGCTTCGCCTCCGATGCCTGGGCAGAGAGGCAGATCTGGATGCGGTCAACCGGCAGGCTGTGGAGAACGCCCGCGCGGTGGCGCTCAACAGCAAACGGCGAATCTTTATCGCCGCGTCAGTCGGGCCGCTCGGGTCGCTCCGTTATACCTCCGACATCATCCGGCTTGATCAGATGGAGGCGGAGTTTGACCGGCAGATGAAGATTCTGGCGGAGACCGGCATCGACTTGTTCTTTATCGAGACGATGGATGAGTACCGGGAGGCCGTCGCGGCAACCCGGGCCGCCGCTCGTTACGGGATACCGGTCGTCACACACTTAGTCTCGGAAGATGGCGCCGCGCTCGGCGCTAACGTGGATCTTTACAGCGCCATTCAGAAGCTGGAAGAGATGGGGGTCGCCGCAATCGGATTGAACTGCCGGATTGGTCCCGAGGCGATGTTCGAGGTGGCTCAGAAGGTGGCGCGCTATGTCTCGTGTCCGCTGAGCCTGCAGCCGAACGCGGGTAACCTGCACGTCGACAATTATGGCCGGATGGAGATTGCCGGAACTCCCGAGGCTTTCAACGAATTTGGAAGGAAATGCGCTGCGCTGCCCATCGGAATCCTGGGAGGCTGCTGCCATACCGGACCAGAACATATCAGGGCGCTCCGTGCCGGGCTGGAAGCGGGCCTCGCACAGAAGGCGGACCGCGCTCCCGCCCGGGTAAGTGATCGGGAGCCGCCGGCGGTTGCGAGTGATCGACCACCCTCATCGATGGCTGAAAAACTGGCGTCCGGCCGGTTTTTCACGTGTGTTGAGATTGATCCGCCGACCGACGCCGAGGTTCAGGCCGATCCCGGCATCCTCGCCTACAAAGTGGATGGCGCTCGGTACCTGGAAGAGCGCTCTGGAATCGACGTGTTCACCGTTGCCGATCATACGATGGGCCGGCCCTGGCTGGATGGCTTTCCGTTCGCCGAGACGCTTCGACCCCATCTCAAATCGGCCGAGATCCTCCTCCATTACTCCTGCCGCAACAAGGCGGAGACAGACATTACGGGCAATTTCGCCGCATTCAAGCTCTACGGCTATCGCAACATCTTAATCATAACCGGCGACCGGCCGGCGAGCAGCGAATGTTTTTATCAGTATTCTTCGCATCGGCTCATCGAGAGAGTGCGGCGCGAACATGGGGATTTCTTCTTTATCGCCTGTTCGTTCGACCATAACCGCGGCCAGGCGCGCGAGGGCAATACGGGAATTGACGCCGAAATCAAGCGGATGATGCGCAAGGTCGCGGCCGGCGCCCGCGTTGCGCTCACGCAGCCGGTTTACTCACCCGAGCGCGTTTTTCAGCTCAGGGAGCGGACTCATGATCTCGGTGTTCCGATTTTACCGGGTATTATGCCGATTATGAGCGTGCGCCACGCCGAGACGGTGAATCAGTTTCCCGGCATCGCGGTGCCCGAAACGGTGATCGAGCGGCTGCGCCAGGCGGGCGAGGATCGCCGGGAACGCGCGAAGATCACCACCGACATCTGCAGCGAGGTGGCCCAGGCGATCAAAGAGGCCGGCTTCCCCGGAATTTACCTCATCACTACCTTCAACCGGTTCGACGTGGCGCACGAGGTCCTCAGCGCCGTCCGGCCTGCGTAACGCCGGGCTCCATGGGATCGACCCGCAAACGGCGACACCCGGCTTTGAAGGCGGCCGATCGCCAATCGCGTCGCGGTGAACCGGCAAGAGTAGCGTCGGCGGGCCAAACAGCGTCTAACGCCCGGGCGTTTCGAATGCAGGACTCGCCGGGCTGATCCTGCCATTACCCCGAGGCTGCGCGGCAAATCGTAAAGCCCGTTCGGGTGGCGCAACGGCATCGCGATGATCCCGTCGGGGCTGCAACGACAAAACCGGTTAGTCGCGTTAAGCGGGTTTTGCTGGCGCCATGTTGGCCCGACGATAGATGCCGTGGTTGGCGCGGCAATGGGTTCTTCCGATTTCGAGCGCGACGATCAGCGGCGTCGGCTGGAGATCAGGAGCTCCGAGTGCATCGGCCGTGCTCTGATTTGATCAGATACTTGTGAACAGATACTTGGAGGCGCTATTGGAACAACAAACCGACGAGTTGATAGCAACCGGCGAGCTGATGGAACTGATGGAGAATTATTCCGCCGCCATCCAGTGCTACCGAGCAGCAGTCGAGCAAGCTCCGGAGCTCTCCTCGTACGGGCTGACGATCGCCGGCCTATTATTAAGGCAGGGAGAAACCAGCGCGGCCCTCGCCGAAGCGCGAGCCGCTGGTCTCGCGGCGCCGGATGATCCGGACGACCAGTACCATCTCGCCCGGGTTTTGCTCGAAGTCGGTCTCCGGGCTGAGGCAATAGAGGCCTACCGACGTACGTTGGAGATAGAGCCCGATCATGTCGACGCGGCGCGGTTCCTGGGGGAGCTGCTGCTCCACAGCGGCGCGTTTGAGCAAGCGATCGATGTGCTGCGGAGGGGGCTTCAGCACGCCCCGGATGCGCCAACCGCTGCGAAATTTCATTGGTTGCTCGGATGCGCATTCGCGCATTTAGGCCTCAGGGACGACGCGTGGGACGCCTGGGAGGCATTTTGGGCCATCGAGGACGCTCCGCTGTACCTGCAGCTTGCGGCCCGACAGGCGGTTGAGAAACACCCATTATTTGCCGGCGGCCGGCCTACGCCGCCGGCCGCGCGTAAGCAGCCCTGAACTGCCGGTGATGCTGCGCTGCCCGCGCAATCGGCTGTCGGCCGGCGGAGAGCGCGGGCGCGTAGAGCAAGCCCGAGTGGGCCGAAAGGAGGGGCTGTGGACGATCAATCCGAAGCGCTGGTGTTAGAGGCCATCCGTATGGAGTGTCTTTGCAACACACAAGCGGCCATTGACTGTTATCGGCGCGCGGTGGAGCATGCGCCCGAGATGAGCGACTACTGCCGGTTCAAGATCGCAAGCCTGTTGGTCGATCAAGGTGAAACGGAGGCAGCTATTGCTGAATGCCAGATTGCCGTTCGGATAGCGCCGAACGACCCTGGCGTGTGCAGGGATTTGGCCTCTATCCTTTCACAAATCGGCCGGGTGAAAGATGCGGTGGAAGCGTACCGGATGGCGCTCCGGCTGGAGCCCGGGGATTTCGAGGCGCTGAGGTCTCTAAGCGCGCTGCTCCTCAACCTTGGAGAGTTCCTCGAAGCGGCCGAACTGCTGCGCGCCGCTGTTGGGTATGCCGAGGACGGCGCCACGGCGGCGCTTCTGCAGTTCAAGCTTGGCTGTGCCCTGATGCACTCGGGGATGCAGAAGGAGGCGAACGACGCGTGGACGGTCATCGTCGAGATGGCCGAAGCGCCCACGTGGGCGCAGGAACAGGCCCGCGCGGCAATCTCCGGCTGGCCGATGGCCTTCACGGAAGACGAAGTGGGCCTCGAGAACGATCCGCAGCAGACGTTTTGAGCATAAATCGCGGCCTCGACGTAGAACGGGGTATTGTCACCGGAGGCGCTCGATCAGCCGCGGTTCAGGGTCGGAAATTGTGCTTATAATCGAAGGTCTGGTCACTCTCGCAAAGGTAGACGATGCCTTCCACAAGCCCCACGAGCCCGGGGATAAGGGTGAAGGAAAAGACTAGGTAAAGAATCCCCATTCCGATTTCGCCCAGATAAAACTTGTGAGCGCCAAAGGTACCGAGGAGGATCGCCAGAATCCCCGCGGCTACCTTGTCTTTGCGGCGATACGGGTACATCGCTTGCGCGGGCATAATAACCGGAAGGTACTGGCCGCCATATCCGTACGGACCAGCCGGAGGATAGCCGCCTCCCGGAGCGCCGGGCGGAGGATAGCCGCCTCCCGGAGCGCCGGCCGGCGGATAGCCGGCCGGCGGGAAAGCGCCGGGATTATAGGTGGGCGCCTCGTAACCGCCTCCGGGAGCGCCAGAGAACCCGGGGGTGCCCGGGGTTCCGCTGCGGGCCGTCGCCCGCCCGCAGTCCGGGCAATAGAGGTCATCTGAGGTGAGGCTCCGGCCGCAAACGCAGGGTATGCCCGGTCGAGCGGATGGCCTGCTCTGATTGGCCGCCTGCTGGGACGCTGCAGAGCCGCAGTACGAGCAAAAGGCCCAACCTGCTGGCTGCTCTCGGCCGCACCAGGAACATTTCATCGATCTTTCCCCCCGCTCACCCTTCTCATCTTTCGCGCTGGCGCCTTATCAGCTAATGATGAAGCCGCAGCAGCAGAATCACGTCCCACACCATTAATATAAAATACACCGCGCAGCCAAGCATGATCAAGAATCGGCCCGCTGAGCGGCGGCGATGATACAAAAACTGAACGATGATCAGGAAGATGATGCACTCAATGAACTTGAATGAAACAAACGGCGGCCAGCCATAGTTCTCCAGTATAAACCGGCCAACCGGGTTCGCCTCCACGCCCCCATGCCGAACAAAAAAGAGTGTCAGCACAATGTCCATGAAGTTCAGCAGTACAAAAGCCTCGTACCATTGATTCAACGCGCCGATTCGAAACCGTAAATGGCCGTCCGTCTTACTTCGCCAGATCGACGATAATCCTTTCGATCTTGCGATTCGAAACCGTGTTCGGCGGTCGGACGGGCTGATTTCGGCATCTGTCTCTGTCATTACGCCTCTCGGTCTGCGGAATGGACCCGCTCCAGAAACTCATCTTCGGTGAGCACAGGCACGCCAAGCTGCCGCGCTCGATCCAGCTTTGATCCGGCTTTCTCGCCCGCTACCACGGCCGTTGTGCTCTTGCCAACAGACGAAGCCGCATTCCCACCCAGGCGCCGCACCATTTCTTCGGCCTTCTCGCGCGTAAACTGCTTGAGCGATCCGGTAAATACGTAGTTTTGTCCTTTGAATGCGCCATCCGATCGCGCGCCCTCCAGTTCTTCCGGTTTTACTCCGGCCGCGCGCAGTTTCTCCAGAAGCTCCGCCGTATCAGGCGCCTGAAAGAAGCTGGACACGCTCAACGCGATCACCGCGCCAATGCCAGGAACCGCCGCAATCTCATCTTCCGGCGTGTGGCGCAGCCGCTCCAACGATCCAAAATGGCGCGCCAGCAGCGTCGCAATATGCTCCCCAACGTGCCGGATGCCAAGGCCAAAGATCAATCGGCCCAGCGTCGGGCGCCGGCTCCCCTGAATTGAATCTACGATGTTGGCCGCCGACTTGTTCCCCATCCGATCAAGCTCGGCCAACTGCTCCACCGAAAGAGTGTAGAGATCGCCCGGATCTTTGATCAGCTCCCGTTCTACCAGTTGGTCGATCAGCGCGGGGCCAACTCCCTCGATATCCAGCGCCCCTCGTGAGCAGAAGTGCCGGATCCGCTCTTTGACTCGGGCAGGGCAGTGGTCATTCGGACAGCGGAGCACCGCCTCCCCTTCGAGCCGAATCGCCTTTGTCCCACACACCGGGCAGTCGTCGGGCATCCGAAAAGGCTTTTCGGCGCCGGTGCGCTCCTCAGTCAGCGTCTGCACCACTTCGGGAATCACGTCTCCCGCTCGCTGAATCACCACACAATCGCCAATCCGAACGTCTTTCCGGTCGATTTCATCCTGATTATGCAGAGTGGCGTGTGATACGGTGACTCCTGCCACTTCAACCGGTTCCATCACCGCGACCGGTGTAATCGCTCCAGTTCGCCCCACCTGTGTTATGATATCGATGATCCGGGTCTTGCCCTGCGTCGGCGCAAACTTGTAGGCAATCGCCCACCGCGGACTGCGGTCCCGGGATCCGAGATCCTCCTGCAAATCGGTCCGGTTGACCTTGATCACCACGCCATCGATATCGTAGTCCAGGCTTTCCCGGCGGGTAGACCAGCTCTCGATAAAGGCTAACACTTCATCCATGTTCTTGACGAGTTTCCAGTTCGGATTGACGTGGAAACGCCACGAAGCCAGCGTTTCTAGCAGATGGGATTGGCTTTCCGGCTGGAATCCATCCGAAGCGCCCACGGCATACGCGAAGAAATCCAGCGCGCGGCCTGCCGTAATCCGACTGTCTAATTGTCGGATCGAACCGGCGGCCGCGTTACGTGGATTGGCGAACGTCGGCTGTCCGCTGGTCTCTCGATCGGCGTTGATTCGTTGAAACTCCCGGTGAGTCAGGAACACCTCACCCCGGATCTCCAGCAGCGGATTCTCAACGGGCAGGCGCGGCGGAATCGTCCGGATGGTCCGGATGTTGGGAGTGACGTCTTCACCCGTAAAGCCGTCGCCCCGCGTGGCGGCTGTAACGAGCCGGCCCTTCTCGTAGGTGAGAGAGATCGCCAGTCCGTCAATCTTCAACTCAGTGACATATTCAACCGGATCTTCGGCGTCAAGGTGCAGCGATCGGCGCACCCGGGCATCGAACGCCTTCAGCTCATCGGTGCTGAACGCATTCGAAAGGCTGAGCATTGGCGCCCGGTGCTGATGCGGCGCAAATTCGGATAGCGGCGGCGCGCCCACCCGCTGCGTCGGCGATTCCGGGGTCGCCAGCTGCGGAAACTCAGCCTCGATATCCGAGAGCCGCCGCATCAGCTTATCGTAATCAGCATCCGAAATGACCGGCGCGTCTTCAACGTAATAATGATAATTGTGGCGATAGATCTCGTCGCGCAGCTTAGCGGCTTCCTCGGCGGCCGATGCCAGTTCCATTCAAGACTCCCGGAAGAAGGCCCGTGGCGCGAGGCCCGGCCGTTTCCATACTTATTCTACGAGAATCAGCCTCTATCCTTCGTTAAATCCTCGGCCGGCTCGGTGCTGACTCCAAAGATGAACGGCTGCCCCGACCGGAAATGGTCGCGAAGCTCGATGTTCTCGAACGCGATACCGCCCGGCAGGGGAAGATTGGATCCCCAGTAGACCCGCCGCGCATTCACCCGCAGCGTGAGGTCCGGGCTGAAAGAGCCCCGTGGAGCACGCCAGTACTGGGTTACCCGGACGCCGGGATAGCGCCAGAAGGTTCCCGCTGGCAGTCTGGACTGAGCTTCTCGCGGGTCCGGCTCATCGGGGGCGCACGGCGCAATGACGGAGCCGTCTTTTCGACGGGCCAGCAGGTCGAGTGGAAAGAAATGATCTGACGCAAAACCATCGCCGGTGTAGTCGGGGTAGAGAATCTTGCTGTCCACGGACCCATTCTTCAGCCAGATCCGGCGCAGACGCTCGTAATTCCCCATGGTCGCGGTGAGGACACACTCCTGCATCGGGGCGCTGTCCGGCTCGGCGTAAGCGCGGAGCTCGACCTCGTTCGGCCGATCGGATCGGAACGCAGCCTCGAGCCGCACGTGCGCGCCGTTCTCAAAACGCTCCACGTCGAACTCGAGGATCAGACGGTCGGGGCCTTTGCCGATCTTCTCCCGACGAGCGCCTGTGAATTGGACGACTTTGCCCGGGTTCCCATCGGCGCTTCGCTCCAGCTCACTGAATCCTTTGCGGCCGTTCACCGTCGGTTCCACCGCGATAAAATTGATGAGATTGCTGCCGCCATCCGGCAGGATCGGATA
Source organism: Armatimonadota bacterium (assembly GCA_035686845.1). Classification (GTDB taxonomy): domain Bacteria; phylum Armatimonadota; class DASRZA01; order DASRZA01; family DASRZA01; genus DASRZA01. The sequence goes on along the minus strand of DASRZA010000169.1, from coordinate 371 downwards.
CCCGATTCGGAGGAGGCCGCGCGGCCCGCCATCACCCGGTCCGCTGATTGCGTTAGGAAAGATCGCCAGTCGGATGCCGTGAGAGAATCCCCAAACCTGCCGGGATGACGTGGGCAGATAAGCATCGGCGTGATGATCGGGCTGTGAGTGAGAAGAGGATGGCGCCGCGGCGAGCGCCACCAGGCATACGAGAGGCGTCATGATCATCAGGCTTCTTTCCTTCGAGCGGCTTCTTCACTCCGGCCGGGCGCCACTTCCGGCCGCCAGCGGAACCGGTCCAGAAGGGGATCCTCGCGACCTTCCGACACGTCCGCAATCCAATCTCCCAGCAGCGGCGCAAACTTGAACGCGTGACCGCTTCCGCCCGTTGC
>DASRZA010000168.1:0-15306 GCA_035686845.1 Armatimonadota bacterium | reverse complement strand
CCCCCTCGGGCCGGCCTGCGCACCGGCGTATTCGTTGATCGCGTCCGGGATCTGGGAGACATGGCAATTCCCCATGTTACCCGCGGGCTTGCCACCGGGGACTATGACAATGACGGGCGAATCGACGTCCTCTGCAATAATCTGAATGGCCCTGCAACGCTCTACCACAATGAAAGTCCCGACCGTAACTCCTGGATCTCTATTCGGCTGGAGGGAGTCAAGTGCAATCGAGACGCAATTGGCGCCCGGGTTACGCTCAGCGCGGGAGGGCGCCAGCAAGTTCGCGAAATCCAGACCGGACGCGGCTATCTCTCCGCCAGCGATCCGCGCGCCCTCTTCGGCGTCGGCAAGAATACGAAAATCCAGTCGCTGCAGATCCGATGGCCGGATGGCCGATCTCAAACCGTCACCCTGCCCGGCATCGATCGTTATCTGACCATCCGGGAAGGTTAACACCGGAAGCACAGGCCGGGACTCCTGCACAAAAGGGGTACTACGAGTGGCGCAGGTCTCCGCGCCTGCGCCGCAGCCGTTTCCTCAAGCGGCAGACCTCTCTCCCGGCCTCTCCCCGAAACGGGAAGAGGCGCCTTGTCTTCAACGCGCCGCGATCATCAATTCAGCTTCCTCGGCGGTTCTCCGCGGATCTGCGCGTCTCCTCGGTGGGGTTTCCTGCGTCCTCCGTCCTCCGTCCTCCGTCTTTCGTCCTCTGTCCTGCGTCCTCCGTCTTTCGTCCTCCGTCCTCCGTCCGCGCCCTCAGTGTCCTGAATAGTAGTCATAACCGTTCTCGCCCCAGTAATCGTGCGGGCGGTCGAGGGTGAAATTGATCAGGCCAATTCGCTTGAGATTCTTGATGTTATACTTCAGCGGGATCACGAGCCGCAGCGGCCCGCCATGCTCTTCGGGAAGCGGTTTGCCGTTCATCTCGTAGCAGAGCAGGGTCTGGGGATGGAGCGCGCTCTCCATGTCGATCGCCACGTAATAACCGCCATCGGGAGTCTCCATACCCACCCATTCGGCCAGATCATCCGGCTTTTTCATAACGTCCGGAGCATCGCCGCTCTGCGTGATAGGGCCATACTTCTCCATAAAGTCCGATAGCCTGGCGCCGCCCCAGTGAACCACGTAGCTCCACCCCTCCACGCACTTGAACAGCGTAACTATCTCATACTTTGGCAGCGCCTTGATCTCCTTCATGGTCAGGAGAACCGCGGGCGGATTCGACTGGCTGTTGTCTGAGTTGTCGGACGAATCGTTGGAGCTATCCGAGCCGCTAGCTGCGCTGTCAGAGCTGCTGTCTGTTTTCCGGTCGGCGCCGCTTGAATCCGAGGTTGAATCGGACGACGAGTCCGAGCTGCTGGAGTCCGTAGACCCGGAGTCCGAAGAATCATCGCTCGTCTGCGCAGGAATGACATAGTCGGTCGAGGCGCTCGACATATCGTATAGCCCCTGCACCCGCAACTGCCACGTCGACGCGTCAAAGTCGCCCTGCATCCCGTAGTCGCCGTTGAGCTGCGGTTCACGCGCCAGCGAAACGTCGAAGGTGGGCGCCAACCGCGTGCGGCTGTAATAGTCGTCGGTGAGCTCCTGGTTGATATCCATCGCTCGCCGGAAGGGCCACGGGACTCCATCTTCCTGCCTCCGGGTGATCAGCCACTTACGACCCGCAAAGGCGCCCGCAACGGCGACCGCGGCCCAGATAAAGCTCCGGCGCGACATTTGCCGTATTCGCACTTCCGCCTCATCCAGCGGCGCCCGGTCGTGCGTCAATCGCGAGGGTTGAGATGGAGAAGTTCGCGGACCGTCTACCGAATCCGACCGGTCGGCCGGCCCCTGGCTCGCACCTGCAGGCTCAGCGGCTGGAGTTCCCAGTCTGTCGCTTACGGGCTGGCTCTCCTCGGCCGGTTCTCCTCTATCGGGCGCTCGGTCCGTCATGAGTGTGACTCCTCTACTCGAACGACCTCGTAACCGGTGATCATGGCTCGGAAGTTGTTCCATCCGGCTTTAATGACCTGGGCCACGTGGACCAGGAAGAACGCCACGTAACCCATCGTCAGCCAGAAATGCTCGAACCGGGCCATCTTATAACCGCCCAGCAGCGTGGTGAGCCAGCCGAATTGCACTGTTTTGAAGATAGCCAGACCTGTCAATAGCGAGAAGGCGCCCATCACGATGATGAGCGTATAGCTTATCTGCTGCGCGCCATTGAACTTACGCCTTGGCGGGTGAATCTTGCTCAGATGAAGATCGTAGAGCACGACCTGGATTGCCTCCAGCCAGCTCCCCGCGTTAGGAACCAGGCTGCGCCACTCCCCCGAAAGCGCCGTGTACATCACGTACGCAATCCCATTGATGGCGAAGAACCACATAAAGAAGAAGTGCCAGTAAAGCCCTTCCGAGAGCCGGGAGTCGAAATGAAACTTCGTGAAAAACCAGCCCGGGAAGAACCTGACCAGAGTGGTGTGGCCCAGGCCGATCCGGTATGTTACCACGTCGGCTGAGGCCCAATAGATCAAGATCCCGCTCCAGATCATGATTGCCAGAACCGGGAAATTGATCCAGTGAAACCATCGAATGGCCAGAGGGTGCTTATGCTCGAGTCTCTTCATGGATAGATGTCCTGCCAGAACGGGCGCCCCGCGGTTCAAACCGTAGAAGTCGTCATTTTACCAGACCAAACGAACGAACGCAAGGAAGACGGTCGGAGGACGGTGAGTGTGTGAGTGTGTGAGTGGATTGGAAGCGCGGGCGCGAGCGCGTTTTGATTCATCCTTCATCCTTCATCCTTCATCCTTCATCCTTCATCCTTTCTGCCAGTCGCTCGAAATCGACGATCTTCTCCCGGATGATGTCGAGACTGCTTCGCCAGAACGCCGGGCTGGTGGTGTCTACGTCGAAGCTCCGGGCGAGGGTCCGGGCGTCGGCGAGGCCGGTGGAGGAGAGAAACCGATCATACTGCTCCCGGAACGGTCCCGGCCCCCGTTGATAGCGGGCATAGAGCCCAAGACCGAACAGCAATCCGAAGGTATACGGGTAGTTATAGAACGTGGGACCATAATAATGGCCCTTCACCGCCCACATGTACGGATGCAGCGGCGCCAGATCATCCCCATAAGTCTGGCGCTGCGTCTCCAGCATGATCTGGCTGAATTCGCTCACCGCGAGGTCCCGGGCTTCTCTTTGTTCAAATACCGCCTTCTCGAACAGGAACCGGGAGTGAATGTCGACCACCACCATCAGGTCGCGCTCTAACGTCGTGTCGAGCAGCGCCATCCGCTCCACGGGTTCGGCCTCGGCAATAGCCGCGTCAAACGCCAGCGTTTCGCAAAAAATGCTGGCGGTTTCGGCCAGCGTGCTCGGCGTGCCGCGTTGGAGCGGGGTGCGATCACGCAGATTTAGATTGTGATAGGCGTGGCCCAACTCATGCGCCAGCGTGCTGACGCTGGTGAAGGATCCATCGTAATTCATCATGATGCGCGACTCGCCCGGCCGAACGCCGGTGCAGTAGGCGCCGCCCTCCTTACCCACCCGCGGCTCGGCGTCGATCCAGCGCTCCTGAAACGACCGGGTGGCAAAGTCAGCCAGCCGGTCAGAGTAACGGGCAAAGTTGTCACGCACAAACTTTTCGGCCGCCGGCCAGCTCCAGGCCGCCTCAATCTTGCCCACCGGCGCGGTTAGATCGAACCACGCGAGCCGTTCCAGCCCGAGCGCCCTGGCTTTGGCCGCCATGTAACGCCGGAAATCGGGGAACGACTCCACACACGCCTGCTGCATCGCCGTCAACGTTTCAGCGTCGATACTATTACTGTTCAGCGTCGGCGCCACGTCGTCGGTGTAATGGCGGCGCTCCCGCATCGTCCTTTGAAAACCTTTGATGCCGTTCAAAGCCGCGGCCAGCGGAACGGCGACGGTTTCCCAGGCCTTCAGCTCCGCCTCGAACGCCGCCTGCCGCACGTCCCGATCCGGGTCGGTCGAAAGCGACCGGATCGCGCTCATCGGAAGAATCTTCTCCTCACCGCGGACGTTCACCGCGGCCGTGAGCAGGGCGCTGATATTCCCGTGAAGCCGTGCCCAGCTCGCAAGCCCCATCGGCCGAAGTGCAGCCGCCAGGTTCTCCTCGGCCTCGCTCATCTGGTGTTTTTCAAGTGTCGCCGCCCGTCTGACTTGAAATTCATGATCCCGCGCCACGTTCGAAGCGCCGAGAAGCGCCTCGATGTCGCTGGATCCAACCCAGGCCACGTAGCGAGTCATCAACTGATCCAGGAGTACGCTCCGAGAATCCAACTGCGATTCCCGCGCCTTCGCCGTCTCATCCCGGGCGTCGGTTGTCACGAAGCAGCCAATGTAAGAATCAACCGTCCGGAGCCGATCTCGCAGGGTGTTCACCCGGTTCGTCACATCCTCATAATCCCTGACGAAATCCTGGTCGATGCCCGAATCGGGCCGGCGGCGGACGTTGACCCGGTCAAAGAGCGCGCCCAGCTCCGCGATCTCCTTCACGACCGCGTCGAATTCTTCAGTGAACTGAGTCGATTCCAGCGAAGGAAACAGCGTCGTCATATCCCAGCGAGGCAGCGTGATCGTATCAGTAGACATTACAATCCTTCCCGATAAAATTCCGGGGCGGCATCGCCCGGCTCCGGTCAAGCGCCGCGAAGATAACGGCGAAAGAGTCGATTCCAGAACGGGGCGCGGGATTCCTGCGTAGGCGCGGAGCGGGGACCGAGGACGAAGGACGGAGGACGGAGGGGAGACGCGGGGCGCGGGCGCGAGGTACGAGGCTCCGGGCGCGGAGGATGGGGAGCGGTGGATGGGGCCGGACAACGGACCAGCCGGCGCCGGGCCGGCAGGTGAAAAGCGTGGAGAGCGAGAACCGTGGTTTTGACCAGATCTCCCGCAAGCCCCGTCCCGAACTGCAGACTGCCATTGACGAGCGGTCCATCAAAGGCGAGGGCCGGCGGCCACGGCCGCGCTGGCAGGTGGTCACGGTGGTGGAGCACTTCGAGGTGGATGGCGGGAAGATCCGGAGCGCAGGGCAGATCGTAAATGTTCGCTCCAAGAGGGAAGGCGTGGGCGGAGAGTCGAGATGCTGACGATTTCGTTTTGGAACGCTAAGCAAAAGGCAGCATGCGAATCTGCAGCTCGTCTCGTAAGATCTCATGAAGCGGACATTCTTATTCTTGCGGAATGTCCGTTCGATGACGCGGAGATGCTCGAGGCTCTTCATGCCGTCGGGAGCCACGGATTCTGGTCGTCGACGCCGTTCACTGGATCCGATCTCATCATTCTGACGCGGCTTTTGAGGGGGAGTTTCGGAATGGTGCAGGATATGTCTCGCCTGGCCCTCCGCGAGATCAGGTGCAGGGATGGCAGCCGCATCCTCCTGGCTATGGTTCATTTGATGAGCAAAATGTGGCGAACACATAACGATCAGCGGAAAGCTGCCGAGGATGTTATCGGTGACATTGTTTCCCACGAGGGGCAGGATAGGAAGACAATCATTGTTGGCGATTTCAACATGAATCCATTCGAGGAAGGCATGGTCAATGCGAACGCGTTTCATGCGCTGAAGTCCCGAAAAGAGGTGAGAATGAACCGTCAGATTGACCGGACGGTATATACGCCCTTCTACAACCCGACGTGGGGACTTCTGGGCGACCGCGGCGGGCGGCCGCCAGGCACATTCCGGAGGGTCGGGGGCGTTTATTGCCTTTTCTGGAATCTATTTGACCAGGTGCTGCTGCGTGAAGGCTTAATCGGTTGCTTTGACGAAGATAGCCTTCGGATACTGGAAGATGATGGACAGATCAGTTTCTTAGGGAGGGCGGGTGTCAACCGGAGAATCTCGGATCACCTTCCCATCATGTTCCGTATGAATTTAGAGGTGGAGATAGAAGACTAATGAGGAAATCCCCAAATAGCCTGTGGCCGGAGGACCTGGTGATGACAGCAGACCCCCGATCGCCAAAGAGTATCCTTGAGGAACAGGCTGCGGCGCTCGCGCCGCTTACTCATAACAAGGTCATCGCAACTGTCGTCGCGAGCTCGCAGAGCACTTGGGTGACGCTGGACTTTGTGCTGGTAGCCCCAGCGCTTAACAATTATCGCTACAAACTTTTCAAGGTCCGACACAAACTTCACCCGGAGTATCCTGCCGAGATCGTTTGGGACGCGAATCTAACAGTAAAGGACGAAGATTCGCTGCGAGAGCAGTTGGCCAAAATCTTTCGCGCAGAAACGACATCAAGGGTGCTCAGCGAGTTAATGGCGTACGGCACCGCCGCGAATGTCGAGGAAGAAAGTAGCGAAGGACCTGTTCCCCCATCATCGCCCCGTTAGTCCGATGGAAGTCCGTCTCACGTCACAGCCCATTTTATCTCGGGGCCGACGCGCCTTGGTTTTGCTCCACGCCCCGGGCTGACCCGCCGACCTCACACCCCCGCCGTCATCGCAATTTCGTACTCCTCCAGGTGGACTTTCGAGCGCTCCAACAATGGGGAGACGGTCTCGATCAGGGTTTCTTCTTCCTCGGGTAAGTCGTCCGCGTCGCCGGACAACCGGTCCAGCCACTCAGCTTCGCGGTGTCCTAAGCGCAGGCTGCCCTTTGCGGCGGCCTGCCGCAGGCGCTCCGCGGTGGCGATCGCGGCGCGGCGGGTACGGCGGTACGGCGTGTTCTCGGCGATGATCTCCCGGGCGAGGTCCACCACAACGTCCGGCCGCAGCACGTACGCCTGCGGATCCAGCGCCGAGTCCGATTCGACGTACCAATCTCGAAGTGTCCGCGCGCCTGAAGACGCGGTCGCGGTATTCATAAGGCGCGTCGTATAAGCAAGCTGCTCCATGGAAACCGTTGGCGCCATGCCGCCGAGCAGCCGCACGTTCTGCACCGACTCGTTGCTCCAGAGATCCGCCGTCGCATGGCCGATGTTCCCGACAGGGGAGAAGTGTGCGCAGGCGGCGTCCGCGCCTTCGGCGGAGATGGGACAGCCCGTAATTGCCTTGAGGTACGGATTCTCGTAGGCGCAATCTTTGCCCGGTCCCCGGGCCCCCTGTTCGTGGGCGACCAGCGCCCGGGGAACCGTCATCACCCGGATGATCGCCGCCCACACTCGGGGAATATATCGCTTCTCAGCTAATACCATGGCGGTGTTGCCAAATCCACACGATGAGTCGCCGGCGGGTATGACGCCGTACTGATCGCAGATCCGGGTGATGGACTTCCAGAGAAAGGCCATGTCCCGGCTTGCGAGAACGCCTAACGCCAGCGCCACCGAAGGAATATCGGCGTTCAGAATTCCATCATCGTGGACTTCCTTGCCGCCGACCGATTCAATGGAAAGCAGGTCGGCCCCGGCCCCGGCGTTCAGATCAAAGCTCCGGAGCATCTGCTCCCAGCAATCTCCGCGGCGCATCTGCGGGGGGCGGTTCTGGTCCCGGAGGTCGACCGGCGTGACGCGCAGCGCGCTCTTCAGTCCCTCATCCGCCGCGAAGCGGTCTAAGATCCCGCGAAGGAGCGAAGTGATTTCGGCGCCCCATTCCGGCTCGGAGGTCAATGGCGGCAGCAGCTCAAACTCCACCACCAGCCCGGGAACTCCCAATGCCACCGCGCGGCTGCATACACCTTCTATCATCTCGGTGTACTGCGCACGGACTTGCGGCATCGTTTCCGCGGTAATCTCCATCCGCGGCAGGGTGAAGTTGATCTCGGGATAAACGATTCCGCCGCCCAGAACCAGTCCACTCCGGGTGGTGACCGGATAAGGGGCCTTTCCGTAGATAAAGTCGTCGAGCCGTGTGATTGCCAGGTGGGAATAAGCTTGCATCTGTTCCACTCCCTACGTATTACCGGTTCCATTGCAATCTTGGCCCTGCCGGCGGCGGTGCGCATCCCTGAAATGGCCGAGTGTGGGTTTGGATGGCGGATAACCGGGATGGAGTCGGTTACGCCGGAACGATACGCCGGCTCCCCGGAGGTTGAGGAATCCGCCATTCAGGGGATGTAGGCGATACACCTTACCGGTAATATGAAAGGGACCCGGCATGGCCGCCTTCGTGCGCCCAGCCGGGCTTCGAGGTTTTTTCCTGCCACACGCCGCCGTTCGACTGATTCGGAAAGCCGCGGCCGCCGGGTCAAAATGGGGGATCGCTATGAGCGACTGGATTCAGGATTTGCTGCCAGACCGGAACCCAAAGAGACCCGTTATCACCGATGGCGCCTGGGGAACGCAGCTTCAAGAGCGTGGACTGCCGCGAGGAGCGTGCCCGGATGAGTGGAACCTCAGCCGCCCCGATGCGGTGGAGGCGGTGGCGCGAGGATACGTCGAGGCGGGCAGCGAGGTTATCCTCACCAACACCTTCGGCGCCAACCGAATTACGCTGCGGCGTTACGGCATGGAAGCCCGGGCCGCCGAAATTAGCCGGCAGGGAGCGGAGCACTCTCGACGAGGCGCCGGGGGCCGGAGCCGCGTGTTTGGCTCCATTGGACCTACGGGCGCGCTCCTTCTCCTGGATGACGTGACCGAAGAGGAGATGACCCTGGCGTTCCGGGAGCAGGCCTTCGCCCTGGCCGAAGGCGGCGCCGACGCGCTCGTGGTGGAGACCATGGCCGATCTCCTCGAGGCGGAGATCGCGGTGGCCGCGGCATGCGAAACCGGTCTGCCGGTCGTGGCGTCTATGGTTTACGATTCGGGAAAAGACCGCGACCGGACGATGATGGGCGTCTCGCCGGAAGTGGCCGCTGCCGGCCTCTCCTCGGCGGGCGCCTGGGCCATAGGCGCCAATTGTGGGTCCGGGCCGGAGACGATGGCGCCCATCTGCACCCGCATCCGCGCTGCGACGAACCTGCCAATCTGGATCAAGCCCAACGCCGGACTTCCGGTGTTAGAGATGGATCGGACTGTCTATCCTTCCGGTCCGGAGGAATTCGCCGCGGCCGCGGCCGCGCTGGTTAAGGCCGGCGCCACGTTTATCGGCGGGTGCTGCGGATCCAGTCCTGCTTATATCCGGGCGCTGGTGGCGGTCCTCTAGCCGACGGCAGTCCGGCGCCGCGAGGGCGACTTTTCCGCAATCCGCCGTTTTGGGGATGATGGACGACGTCATTTTCCTTATATTAACAAGTGAGACGCGAGATACACCCCCCGGGGCGCCGGGCCTGATCATTATGGACCGGCGCCCCCTCTCTGTGGTTCGAGACCCAGATTATGGTTGATCTTGAGAGTCTGATGAACGCGGTTATCTACGGAAAGAAGCCGCTGGCGGAGCAGTTGACGCAGCAGGCGCTCGATGATGGGGCTGCCCCCGAGGTGATTCTTCACCAGGGACTCGTGCCCGGCATGCAGGTCGTGGGCGATAAGTTCAAAGCCAACGAGTTTTACGTGCCGGAAATGCTGGTGGCTGCCCGCGCGATGAAAGCCGCGATGGCGCTGCTTCGACCGTCTCTTATCGAACGTAAAATTGAGCCAATCGGACGGGTGGCTATCGGCACGGTGCGGGGTGACCTCCACGATATTGGCAAGAACCTCGTGGCGATGATGCTGGAAGGCGCCGGATTCGAGATCTTAGACCTTGGCGTGGACGTGGACCCGGCGCGGTTCGCCGCGGGCGCCCAGGAAGCCGGCGTGAACCTTCTCTGTATGTCCGCGCTGCTCACCACAACCATGTCAGCCATGCGCGACACGATCATAAATCTGGAAAAAGATGGCCTCCGGCAAAAAGTGAAGGTGCTGGTCGGAGGGGCGCCGGTGACTTCGGCGTGGGCCGCAGAGATTGGCGCGGATGGCTACGCGGCCGACGCCGCCAGCGCCGTGGATACCGCCAGGACACTGCTCGGTCGATAGCCTGCCGCGGAGCGAGGTGAAATGGGCGAGAATATCGTGGCGACTCCCGCCGCAGACGCCGTGAACATTCCGGCTCCCCGGTTAAGGTTCGAACCGTCCGGGCGCGAGGTCAATCCAGCGGTGGGGCAGACGGTGTTAGCGCTGGCGCAGCGGGCGCGGGTACTGGTCGATCACACCTGCTCCGGCGCCGGGACCTGCGGAAAGTGCCGCGTGAGGATGGAAGGCGCCGCATCACCGCTGACCGACGCCGAGCGCCATTTTTTGGCGGGCGAACAGCTCGAGCAGGGCTTTCGCCTGGCCTGCCAGGCCTATCCCGAAGGCGACGTTAGTGTCCTGGTTGAGGAGATTGGTCCGCTGGAGATCCTCTCCGGGGGGCTGCCGCTGCGTGTCCGACTGGCGCCGTTTGTAGCGAAAGAGTACGTGGAGCTTCCCCGACCCTCCATCCACGACCAACGCGATCCCCTTGCCCGGCTGGAAGAACGGTTGAATGGCCGACTCAGGGTCCGACCGGATCGGGATTTTCTGGATTCACTCGCGATGGCGTTCGACGCTGCGGCCGGTCAGTTGACCCTGGCGCGCGCCGGTCGGGATCTTATCTCCGTAGAACCAGGAGATACGCGGACAACTCTCCTGGGCGCCGCGTTCGATATTGGCACAACCACCGTCGTCTGCTATCTCCGGGATCTCTGCACCGGGCGTCTTCTGGCTGTGAAAGCGGCGGCCAACCCCCAGACTGCATACGGCGCCGACGTTATCGCCAGGATCCAGCATACCCAGAGTGGACATAGAGCAGGCGTGGAGTTGCGGAAGGCGATAACCGGGTGCATCAACCAGATGGTAGCCGAAGCCTGCGACGAGGCCGGCGCCGCTCCTCGCCAGGTTTACGAGATTGTTTTCGCCGGCAACACCACCATGCTCCACCTGCTGATGGGTCTACCGGTCGAAAGTATCGCCCGTGCGCCCTACGTTCCGGCGGTGCTTCAGGGGTTGGATCTGGATGCCGCGGGGCTCTGGCTCAAGGTGCATCCACGCGCGCGCGCTTATCTCCTCCCGCACGTGTCGAGCTACGTGGGCGCGGACATTGTGGCGGATTTGCTGGCGTCCCGGCTCCATCGCAGCAAGCGCCTCACCCTGCTGGTGGACTTTGGGACAAACGCGGAGATTGTGCTGGGCAGTCGTGAGCGCCTCGTGGCCTGCTCAGCCGCCGCGGGACCTTGCTTCGAAGGCGGCAATATTTCGTGTGGGATGCGGGCGTCTCGCGGCGCCATATCGAGCGCGGCGCTGAAGGATGGCCGGTTGGCGCTGGAGACTATTTGGAATGGCGCGCCGGCAGGGATTTGCGGCACGGGTCTACTGGACCTCGTGGCGCTTCTGCGAGAGCACGAGCTGGTGGATGAAGCTGGACGATTTCAAAATCCGGGGGAGCTGCAGCATGCGCCTCCGGCGATTGTGCAGCGGCTGGAGACCGGGGCAGAAGGCCCGAGGTTCCTCCTGGCTGCGCCCGGCGAGAGCGCCAACGCCGACGCGTTGGCGCTCACCGGCCGGGATATCCGTGAGCTTCAGGTCGCCAAGGCCGCCATCGCCGCCGGGATCCGCGTCCTCTGCGAAAAGTTGGGCGTAGACCGTTCCGAGATCCGGGAGGTGCTATTGGCGGGGGCCTTTGGGTGCTCAATTCGCCACGAAAGCGCACTCTCGCTCGGCCTTCTTCCCCGCTGCCCCGGCGCCCGGTACCGCTCTATTGGGAACGGGGCGGGCGCCGGCGCTCAGATGGCGCTGCTCTCGGCGCGATCCCGTCGAGAAGCGGAGCGCATTGCCCGCCGGGTGGAATATGTCGAGCTCTCGGCCTCTCCATCTTTTTCCGATGCCTTTATGGATGAGATCGTGCTGGCGCCAACCGGATGATCAGATGAAAACATTCAAGATCATCGCCTGCGAGATTGCGTTCCGAGAGATCTCATGGATAGTCTCACAGACACCTAACGTCGTCTCGCTGGAGTTCCTGCCCCAGGGCTACCACGATAACCCGGAAATGGGTGGAACGGCCGTCCAGCAATACGTCGATGCGCTCGAACCGGGGAAGTTTGACGCCGTGCTCGTGGGATACGGTCTCTGCAACCACCTGGTCACGGGGCTAACGGCACGGCATACGCCAATCGTGATCCCTCGCGCCCACGACTGCCTCACCTTCTTCTTCGGCGGTAAAGAGCGGTATAAGAGCTATTTTATGTCGCACCCCGGCGCGTATTACTATTCTTCTGGGTGGCTGGAACACCGCCGGCGTGGAGGGCAGCAGGTTCCCTATACCCAGCGATCCGGGCTGGGTCCAAAGTTGACTTACGACGAAATGGTGGATCGATATGGCGAGGATAATGCGGCTTATCTGCAGACGTTCTTCGAGGAGTGGCAGGAGAATTATTCCCGGGCCTGCCTTATCAACCTGGAGGTTACCAGTCACCTGGGATTCCGGGACGAGGTGCGGCAGATCTGCGGAGAGAAAGATTGGGAGTACGACGAGGTCACCGGTGATATCGGGCTGCTAAAGCGATGGGTGGATGGCGATTGGAATGACGAAGAGTTCCTCATCGTCCCGCCCGGCTGCACGGTCGAGCACTCGTACGACGATTCGATCATCCGGGCCACCGATAGGAACCCGCTGGTTCAGATCGAAGTTCCTGTTACGATTGAGGGGGAGAAATGAACCATCGAGAACGCTGGGTCAACACCATGCATTTCCGGCCGGTGGATTACGTGCCGGACGAGGAGTTTGGCTACTGGGACGACACCATCACCGTCTGGCACGACTCGGGACTTCCCGGTTGGGTGCGAAACCTTCCGCAGGCGGACCTCTACTTCGGTTTCTCTCCACGGCACACCGTGCCCGTACATGTGGGATTGCGGCCCTCGTTTGAGGCCCGGGTGCTGGAGGAGACCGACCGACATCGCATCGTGCTGGATGGTAATGGCGTCAAATCCGTAATCTACAAAGACGGTACCTCTTCCATCCCTCACTACCTCGATTTCTCACTGAAGACTCGAGATGACTGGCCCGAGTTCAAAAAGCGACTCGATCCCACGACGCCCGGGCGCTACCCCTCCGATTGGGAGACTCGCAAAAAGGCGTGGGCCGGCCGTGACTATGCGCTGGGGATCTACTGCGGCAGTCTCTTCGGCTGGATCCGCGACTGGATGAGCTTCGAACGGATCACCGTGACCTGCATCGACGATCCCGCCTGGGTCCATGAGATGGTGGAGCATCTGGCGGACTGCGCCATCAGTACCATCGAGCGAGCGCTAAAAGAAGTGGACCTGGACTTTGCCCATTTCTGGGAAGACATGTGCTACAACCAGGGCCCTATGATCTCACCCACCATGTTCCGGGAGTTCCTCGTTCCGCAATACAAACGGATCACGGATCTCCTCCATCGACACGGTGTGGACGTGGTGGTGGTGGACTGCGATGGCGATATCAATCAACTGGTACCGCTCTGGCTGGAAGCGGGTGTAAACGCCATGTTCCCGATTGAAGTTAGGGCGGGAACGGATCCTTGGGAGCTCCGCAACCGGTTTGGCTCCGACGTCTTGCTTCTTGGTGGTGTGGACAAAATGAAGCTGATCCAGGGAAAAGCCGCGATTGATGAGGAGATTCGACGCATCGCGCCGCTGGTGGAGAAGGGCGGGTACATCCCTCACGTGGATCACCGCGTGCCGCCGGACGTGACCTGGGAGAATTACCTCTACTATCTGGCCGAGAAGCGGCGAGTGCTTGGGATTCCGACGCCGGCGACCTACGAGTTTCAAGAAAAGACAGCGGTCGCATGATGCCCGTGGACTTTTTGACGCCGCGAGAACGGTTCATTGCAGCTCTGGAGCGCCGGCCGCTGGAAGGGCGGGTTCCGCACTTCGAGCTGGTGTTCTTCCTGACGATGGAGGCGTTCGGCAAGGTCCATCCATCGCACCGGAGCTACCATCAATGGAAGCAGATGGAGGAGAAGGAGCGGGATCTCCATCGCATCGACATGGCGGACCTCTACATCGCAACGGCTGGGCGCTTTGAGCACAGCGCCATTTTTCTCCACCCCAATCCGGGATCCATGGAGGAGACCTTGCGTCTTGTGGAGCGGGTGCGGGAGCGTTCCGGAGACCGTTATTTCCTCATGCGCCACGGAGACGCGACGTTTAGCCTGCCGGACGGGAATCAGATGGAGGCTTTCGCCTGCCGGATGGTGGATGACCCGGAGGGGCTTCACCGGGAAGCGAGCGCGCACGTGGATGCGGCGCTGCGGGAGGCCGATCGCCTGGCTGCGCCAGGTGGTCTTGATGGATTCGCGCTCTGCGCGGACTACTGCTTCAACGACGGGCCGTTTCTGAGCCCGGCGCAGTTCAGCGAATTTGTCACTCCATATCTGAGCCGGCTGGTCCGCGGCTACCGGGAGCGGGGATTCTATGTCATCAAGCACACGGATGGCAATATCATGCCAATCCTGGACCAGTTGGTGCAGGCAGAGCCTCATGCCCTTCACTCGCTCGATCCGCAGGGACACGTGGACATCGCTGAGGTAAAGCGGCGCTATGGCCGCCAGGTCTGCCTGATCGGAAACGTCAATTGCGGACTACTGGACACGGGCACGGATGAGCAAGTGATCGAATCGGCCCGGTACGCCCTCAAGCATGGAATGCCCGGTGGAGGCTACATCTTCTCAACCAGCAATTGCATCTATACCGGCATGCGCCTGGAACGCTACGAGCTGATGCTGGATGTCTGGCGGCGCAATGGGATCTATCCGGTTTACAGGGAGCCCGATGATGAACGGTCGTGATCGAGTGCTGACGATGCTTCGCGGCGATCCGGTGGATCGGCTTCCCGTTATGACGATCACCATGCAGTTTGCCGCCGCCCGGTTGGGAGTGAAGTACCTGGACTACGAAACCAATGCCCGGCTGCTCGTAGAAGGCCAGATCCAGGTGGCGGAAGAACTCTCTCTGGACTATGTGAATACGATGTCGGATCCCGGATGCGAGGCCGCGGATTGTGGCGCGACGGTCATCTTCCATGAGGACTCTCCCGCGGCCATTGATGAGAATCATCCTCTCTTGTCGGATAAGTCGAAGCTCGACCATCTCGTGATCCCTGAAGCCACGCGCCCGGGAAGAATGCAGAATCGGCTGGAAGCTCTCCGGCTGTTCAGGCGGAGGGTAGGGGGCGAGAAGCTGATCGAGGGATGGGTCGAAGGCCCCTGCGCGGAGGCCGCGGATTTGCGGGGGCTTTCGCCGCTGATGCTGGACTTCTATGATGACCCGGACTTCGTGCGCCGGCTCTTCGAATTTGCCCTGGCGATGGAGCTCGGCTTTGCGCGTGAGCAGGTGAAAGCCGGGGCGGAGCAGATTGGTATAGGAGACGCGGCGGCTTCGCTGATGGGCGCCGCGATGTACGACGAGTTTGTCTGGCCTTATGAAAAGCGGATGGTGGATGGAG
>DASRZA010000167.1:0-2734 GCA_035686845.1 Armatimonadota bacterium | reverse complement strand
AAAGATCCTCCTGGGTGGGATGGCTGTCGTAGTAGTAGTGGATCTCGGGAGTGGTTACAACTGACATGGCATGACCTCGAATAACCGCGGCCAACTCTCTCTCGCTGACCTTGGAGGGATTCTACCACAGCCGGGAACCGGTCGCAACCGGCGAGGCACGGCAGCGCAGCGTTCTCAGATCAAGCGGCGTCGCTAACTGCACGGGCGTATTGAATACCCGACTGGCGCCAGCGGACAAACGTGCCTCACGCCCCATGCCTGCCAATACGGCAGGCATTCTATCTTACACCGGCCTCCCCACGCTGCTGCAGGCCTTGCATCGTCGGTCCCCGGTTTCTAACGCCCACGTTCTCCGGCTACAATGAGAAAGCGCGGAGGAGCCGGGGCCTGTTGACGGGCGCCAGGGAGGCGAGTTGGCTTACGAACCTGAAACACGGCTGATGCTGGAGGCGGCCAGAGAGGCAGGCGCTCTTCTGCTGCGCAGCTTTCGCCAGCAGATCCAGGTTCGTGAAAAGGGATGGCTCGACCTGGTTACGGAAGCGGATCTGGCGTCCGAGAGTCTGATTCGGAAAAGGATCCGGGATGTTTTCCCCGAGGACGCGATTACGGCAGAGGAGAGCGGCTCTGAGGGCAGCGGGTCTCGCCATTGGTACGTCGATCCGCTGGATGGCACGGTCAATTACGCTCACGGGATCCCAATTTTCGCGGTTTGCATCGCCTTTGTTGATGAAAACCGGCTGCGTGCCGGCGTGGTATTCAACCCGGCCGCTGGCGACTGCTATACCGCCGCCGGCGGGTCGGGCGCTTTCTTAAATGGCCTGCCGATTCATGGGTCTCACGCCACCGCGCCGGCGGACTCGCATGTCTATCTCAACGCCCACGGGCTCCGAGAATCCCATGCGGATCGATTGCTCGCAGTCTACGGGCGCCTTGGCCGCAATGTCCAGGGTGTTCTTAACCTGGGCAGCATGTCGCTTGCGCTCTGCGGCGTCGCCGCGGGTCGACTCGACGCGGCGATTGGCCTTGACGTGGACGCGTATTCAACGCCGGCAAGCGCGCTGATCATGGCAGAGGCGGGTGTCCGGGTTACCGATTTGAACGGCGAACCGTACTCACCTGGCGCCGCCACCATCCTGGCCGCCAATCCGGTTCTCCATGATTGCTTGCTCCCACTCCTGAACCGCGCGCTTTCCGATGGTAAGTCGGAAAAGCCGGAGTGCGATGGGGTAGGGGATCGCCTATCGTGAGCCTGGACCAATGAAGTTCGCAAGAACGAACTGGAAGACCGTGACGGTGAATGCGCTCGCGCTCGCGACGCTCGGCGTCTGGTTGGGCGCCGCGAGGGCGGCGCGACGCTCCGGGCGCTCGCTTAGTTGGCTGGATGACGCCCGGAAAGCGGGGGATGACGAATGCCCCGCGCTCTCCGTGATTGTGCCCGCTTGCAATGAAGCCGCGGTCATTGAACCGGCCATGCGTTCGCTCCTTGCTATTGATTATCCGCATCTTGAGATTATCGCCGTCAACGACCGCTCAACCGACGACACCGGTATCATTCTTGAGCGTCTGGCGAACGATCACACGTCACCGGTGACAGCGCTGAATGTTTGCACGGTGAAAACGCTGCCGCCCGGCTGGCTCGGGAAAAACCACGCGCTCGCGACCGGCGCCGCCGCCTCCCGCGGTGAGTTTCTCCTCTTTACGGACGCCGACGTCGTCTTTCGCCCGGATGCGCTCCGGCGAGCCGCGGCCGCGGCGCTCGACCGTAAGGCGGATCATCTGGTAGTGGCGCCCGGAGTCATTCTCACCGGTTTCTGGGAGCGGCTTCTGGTTTGCTATTTCGCCGTGATGTTCAGCCTCCGCTGTCGAACCTGGGAAATCGACGATCCGGATAAGCCCGACTCCTACATTGGAATCGGCGCGTTCAACATGGTGCGACGGTCGGCCTACGACGCCATCGGCGGACACGAACGGCTCCGCCTGGAAGTGGCGGACGATCTCAAACTTGGAAAGCTGCTCAAGCAGGCGGGGTTCAGGCAGCTCTATGTGCTCGGCGGAGATCCGGTGAAGGTGCGCTGGGTGGAGGGGCTTTCGGGCTTCGTGAATGGGCTCACCAAGAACTTTTTCGCTGGCCTCGAATATGAATGGACTACAGTCATCGGCGTAACGCTGTTTATTGGGGTGGCGCATATCCTGCCGGCTCCCGGTCTTTTCTGGGGAACGCGCTTCTCCAGGCTCTGCTGCGCCGGCGCCATGGCGGCCATGGTGGTGGCCGTGACTCCACCCCGCCGCCCGGAATCGCCGGTGGGGACGCGATGGCCCGACGAGCTTTCGACGCAGCAGAGGGCGCTGCAAGGCGCTTGGGAGCGCACGGCGCGGACCCCCTGGGCTCTCTTCGCGCTCTGCTTTCCGCTTGCGGCGGGCGTGTGGCTGTACACGATGTGGCGTTCAGCGGTACTGACGGAAAAGCGCGGTGGCGTCGAGTGGCGAGGAACGTTCTACCGGCTGGAGGATCTCAAAAAGGGCGTCGTTTGACGGCTGGTTGGCCTTCTTTCTCGAGGCCATTGGAAGTGATCGCGCTCACAAGGCTCTGTTCGGGGTGTAAGTCATTTCGCCGGCCTTGATCGGGCTGGGCTCGAGGATGAGAACGCGCCAAAGGAGGTGAGCCGGCGAGCAGTGCAGAAGTAGCGCCTCGTATCCTCATGCTGCCCGCAATAGGGTCGGTCAGACAAGGGGT
>DASRZA010000166.1:0-23270 GCA_035686845.1 Armatimonadota bacterium | reverse complement strand
CAATATCGCCGACGTGACCACTGCCGTCGCCAGGGGAGATCTGAATCGCAAGATCACGGTCGAAGCCCGGGGTGAGATCTTAGACCTTAAGAATACCATCAATACGATGCTGGATCAGCTCAATGCCTTTGCCTCTGAAGTGACGCGCGTCGCCACGGAAGTCGGAACGGATGGGCAGCTCGGCGGCCAGGCTGAGGTGAAAGGTGTCTCCGGGACGTGGAGAGACCTCACCGAGAGCGTTAATTCCATGGCTAATAACCTGACCAGCCAGGTTCGGAATATCGCTGACGTGACCACCGCGGTCGCGAAGGGAGATCTCAACCGCAAGATTACTGTTGAAGCCCGGGGCGAGATTCTGGACCTTAAGAACACCATCAACACGATGGTGGATCAGTTGGACACGTTTGCTTCGGAAGTGACTCGTGTGGCGAAGGAAGTGGGCACCGAGGGTAAACTGGGCGGCCAGGCAATGGTGCAGGGTGTTTCGGGCACGTGGAAGGATCTCACCGAGAGCGTCAATTCCATGGCCAATAACCTCACCACCCAGGTCCGAAATATCGCCGCGGTGACCACCGCGGTTGCCATGGGAGACCTCAACCGCAAGATTACCGTCGACGTTCGCGGGGAGATCTTAGAGCTAAAGGATACCATCAATACGATGGTGGATCAGTTGAACGCCTTCGCCTCTGAAGTGACCCGCGTGGCGAAAGACGTGGGCACCGAGGGCAAGCTGGGCGGCCAGGCCGTTGTGCGTGGTGTCTCGGGCATCTGGAAAGATCTCACCGAAAATGTCAACTCGATGGCCGAGAACCTGACCAGTCAGGTGAGAGGAATCGCCCGGGTGGTGACCGCAGTCGCTATGGGTGATCTGAAGAGAAAACTGATACTTGACGCGAAGGGCGAAATTGCGGACCTGGCCGAGACGATCAACGGCATGATCGACACTCTGGCGACCTTTGCGGACCAGGTTACGACGGTAGCCCGCGAGGTTGGCATCGAAGGGAAACTTGGCGGCCAGGCGCACGTGCCTGGCGCCTCGGGGACCTGGAGAGACCTCACCGATAACGTGAACCGTCTCGCGAACAACCTCACGTCACAGGTTCGAGCTATGGCCGACGTAGCCACCGCGGTGACCAGTGGCGATTTCTCCCGCACCATTACCGAGGATGCCGCGGGCGAGCTCGCCGCTCTCAAAGATAACATCAACGAGATGATCCGGAACCTCCGTGATACCACCCTCATCAACAATCAGCAAGACTGGCTGAAGACAAATGTCGCCCGGTTCACCCGCCTCCTTCAGGGACAGCGTGACTTAATGAATGTCTCGAAGCTGATTCTTTCCGAGCTGGCGCCGCTTGTATCCGAACAGCATGGTGTCTTCTTTATCAACTCCTCGTTCCTCGAGTCCTCAACGATCCCGAGCTCGGATTCGGAGCTCAGGCTGATAGCCAGTTACGGATATCAGGAGCGAAAGAGCCTCTCCAATCGGTTCCACCCCGGCGAGGGCCTGGTGGGGCAATGCGTGCTGGAAAAGCAGCGGATTTTGCTCTCTGAAGTGCCGAGTGATTATATCAAGATCAATTCCGGTCTGGGTGAGGCGTCCCCGCGCAACATTGTCGTGCTGCCGGTCCTCTTCGAGGGCGAGGTGCTTGCCGTGATCGAGTTGGCGTCGCTCAACCGGTTTGATCCGATTCATCTTGATTTCTTCGACCAGCTCACCGAGAGCATTGGAATTGTGTTGAATACCATTGCCGCGAATGATAAGACGAACGAGCTTCTCAAGCAATCGCAGCTCATGACTTCAACACTTCAGAGCCAGCAGGACGAGCTTCAGGAGAAGAACCGGCGGCTGGAGCAGCAGGCGGAGCGGCTGGAGGCGTCTCAGTCGGAGCTCAAACAGCAGCGAGAAGAGCTTCAGCAGACCAATGAAGAACTGGAAGAGAAGGCGGAGCAGCTTTCAATTCGGAACAGTGAGGTGGAGCGAAAGAACCGCGAGATCGAATTGGCCCGGGAGGAGCTGGAGGAGAAGGCGGAGCAGTTGTCGGTAACATCCCGCTACAAGTCAGAATTCCTGGCAAATATGTCGCACGAGCTGCGGACACCGTTAAACAGCCTGCTCATCCTCGCCCGGCTGCTCTCCGAGAACCCGGATAGCAATCTGAACCCGAAGCAAGTGGAATACGCGACTACGATCCATGCGGCGGGAAGCGAGCTGCTGGCGACGGTGAACGAGATTCTGGACCACGCGAAGATCGAATCGGGGACCATGGACGTTCATGTTACCGATGTGCCGTTCGATGAGCTTCGCGAATACGTGGAGAGGAATTTTCGTGACGTGGCGGGCGATAAGGGCCTCGACTTTAGCGTGGAGCTGGATCCGAATCTACCAGAGTGCGTGGCCACGGACGCGCAGCGATTGCAGCAAGTCTTGAGAAACCTCATCACCAACGCAATTAAATTCACCGAGCAGGGGGAAATTGTGCTCCAGATCAGGACCGCTCAATCGGGTTGGAGCCGCGATCTGCACTCACTCAACCGGGCGCCCCAGGTGATTGCCTTCGCGGTGCGCGATACGGGCATCGGAATACCACTGAATCGACAGCGACTCATCTTTGAAGCGTTCCAACAGGCGGACGGTACCACCAGCCGCCGGTACGGAGGCACGGGGCTCGGCCTTTCGATCAGCCGGGAGCTTGCTCACATTCTGGGCGGCGAAATCAGGCTGGTGAGCAGTCCCGGGCAGGGAAGCACGTTCACACTCTATCTACCGGCAGCATATGTGCCCGAGGCGCCGCGCGCCCAGTTGACTTACCGTCGTACCGGCGGGAGCGGGGATGGCTCGCGCGGCAGCGGCAGCGGGACCGAGGATCGCTCCACGAACGTGTTAACGGCCCACGACACGCTCGATTCGGTGGCGCCCAGCACAGAAACCGCTTTGATGCGTCCCGGTGACGTGAGCGATGATCGGAGCGAAATCGGTCCCGGCGATCGGGTCCTCCTGATCATCGAGGACGATGCGACATTCGGCCGTATCCTGCTCGACCGTGCGAGGGAAATGGGTTTCAAGGGTGTGGTTTCGGCGTTGGGCGAATCAGCGCCATCGCTCGCGCAGAGATTCCAACCTGACGCCATCACTCTCGACCTGCGGCTTCCGGACATCGACGGTTGGGCTGTACTTGACCGCCTCAAGCACGATCCTGAGCTGCGGCATATTCCGGTCCATATTATTTCCGTGGCGAGCGATCGTCAGCGCGGTCTCAGGCAGGGCGCCATCGCCTGTCTCGAGAAACCGGTGACGAAGGAAAACCTGGACGAGGCTCTCGCCAACATTAAAGGCTTTGTGGAACGAACGGTGAAGCGACTTCTCGTGGTTGAAGACAACGACATCCAGAGAAGCAGCATCCTGGAACTCATCGGGAATTCCGACGTGCAGACTCGAGCGGTGAGCACGGGCGCAGAGGCTCTCGCAGCCTTAAAAACCGAGCCGTACGATTGTATGGTACTGGATCTGGGACTGCCGGACATGTCGGGGTTTCAACTGATCGAGCAGATCCGGAAAGAGCTCCGCGTGGTCGATCTTCCGATCATTGTTTATACCGGAAAGAAGCTCACGCGCAAGGAAGAGAACGAGCTGAAGCGATTGACCGACGCGATTATTATCAAGGACGTCCGGTCCCCGGAGCGACTGCTGGACGAAACGACTCTTTTCCTCCACAGAGTGCAGTCGGAGCTTCCCGCGCCGAAAAGGCAGATGTTGGACCAGGTGCGCCAGGAGGACCCTGTCCTTGCCGGCAAGAAGGCGCTCATCGTCGATGACGACATGCGCAATATCTTCGCCCTGACCAGCCTTTTGGAGGCCCATCACGTTCAAGTGGTCTACGCGGAGAATGGAAAGGACGCCATTAACATGCTCGAAAAAAATAATGGCATCGACGTCGCGCTCCTGGACGTGATGATGCCGGAGATGGATGGGTATGAAACAATGCGGCTGATCCGGGAACGGTCAAAGATGAAATCGCTTCCGATCATAGCGCTCACGGCCAAGGCGATGAAGGGGGACCGCGAAAAATGCATCGAAGCCGGCGCGTCGGATTACATTGCGAAGCCGGTGGATAACGAACAGCTTCTCTCCCTGCTGCGCGTCTGGCTGTATAAATGAGGGGCCGAACCGATAGTGTGAGATAGAATTTCGGAGAATCGAGAGCGGCGGCCGGCGCTTCCGAAGCCGCAGCGCCGTCGCCGATCCGCGGCGCCTGGACACGCGATTAAGCTCCGGCGTGAGGATCACTGTGGTCGGCCGCCAAAACCAAATGATAGATTTGAAAGCTGAATTGGAAACGCTGGAAGTTGAACTGCTGCTGGAAGCGATCTTTCGCCAGTACGGTTACGACTTCCGACAGTATGCGACAGCCTCACTCAAGCGACGCATCTGGGGCGCTGTCCGCGATGAAGAGTTGACGACGATTTCGGGCCTTCAGGAACGATTGCTGCACGAACCCGCCAGCATGGAACGCTTTTTGCTCAGCGTTTCCGTGAATGTCACTTCGATGTTCCGCGATCCGGAGTTCTTTTCATGCTTTCGCAGAAGAGTGGCGCCGCTGCTGCGGACCTATCCTTTCGTCCGGATCTGGCATGCCGGCTGCTCGACGGGCGAAGAAGTCTATTCGATGGCGATTCTCCTCGTAGAGGAGGGTCTCTACGATCGCTGCCGCATATACGCTACGGATATCAACGAGGAGGTGCTTAGACAGGCGCGTGATGGTATCTTTTCGCTGGAAATAACGAAGAAATGCGAAGAAGACTACCATAAGTCCGGTGGTAAGAGGTCTCTCTCCGACTACTATACCGGCGGATATGGCAGCGCCATTTTTCGGTCGATACTCAAAGAAAACATGGTGTTCTCCCAACACAACCTGGCGACGGATGGCTCGTTCAACGAATTCAATGTGATCCTCTGCAGGAACGTGATGATCTACTTCGCGAAGCCACTGCAGGAGCGCGTGCATGAGCTGCTATATGAGAGCCTCGTGAAGTTCGGGGTGCTTGGCCTGGGCAGTAAAGAGACTCTGCAGTTCACGCCGCGTGAGCGATCCTATGAACAGTTGGAGCCTGGGCGCCGGCTGTACCGACGGGTAGCCTGATGGGATATCGTATCGTCGTAATGGGCGTTTCTCTGGGCGGTTTGCGGGCGCTTCAGGTTGTTCTTGGGGGACTCACGCGTGACTTTCCGCTGCCGATTGCGGTTGTCCAACACCGGGTGATTGATTCAAGCTTGCGACTCAGATCCACTCTGCAGCAGTTTACCGCGATGAGAGTGCGGGAACCCCAAGACAAAGAGACCATGCGGGCGGGAACGGTGTACGTGGCTCCGGCCGATTATCACCTTCTGGTCGATGACGCCGCATTTGCGCTCTCGGTGGATAATCCAGTTAACGCCGCTCGTCCCTCAATAGACGTGCTTTTCGAGTCCGCCGCCGATTGCTTCGGCGCCGGCGTCATTGCCGTGGTGCTGACCGGCGCGAGTTGCGACGGAGCGCGTGGCGCCGCGCGGGTAAAGGCCGAAGGTGGCTATCTTATAGTACAGGACCCTGCGTCTGCGGAATGCGCGGCGATGCCCAGGGCGGCGCTCACCGCAGCCAAAGCGGACGCGTCGCTGCCGCTCGCGGAGATTGCGTCACACCTTCTGGCGCTATTGGGAAAGGTTGAACCGTAAGCAGAGATGGACTCCAGCGCTAAAGCCAATATTTTGCTCGTGGACGACCGGGTCGAGAACCTTGTCGCGCTCGAGTCGGTCTTAGAGGACCTTGGCCAGAATCTGGTGACCGCCAGCTCGGGACGAGAAGCTCTGAAACGCCTCCTCGAGATGGATTTCGCTGTCATCCTCCTGGACGTCCAGATGCCAGGCATGGATGGCTTCGAGACCGCCACTCTGATCCGCTCGCGCCAGCGGTCGCGGCATACGCCCATCGTTTTCCTTACTGCCATTAATAAGACCGAAACCCACGTCACGAGGGGCTATTCGGTGGGAGCGGTGGATTACCTTTTCAAGCCGTTCGATACCGAGGTGCTCCGGGCAAAGGTCGCCGCGTTTGTTGAACTGTTCCGAAAGACCAACGAGCTCCACGAGGAGATTTCCCAGCGCGAGCAAGCTGAAGCGAAGCTCGACGCCACCAACGCGCTGCTGGAGACTATCAGCCGCTCGCTGGTTGATTATGTTGGCGAAGTCAACGCGTCCGCCACGTTCCAGTGCTTGCTGGATGGAATCGTGTCGCTCACCCACAGCGAGTACGGCTTTATCGCGGAAGTCGTCGAAGGGAGTCCAAGCGGCCCCGATTCCCCGCGTCGGCTGGAAATTCGGACGGTAAGCGGATCGCACCCACGACAGAAGAGCGGCAAATTCTATGAGCGATACGGCGCCGATCTGTTCGCTCTCTATGATCTTGAGCCGCTCTTTGCCCCCGAAAGCGGCAGATCCACGCGATACGTTCTGCTCGGTCCCTCGAGTCTCAATCGCACCCATCGCGCGTCGCATCCGCCCCTTCGGCGGATGATTGTGCTGCCGCTTTACAAGGGCGACAGTGTGGAGGGCGTTGTTGGGCTCGCCAATCGACCCGACGGATACGATGACAGCGTTGTGAGCTATCTGGAGCCATTTCTCGGCGCCTGCGCCATCATTTTGAGCGCCTGGCGGAACGAGCAGCGGCGGCAGTATGCTGAAGAGGAAGTGCGCGCGCTTAATAACGACCTGGAGCGTCGGGTTCGTGATCGGACCGCGGAGCTGGAAGCCGCAAACCGTGATCTCGAGCGCGAGATCCTGGAGCGTAAACGCGCCGAGGAGGAGAAGAGCCGCGTCCTTGCCCTGGAGAGGACCGCGCGGGCGGAAGCCGAGGCGGCGCAGCAGCGTCTCTCGTTCCTGGGTGAAGCCAGCGCAGTCCTCGCGAGCTCGCGGGATTACCATGCCACGCTGGAGCGAGTGGCTCGACTCGCGGCGCCTGCCTTCGCTGATTTTTGCATCGTTGACCTGGCGGGCCCGGATGGTCTTATCCACCGGGTGGCCACCGCGCATTCCGATCCCGCGAAAGACGCCTGGCTGCGGGAAATGGCCCTTCGATCCCCAGCGGTTAACCCGGAACTACAGCCTGCGAACCGTGCGCTTCGCAGCGCCGATATCCCGATAGACGACTCGGTAATGGCGCAGACGCTTGATGAGGATCACATTAATCTTCTGAACGCGCTCGGGGTGCAGTCGCATATTGCGGTTCCCTTGATCGTACGCGGAGAAACAGTGGGCGCCATGAGCTTCGGATCCAGCGAGTCTGGCCGCAAGTATGCCCTCGACGACCTGGCGCTTGCGGAAGACCTGGCGCGCCGCGCCGCGGCCGCCATCGATAACGCCATGCTCTTTTTGGAGCTGCAGGACGCCGATCGGCGCAAGGATGAGTTCCTGGCCATGCTCGCCCACGAGCTCCGGAATCCCCTTGCCGCCATGTCGAACGCCGATTACGTTCTGGATGAAATAGGGTCTCAGGAACCGAGGGTGAACCGGCTGCGTGGGATTATCAATCGTCAAACTCATAATCTCTCGCGAATGGTGGACGACCTCCTCGATATCTCTCGCATTACGCGGGGCAGAATCTCTCTACAAATGGAGCCGGTGGAGCTGCAATCACTCGTCCGGAGCGCCATTGAATCGATGTCGGGACTCATCTCGGATCGTTCACACGAGCTGATCTTGAACCTGCCCCCAGAGTCGGTCTGGATGGAGGCCGATCCCACCCGGCTCGAGCAGGTATTCTCCAACCTGCTGCACAATGCGGCCAAGTACACCGAGCCGGGCGGCAAGATCTGGCTGGACGCCGTCCGCGAATCCGGAGATCTCGTCATTCGCGTGAGGGACACCGGCATAGGAATACCGGCCGATCTCTTGCCGTGCGTATTCGACCTTTTTACGCAGTCAGAACGGTCACTCGACCGGTCGGAGGGAGGGCTTGGCCTCGGTCTGGCGCTGGTGTGGAAGCTGGTCCGGATGCACGGCGGCATGGTTACGGCGTGCAGCGATGGTCCAGGCCTCGGGAGCGAATTCGTAGTTCGCCTTCCCGCTCTGCCGGCCGAATACATTCCCGAAGCGCCGCCCGAAGCGCCGCCAAAGGCGGTTGTCACCTCTCCGCGTCGAGTACTCATTGTGGAAGACAACCGCGACGCGGCGGAAACACTCAGCGAAATCCTCGAGCTTTGGGGCCACGAGGTGCGTGTGGCTAACAATGGACGGGACGCGCTGGAAATGGCGCGGGTATCGCCTCCCGAAGTGGCGCTGCTGGACATTGGTCTTCCCGAGATGGACGGATACGAAGTCGCACGTATTTTCCGGAGCGACAAAAGCTTGTCCGAGGTCCTTCTCGTGGCTCTAACGGGATACGGACAGGGCGAAGATCGCCGTCTCTCGAAAGAAGCGGGATTCGATGTTCACCTCACGAAACCAGTGGATCCAAACGAGCTTCGGCGCCTGCTCGCCACCGCGCCCGTGCCACTCGCCAACAGCCGCCGCCGCTGACTCTACCGAGACGCTCTAAGACCCGGTACGCTCAAGCTCCCGACTCCATCATCCGGCCCAGACTATGCAGCAGCGCGTGGATTACCGGTGTGAGCGCCATCAGATAGAGTCCCTGCACGGCCGCGCCTTGAATCCAGAGGAGCGGGCTGCGCGGGGTTAACAGGTAGAAGAATGTCTCCGACAGGACGCCCGCGGCGAGGCCCGCAGCCACCGGGACGAGGGGATTCTCGGTGTAAAGTCGCGCTCGTGGAAATCCCGATAAGTACCCCACCAGAATGTGACTGAAGTAGATCGATCCCGGACTGAGCGAAGCTTGCGGAGCGATGAGATACGCCCCCAGAAAGCCCATGGCGGCGCCGGTCATCGATCCATCGTGCAGACCGGCGGCAATCGCAATGGCCAGCGCCAGGTCAGGCGCTACGCCGCGCCACTCCAATCCCGATGGCAATCGAGTCTGTATGGCCGCTGCGATCACGACGAGACCCATAAGCAGGCCCGAATACCGGAGTGAGCGACGGAAATCAGGGGATGACAATCGCTTCTCCGAGATCGTTGAACTGCACCGACGGCTGAATGGAAGCCTGGCTCACCGAGGCGCCCGCGTCCTTCGTGATGGCTGTTACCTTACCGATTGAGATCCCGCTCGGATACGTGGCGCTGAATGGCGATGAAACCACGCTGTCACCGACGCGTACGCCATGGTCGCGGTCGAAGAAATGAAGCGTCATTTCCTGGTGACCCGTACCCTCGACATATCCAACGTCACGTGTCCGAGGCACAAACGCGCCGGTGTCGGACGCCGGATCCGTGATCAGAAGCGCATCGCATGTGTCTGATCGCACAACGACCACCTTGCCAACCAGGCCCCGGGTGGTCAGGACAATGCTGTGCTGTCGGACGCCGGCCGATC
This sequence comes from Armatimonadota bacterium, assembly GCA_035686845.1. GTDB lineage: Bacteria > Armatimonadota > DASRZA01 > DASRZA01 > DASRZA01 > DASRZA01. Next base: position 13,809 of record DASRZA010000166.1, on the reverse strand, counting down.
GACCGCAGTCCAGGGTGAGCATGTCAAACCAGTGGGATGGATGGCGCTCTAGCACGTCGGCGACGATCCAGCGCGCGCCGGACGGATCATGCTGCTTCATGCTGAGCATCGCGCGGAGACGGGCGTTCTCCGCGGCGATGTGGGAGAGATGTGCGTTCTTCACCGTGAGCAGCGAAACTTGCTCTCGAAGCTGCCGATTCTCTGCGGCGAGGCTTAGGCGGCTGTCGGTTCCTCCAATGGCGCTGTCCCATGCGCGGCTCACAGCCGTCACACAGTTCTGGAACGGCTTAAGCAGAAGTATCGCGGGCGCTTCCAAAGGGGATGGCCGACCCCGGTTTAGCGCCCGGGTCTGGGCCGCAGTCAATGCCACCGCGAGCACGATCAGAAGGATTAACAGCCAGCCTTTGCGTCCTCGCGGCCACACCTTTGTATCACTCCGTTCTCATCTCGCGCCGCCGGAACGGTTCAGGCAGCGACGTTTGCGTGGTAGCGATGACGTAACTGCCGAAGCATCTGCGGGTCTTCCAGTACCTGCCCGGCGCCCTTTGCCACACAGCTCAGCGGATCCTCGGCGAGGTGGACCGGCATCTCGGTTTCTACCATAATCAGCCGGTCAAGTCCTCGAAGCAGGGCGCCGCCGCCGGATAAGATAATGCCCCGGTCCATGATGTCCGCCGCTAACTCGGGCGGTGTATTCTCCAGTGTCACCTTCACGGCCTCGACCACGGCGCGCACCGGCTCCTGGATACATTCTCGCACCTCCTCGGAGCGAAGCGTCGCCGACCTTGGAAGTCCCGTAACCAGGTCGCGCCCGCGCACGACCATGCTCGTCTCTTCCCCTATCGGATAGGCGGACCCGATTTGCAGCTTCACTTCTTCCGCCGTACGCTCGCCGATATAAAGATTGTAAACCTTGCGAGTGTAGGCTGCGATAGCCTCGTCGATTTCATCTCCCGCGATGCGTATGGATTTGTAGGTTACGATGCCGCCCAGGGAAATCACGGCGACCTCGGTTGTTCCGCCGCCGATATCCACGATCATGTTTCCGGTTGGCTCATGAACCGGCAAACCAGCGCCGATCGCCGCAAGCATCGGCTCAGCCACCGGGAAAGTCTCTCCGGCGCCGGCCTTCTTCGCGGCATTGCTCACCGCCAGCTCCTCGACTTCGGTCGCGCCCGAGGGAACGCCTACGACGACCCGCGGCCCGGATACATCTCTCCGCCGAGTCGCCATCTGGAGGAACCGCTTGAGCATCAGCTCAACATTATCGATGTCCCCGATAACACCATCGCGCAATGGCCGCAGGGCAACGACGTTCACCGGTGTCCGGCCAAGCATCTCCTTGGCTTCGAATCCCACCGCGCGCAGCTCGACCGTCCGATTGTTTCGGTTGATGGCGATCACGGATGGCTCACGAAGCATGATCCCTTTGCCCCGCACGTGAACAACGGTATTCGCCGTCCCGAGATCGATACCAACGTCGCGGGAGAAATGGCCAAACAGGCTCTTCAAGATCTGCATCGGGGGAGGCGCTCCTTAGACCGCAGTGGTGAAATGGGGTGACGTGAGTAAATGCATAAATGCGCCGTTTTTGCTAATATCAAAAGCGTTCCGGCACTGTTACTTATTATAGTCTAGTCGGACGGGTCTGTATAGCAGTTCTTTCGCGCGCGAGAATTTGGACACTCGCTCCCCACAAAGATGTTCCGCGGTGAGAGCGCTTTGTTTGTTACCGATTCTGTTTCTTTAGTTGCTGAAGTCCCGCTACGATCAATTCAGGCTACCAATTGTGAGAAATGCTACGCCGAAGGAACCTGACAACGAAAACTTGTTGAAATGCATTCTTGCGGCCCCAACGAGCATGGGAGTGTACTGGATGAAAGATCGGCGCGGTCGGATTCTGTACGTCGGCAAAGCGGTGAATCTCCGCTCGCGGCTGCGTTCGCATCTGCGCGCCACCGGTAGAAACCGGCAGAAGGTGCAGCGACATCTGTATCGCGTCCGGGACATCCAGTGGTTTGCGGCGCCTACCGAGGCGGAGGCGCTGGCGCTTGAAGAGAGCCTCATCCGGGAGAATCAACCGCCATTCAATATCGTCCGGCCTCGGTATCGCTTTCTTCGCCTCACGACAGGCGAGCCTTATCCCCGGCTCGAGATCGTTCGTGAGATGAAAGTGGACGATGGCGCCCGGTACTTTGGTCCCTATCCGGATACTGCGGCGCTGGAGCGGCTGTTCCAATCGATCCTTCCCCTCTTTCGGATTCGCGGAAGTCATGAGCGCTGTGCATGGGACGGCGAGACGCCCCGGGCGCCGTGTCACCATCACGAATTCGGATGGTGCAGCGCTCCGTGCGCCGCGATGATCAGTCCGGAGGCGTACCTACGTGACGCTCTTGCGCTGGAGCGGCTGCTGCGGGGATCAGATCGGGAGATCATGGATTCGCTCGCGGAGGCTGCGGTAGGGCGGTTAAACGCTGCGGTCGAAGAGCGAGAACGGATCGCCGCCGCCGAAGTAGAAATCCGTCGATCGATGACGGAAGCATCGTCCCGGCTGGATTATGAGGAGGCCGCTGCGCTGCGGGATCGGCTTGGCGCCCTCGAACGCCAGGTGGTGGGCGCGGACCGGCTTGTCCGGCGACTCCGTAAACAGCGATCCGGCCTCGGGCGCGCCGCTGAGACGCCGCACGTGGTGCAGCCGCAGCTCCCGGACCTGGATGTCTGGTGTATCGCGACGGCAGGCGTAAACAAGGCTATCGCCATACTCCCGTACCGGGCCGGGCGGCTTTGCGTCGGCGCCAGCGCCGTAGGACCTCTCGCTGTCCTGATCGACCGGGTTCGCGCGCATTACCGTTCCGTCACTCCGCCTCCGCCAATCGTCGTCTGGACTGCTGATGATGGAGAAACAAACGACGCGTCCGGAGCGAAACTGCTGAAAGTGATCTGGGATGAGACCCTGGCCCGGGTAGATAGCCCCCTACGTCCCCGTTACCAATCGGCGCTGGATGACCGCTGCTGGAAAGCGGCCGCTGAGATTGCTTCCCTCAACGCCCGTTCAGCGCTGGCCGGAGATCAGCGTCGTTCGAAGTCGCGCGCGAATCTCTCCGGACGCGCATCCGAATAGGACCGGCGGACCTTAGCGTAAAGAGCGGCTCCGGGCGGATCGATTGCCCGGGAATTAGCTCGAATTCGAGTCGCTGCGCCAGCGCAGCGAGGACAATCTGACCCTCCATGAGAGCAAAATGAGCGCCAATACAGTTGCGAGGTCCTACGCTGAACGGAAGATAGGAGCAGCGCGGCATCCGCTTTTCGGCCTCACCGGCGAATCGATCCGGCCGGAACGCCTCGGGCTCGGGAAAATAGTCGGCCCTGCGATGCATCACGTAAGGGCAGATAATCAGCACGGAACCGGCGGGAACGTCATAGTCGCCCAGCCGGGTATCCTGAATCGCCTGCCGGCCGATGGCGTACGCCGGAGGATACAGCCGCAGCGCCTCTTTGAACACCTGAAGAGCGAACGGCAGCCGCGGCAAATCGTCCAGCGTCGGGGTTCTGCCCTGGAGGACGTTCCGGGCTTCCTCCCGCAGCCGCGCGTATTCCTCAGGATGCTGCGTGAGAAGGTACCAGGCCCACGTGAGCGCGTTCGCCGTGGTCTCATGCCCCGCAAGAAAAATGGTCATGGCCTCGTCGCGGATCCAGGTGTCGGACGCAGCGCGGCCTTCATCGTTCCCCGGGGCTTCCATCAGCATCGAGAGGAAGTCGCCTTGATCCACGCCGGAGGCGCGGCGCTCATCGATCATCCGGTAGACTACCGCGTTCAACCGAGCGATGGCGCGGCGGGTCCGGATGTTGGTGGGTGTGGGCCAGTGAAAGGGAATCGGCACGGGCGAGTCCATCTGCTTGAACGCGTGCCGCATCGTGACGATTAACTCTCGTCCAAGCGACTGGGCCTCATCGGTCACCTCGGCGTCGAAGAGCGTCTTACCATCGATGCCGAACGCCACGCGTGACATCTCACGCGTGATGTCAACCGTGGTCCCCGGCCACCACGATTGCTGGATTCTCTCCGCGTGCGCAGCCATCGTACCAGCGTAGCAGGCCACTCGTCGAGGTTGGAAGGCGGGCGCCACTCGTGGACGCCGCTGCCGGTGACTCTCGTTGCTGCAGGTGAGCAGCCCATCGCCCAGCAGCGGCCGGGAGAAAACACGGAGCGCCGGGCTCTTCTCGAAAGCGTCGGCATTCTCCACCAGCGCCTGGTACGCCAGTGGCGCTGAATTCACCAGTACAAAGAGCCGCGCCCCCGCCTGAAAAGCGCCGACGTCGCCCGCCTTGCGATAGACATTCATGAACAGATCGAGGCGTGTGCCTCGCCGCAGAAACAGGTCCCGCAAACCGACTCTTTTCAGAATCGGGATCGCGCTCGCCACCCCGCTTTGATTCTTCTGAGCAACCATCTCACGACCTTTATGAGGTCTCTGACTTTATCAGAGCGCCGCGCCTGCTTATTCAATACGAACGGTAGCGCCCGAGCGAATCGACTCCACGGCGGCGTCATAGACGGTCATCAACCGGAGCATCTGAGGCAGTGTCACCTCGAGCCGCGCCTCTCCGCGGAGCGCCTGCGCCACGTTCCGATAGTACTGCTTCCAATCGCCCCGCGCCGTCTCCAGGCGCAAATCCGCCAGTTGGCCGTCGATTGTGGTGCGCACCGTCGCGGCGTTCGCCGGGTCTTCGCGGGCGCGGTTGATATCCCCGGCGAGCATGGCGGCTTCTTGCGGGTCCACTCCCTCTTTACGGAGCGTTCCGCGATCGCCGAGCAGGTACCAATGGGGCTTGGGTATGCGGGCGAGATTACCGGTCTCGATGGTGTAGAGAACACCGTTGGAAAACTGGATGACGATCCGGCCGAAATTGCCAATGTCGACGCCCGGCCACCCGGCCCGGTCGATCACCCACGCCGTGACGGCTGCAGGCTCTCCGCAGAGCAGCAGCGCCTGATCCACCAGGTGCGCGCCCCAATCGTAGAGTACGCCGCCGCTCCGCGCCTTTTGAGCGCGCCATCCGCCGGGAGCGCCAAAGCTCATGACGCAGCACTCCACAGCGTAGACCTGGCCAATGAGTCCACTCTCCCAAGCACGCCGAACGGTGATAAAATCCCCGTCCCAGCGCCGGTTATGGAACACGCTGAAAAGCATACCGCTTCGCTCGGCCGCCGCGGCCATTCGCCGGGCTTCATCCAGGTTCATAGCGATGATTTTATCGGTGACGACGTTCTTCCCGGCGTCGAGAGCCTGAATCGCCTGTTCGGCATGAACGTCATGCGGCGTCGCCAGGATTACCAGTTCGATCGCGGGGTCTTCGAGCATCTCCTCATATGAGTCGTAAACTCGCACGGGCCGGTCGGAGGCCGCGCGGCGCCGGCGCTCCTCATTACGCACGAACACGCCGCGCAGCTCAAGGCCCGGCTCCTGGTCCACCAGATAGGCATGGAATCCGCGGCCAGCGAATCCATATCCCACGATTCCAACGCCGATCGCATCGCTCATCAAAGACTCCCTTATTCACCGTCCGTCAGCATCTAACATCCTCAAGTTCTCCTGCGCGTCGGCAGCCTCGGGACTTTCAGGCCCCAGGTCGATGACTCTTTTCCACTCGTCCCGGGCGCGTTCAAGTTTTCCCTGATCATAAAATGCTTGACCCAGATTGAGACGCACAGTCAAATCCATCGGATTCAGGGTGAGCGCCCGCTCATATTCTTCCAACGCCTGGGCCGGCTTGCCGCTCTCCCCGTAGGCAACCGCGAGATTGCACCGGTAGAGGCTGTTAACGGGGTCAAGCGCAAGAGCCTGGCGAAACTGGATGATCGCCTCCTCGTATCGCTCGGCCTCATAAAACTCAACACCGCGTTGATTGAACTCCTCGGCGTCCCCGCTGGAGGCGTCGTGAGCTTCTCCCGATATCACACGCGTCGGCATCGAGAGATCCGATTCCGTCGTCCGCTCGCCGCAGAGGGGACACCAGGCCCACGAGTCGTCCAGTGTCTCCTGGCACGATGCGCAGACCGGGCGCAGCACGTAGCGGCATGCCGGGCAATAGTTGAACCGTTCTTCGATGCGGGTACTGCACGCAGGACAGGCGCCAATGCTCAATCTATTTTCATCCTTCCCATCTCGGGCTCGAGGCGCGGGGCTCGAGGCGCGAGGCGCGGGGCTCGAGGCGCGAGGCGCCCGGTCCTCTTGATTCATCCTTCATCCTTCATCCTTCATCCTTAACCCTTTCGAGATCCTTCGCCGTTCCCGCCTGAGTTCCTTCGGTTTGTTTGACGCTAAAGATCGGCCCGTGTTAGAATAATCCGTTATGTGCTCCGGGATGGCTCCTCTTCGCTCTTAGTGGAGACGTCGGGAGAGACGTCTCTGGCGATTTGGTTCTATTATGTTCTATCTTATGATCAAAAGCGCTTACGATCCAACGCCGAATTGGCAAAGCGAGGCCGGGTCCGGTACTGCCGCGCTCTGGGTATACAATCTGGGAGAGGATAGCAAAACATGACCGTGGAGCAGGAACTGCAGCAGTCCCCGCCGGAGCCTGTACCGGCCTCATTTGAGTTCAAAAGTCCGGCTGGCGTTAGCTTTGAGGATTTCATCGAGGAGCGCCGCAGTGGCCGGCATAAGCGGGACGAGGAGCTCCCATCCTACGCGGTGCCGGTGGATGACGACGTCCGCCGCACTCTGAACTTCATCCCCTTTGGGCACCGGATCGACGATTATTTAGAGAAGCTCATCCAGGTTCAAATCGGCCCGGCGCTTCACAACGCGATTCGGGTTTCACCGCGGCAGTTCCCCCGGGTCTACCGCGCGGTGGATCGCTGCGCGAACCGGCTGGGTATCGCGGTGCCGCGAGTGCTGGTGGTTCCAGACGTGCGCATCCATTCGCTCACCGTGGGCACCAGCGAAAACCATTTCATTATGCTGACCTCCGCGCTGGTAGAAAAATGCACCGAGACGGAAATGACGTTCCTCATCGGTCACGAGTGCGGTCATATCGACTGCCGGCACCTGAGCTACCTGGCCCTGGCGCGGGCACTGGTTGAAATGACCACAAACATGGTCCAGGTGGCGCAAGGCATGCTCATCCGGCCGCTCCAGATGCTCCTTCAGGTACCCCTCGCCGGGTGGCAGCGAAAGGCGGAGCTCACCTGCGACCGTGCGGGGCTCATCTGCGCCGGCGATCTGACCGCAAGCTTGCGAGCGCTCGCCAAGAATGTCGTGCAGGCGCCCGAGCTGGCCGAAAAACTGGACCTCGATGAGTATCTTCAGCAGCTCGAAACCTCGCGTGAGGAGAGCACCCTGAGCAAGCTGCCCGAATACTTCGCCGCGATTCCATTCGCGCCGAAGCGGATGAAAGCGCTCACGCTCTTCGCCCGATCCGAGCTTTATTATGATTTTGTGCCTTACGACAAGCCGCCGGACTTGCTGACGCGAGAGGATCTTGAGAAGCAAACCGACAAAGTTACCAGTGTTCTGTAGCGTTTCGGCGCCGGAAGGACTTGAGTCATGCCGCTAGAGGTTGAGGTCCAACGTCGGTTTCTCGACGCTGTAGAAGAACTGCACGCCGCCGCTCTGCTTACCGGCGACGAGCGACTTATTGATCGTGCAAAGGGTTTACGAAGATCGCTGACTCGCAATCGGCTCACGATCGCCGTGGTCGGGGAGTTCGGGAACGGCAAATCCACGCTCGTGAACAGCCTGGTCGGCGACGCGGCGCTGGCGATGGGAGTCGCGCCCGTCACACGGGTGACCGCTTCTCTTCAGCACGGCCCGGATCAGCGTGTGACCCTGGTTTACAAGGATGGGGTCGCGCTCGACGTTCCGCCCGAGGATCTGGCGGTGATCGGCGCCGATCAGACGCAGCGATTGGCCGCGGTCGAGGTTTATACTCCGTCGAAGCTGCTCGAGGAGGCGCATATTCTGGATTTGCCGGGTCTGGGCGATCCCGAAGGACTTGCGGCCGAGGAGATTGATAGGGTGATCTCCGAGGCCGACTGCGCGATCTGCGTGCTGAATTGCGACCGGCTGCTGAGCATGACCGAGCGTGATTTTCTGACCGATCGGCTGCTGCCCGCCAGTATAGACCAGGTCTGCTTCGTTTTGAACCGGGCCGATGGCAAATCCGAGAGCGAGATCACAGCGCTCACGGAGAGGGCGCGCCATATCTTGGAGCCAATATCGCCCGGCGCTCGCATATTTTCGTATTCAGCGCTGCAGGTTCTCAAGGCTCAGCGAAAGAAGTCGCCCGGTACCGATGTGAGCGGCGACCCACAGGCCTTCGGAGACTTCCTCGCCAATGAGTGGATCAGCGGCCGCCGCGCCATCCGAATGGTGAGCAGCGTGAAGAAGATCAATGCGTTAGCCGCAGCGATTGAGGACCATCTTCGTGGCTCGCTGGTGTGCGCAGAGTCCGCTGCTCAGGAGACCGAAGCTCGGTTGTCCGGCGCGCAAGCGGAGATCGCCCGCGTTGAGGATCAGATCAACGCCACCTGCAGCCGCGCTGAGTCCGGTCTCAATGGGGTGCGCGACCAGTTCCTGGTGGGCCTCAAGGATTATGCCCTCAAGCTGCGCGAGAATGTGCCGCGTGAAGTCATGGAGGCTCCCGTGGAAGACGCGCGGCGGTTCCTTCCATTCTATATTCAGGATTCTCTAAAGCGGGCGGTGGACGAGAACGATGAGTCGTTAAAAGCGGCGGTGGCGCAGGTGATGGAATCCCTCACGCCTGATCTTTCTCGAAGCCTGGCTGGAAATCATGGCGCCGTCGACGTATCCGTTGAGAATGGCGCTCGAACGCTGGACAATACGGCCATTGCGTTCCGCGTGGACGTGGAGCCGCCGGCGATCCCGCTCTACGTGAGCCGGGATCGAGCGCCGTTAAGCCAGGGCGCCGGTTTCCTGCTGGGAGCCGCGGCGACATTGATGTTCTCAGAACTGTACGTGGGGCTTCTGATCCTCGCGGGGAGCTTCATGAGCCGCGAAATCGGGAAACATTTAGAGGCCGCTGATCGACGGGCGAATCTTGCCGCCGGCGCCCAAACTCTGATTCATGGCTCGATTGAGTCGATGGAGCTGAGCGTGACCCAGCAGTTTTCCGAGTTAAGCGACCTGGTTCTCTCAACGATCCGGGAGACGTATGCGCCGAAACGGGAAGAGAGCCGCGAAGCCGCTGAAGCGTTGGACTTAGAGAAGCGAGCGGAGGATGAGCGCCGGGAGACACGCGCTGTGGCGGCGGAGCAGGGGCGCGCCCATTTGCAGGCTGCCCTGCAGCTCATTGAAACGCTCGGCGGCGATGCAAGCAAACCCGCGGCGCCGCGTCCGAAGCGCGCGTCTTCGCGGCGCTCCAGGGAGAACTGATGTCGGAAGAGTTGACGATGGAAGAGACGCCCACGGATCTGACCGCTGCAGAGGAGACGCCATCCGCCGAAAATGCGGGCGCCGAGGAATCGGCCGCTGAGACGCGGGCGGAAACCGGAAATGCGTCGACGGATCGCCCCGTAGAGACGCTCGAGGATTACGCGGTCGCTCGCGATTTGGTGGTGGAAATTCTGGGAGAGATCGCCGGCAGGGCTGAGGCGCTGGGGGTCGCGAACGGCGGCAGCAGGCTGCGTGAGGCTGCCGTACGCCTCCATGACGGCGTGTTTACGCTTCTCGTGTTGGGTGACTTCAAGACGGGCAAATCGACCTTCTTGAATGCGCTTCTTGAGCAGGATATCCTTCCGACGGCCATTACTCCTTGCACGGCCGTGCTCGCTACCATCCAGTACGCTCCGACGCCTTATGTTAAGATTCATCGTTTTCAGGGCGAAGATGAAACGATCTCCGTGGAACAGTTCGCTGCGAACTTTTGTCTCTCCACGCATGAGGAGGATAATGAGCGGTTCAAGGAGATTGAGCAGGTTGAGTTAGGCCTGCCCGCCGAATTATGCCGCGACCGGGTTCGAATCGTGGACTCGCCCGGGTTGGACGAGAGCCCGCAGCGGACGGCAATCACCAGCAGTCATATTCCTCGCAGCGACGCGGCCGTATTCATGATGGGCGCCGACCGGTTGGGACGTGAGCATGAGATGAATTATCTCCGGACACACATCCTGGGGGAGGGGCTGGAGAATATCTTCTTTGCGATCAATCGCTGCGACCTTGTGGAAGAGGCTATTGACCCGGATAGGGAATGGGACGCGCTCAAGGCGCGTGCCTGGCAGTTGCTGGCCCCCGAAGGCGCCGGATCTTATGCGGGCCAGCGCCTGGAAGATCGGCGCATCTATTTTATCAGCGCGAGGTGGGCGCGTGAGGCGCAGCAATCGGGCGACCAGGATCTGATGGAGCGATCGGCTCTGCCGCTCTTCCGTTCGGAGATCGAACGGTTCTTAGCGCATGATCGGGGGCGAGTCGCGCTCCAGCGCCCTGCCAACCTGGCGCGTGAGACGGCCCTCGCGGTGATTCGCGCTGTTGAGTATCGTACGCATTTGTTGGACGTCAGTCTGAGCGACCTGGACAACCGTATTGCCCAGACGCAGCCCGATTTTGAGCGAATCTCCCGTGCCCGGGTCCAGGCGGAGCGGGTGATTGTAAGCCAGAGGGATCGCTGCCGGGCGGACCTGGGCGTGCGGCTTCGCCAGAAGATCGCTGAGCTGCAAGACGGTATGCGGCGCACGGTCAGCAAGTTTGATTTCCCGGGCGCCGAAAGCTTCACCGGACGCATGATCGCGAGCTTGAAGATGGAACCGGTTCAGCGAGCGGTCGCCGAGCAGCTTGACCAGTATCTTTCAACCGAGTTTGCGGGCTGGATTCGAGAGGCCCAGGGCGTCGTGGAGCACTATCTCGCTGGCATGAGCGACCAATTGGGTGACAACGCCCGGCAGGTCCACCAGTCTCTCACCGACATCCAGCTCAAGATTGTGGGACCTCGGGTGATGGAAGAGGCGGCAGGAAAGATCCGGGATCCTGTGGAGCGGCTGATGGCGCTCCGGGAGAGCCTGCAGGAGGGCGATATGTCCAGCGTCCTGAAGGAGACCGAGGCTATTTGGAAGGGAACGGCGCGTACGCTCGCCGCAGAATTCGCCGGTCTTATGCTGCTCGGCTGGCTCGGACTCGCCACCAATCCCATCGCGTTTGCCGTGACGATGGTATCTGTTTCGATGGGAATGAGTTTCTACAACACCAATCTGGCGATCGATCAGCTCCGGAACGGTGTCGCCGATATCGCGCGCAAGCAGCTCGGCGAAATTCCGGCGCGCGCGCTCCCCGAGCTGGAGCGCCAGGTGGATCGGGTATTCGATGGGTTCACGGGCGCTTATCTGAAAGCCATCGATACGCTGGTGGGCCAGGAGTGGGAGACGCTCAAGGCGATCCGCGACGAGAAGGAGCGGCAGGCGCAGCAGTCGGAGCCGGAAAAGCAGCGTCTCGCCGCCATTGAGGAAGCGATGAGGTCCTGTCGGGCCCAGCTTGACACCGTGATGTCCCGCTTCGGGGGATAGAACAACGTTTCCGGATCGGCGCTCACTCATCCCGCGCTTGATGGCGCTGGAGCATGAGCTTAACCAGGCCGGTTTTCCGGATGCGTCTCCGCCGCTGGCCGCGGCCCGGGCGACTCTGGATCGAAAGGGCCTCAACGTCCTCGTGCTGGGCCGGTTCTCCGTAGGCAAATCGACCCTGATCAACGCGTTTTTAGGCTATCCGGTGCTGCCCGGCGGACTCACGCCCACAACTGGCGCGATCTGTCATCTTGCGCACGGCGCTCCAGGCGCTGCCATTACCTTCTCCGACGGACGTGTTGAGACATTTCCCGGCCCCGAGGCGCTCCCGACCTATCTTTCGCTGGATCCGCAGCAGCCGGGTTCCATGAAGCGGTTGGAGGGAATCCGTCGAGTAGACATCACCCTGCCGCTTCCACTTCTCGAAGACGGCCTGGAAATCACCGACTCGCCCGGTTTGGACGAGGCCTCGACTCGCACCGGCGCGGCGATTTCTGCGCTCGACGCGGCCGACGTGACGCTATTTGTACTGGCCGCGGACCAGCTAATGAGCGAGATCGAGCGCGAGTTTCTCGCCAGCGAGGCGCTCCCGCGCGGTCCTGGCGCAATAGCGCTGGTCATCAACTTCTGGGATCGGATACCGGCCGGCGAAGAACCGGCTGTGCTCAGCCGTCTCGAAGCGCTGGCTGCTGAACTTGGAGAGAACGCCGCGCGTTTCTCCGGTGGATTCGCCGCCGGCGATGGCGTCAGTTGCGCGCCCCCATTCCGCTGCTTCACGATCTCGGCCGCGCGAGCCGTCCGTTTACGCTGGCGGCCCGGTTCGGCGCGCGTAGGGGCCTCCGGTATCGAAGAACTGGAATCGTGGCTGCGCGAGCAGTCAGCCGCGGGCGAATCGGTCCGGAGTAGGGCATTTTCCGGTCGGACTCGATACGCTCTGCGGAGAGCCATGGTCGTGGTAGAGCAGGAGCAGCGCGGTCTGCCGGGCCTTGCGCGGCAGAACGACCTGGCGGTCGCTGCCGCGCGCGCGGTTTGCGCCGCCATTGAGACCGCGGCCCGGAGAGTGGTTGAGGTGGCAGCCGCGTCCCAAACCGCCCTCGTCGATTCGCTGGGGGTTCGGATAGCTTCCGGCGTCGGCGCGCTCAAGGAGTCGTTCACGCGCCGACTCGAAAAAAATCCGTACGACCCACTTTACAACCTGCCTTACGAGATCGACCAGTGGTGGAGAGGTGTGGAAACAGCGGTCCAGGGCGAGGCGGGTGCCGAGTTGATCGCGATGGCGAGCTGCCTGGACGAAGGCGGCGTTCTATTGACGCCGGGTGATCTTCCTGAGCTGCGGCTCACCGTACCGGCCCCCGCGGTAAATCTGCAGTTGGCCACCGACCGGGCTGCTCCGGCGAAGGAGACGATCACCGGGCTATTCGGATCGATCTCGCAATCTGCCGCAGATTCAGCCGCGGGCTGGATGAAAAAGGCCTCGAAATATACGGCGAACCTCGATCCACAGGCCCGTCAACGACTTCGTGTTGTTTCAGAGAACCTGGACAACTCCGTTTCTCTCGCTGCGTACAAGGTGCGGCGAGAGGCGATAGCCTGGACCGATTCACTGAAAGCGGTCGCTATCGGCATGCTCGCCACAGCGCGCGAATCCGGTGAGCGACAGCTTGCGGAACGCAGCCGAAGCGCCGAGGAGACCCGGCGCCGGATGCAGCGCCTGGCAGATCTCATGGATGAGTTACAAAGCCTGGAGCGGGACATAGGAGAATAGCCGGGAGTACTGGATTCAGCTGATCACCGATACGGCGTCCGGGGGCAGGGGCATGGTAATACCATCCATACAGCCGGCCAGCTCGCTTACACGGAAGACGCGATTCCGCACCATTACCATCTGTCCATCCCCGAGCGCCAGCCACGTACCGTGCATCCAGTACTCCTCACCGCCGAGATGCACGATCGAATATCGCCCGAAATTCGCATGGGTCCGGAACAGTACCTCCGGGTGCATGGGGGGACGGAATTCAGCCGGGGTGCTTTCTTCTTCTTCATCAACGCGTTGACCGTTCGCATTCGACATCGTATCATCCTTTCGGCGCAGACCACGTGTCGCGCACGATACAGACTCCCCGGGGTTGGAGAAACCATCCGCTGTTACCCTATGGACGTTCATAATTCACAAAGGGTTGCATGAAAGCAGGTACTGGGTGCGAGGCGCGGGGCACGAGGCCCGGCGCGCGGACGAGGGACGGCCGAGCTTAAGATCCGGTGGGCAAGGATTCCGCCATCAACGGGGGCCGCAG
>DASRZA010000165.1:0-17548 GCA_035686845.1 Armatimonadota bacterium | reverse complement strand
GTTGGCATCCTTTGGAAGCGATCGGCCGTGCAGAGGACGGCTCACTAGGAACATGTCGGCCGCCGCAGCCAGCGAGGCCGCCTCCGGCTCTTTGGATGAGAAACGAAGGCCGTCGACCCGCAGAGTCCGGCGCGCCCGCTCGCGCTCTAGCGCGGCTGCCGCTTCTCCCGCCGCACGGCGAGTGTCCCCCGCGCAGGCCAGCAGCCCAAGAGCGCAGCCCGGAACAAGCATACTATCCACTGTTCCTGGAACCCACAGATCCTCAACATCATCCAGGCCGCGTTCTCGCTCTCTGCAGTGTAGAAATCCCCAGTACCAGACATTCTCAGGCTTAAATCCCGTAAGCGAAGAGATCTTGAGCGTGATCCGCTGCTCCGAGCTTCCCGGGCTCAAACTGAAGCCATCCGGCGCAGCCTGCGTATGCCATCGCCAATCCGAGGAGCCATGCTGGGACCAGTGAAAATCCCGGTAGCCGGCGAAGACTTTGATACTGATCTGCGCGGGCGGCGCGTCGGCTGGCCAGTGGTACGAGGCCCAGGTCAAATTCTCGCCATGCTCCATCCAGACACGCTTTTCAAGAACATAGGGGCCGGCGCGATAACGGAAAACCGGCAGACCATCCTCCAGCTCGAACCCCTCGAGACATTGAAACCCGCGTGACGAGACGCTGCCATCCCACCATTCATCGCAGGAGAGCGAGAATGACTGACCATCAAAGGAAATGGTCTCCCCCAACTTTGCAACCAGAAGCGTTCGGCCTACGGGCGGTGAGAGCGCCGCCATCAGGAAGCCGTGATACCGGCGAGTATTGGCGCCGGCCAGGGTTCCTGACGCATAGCCTCCAATCCCGTTCGTGACGATCCACTCCAGGTCCGAACTCGTTTCCCAGGAGTTGATCTCGGCGCCCGGAAGCGTGAGCGGCCGCTGTTTCGGGGTTTTGATCGGTTTAACCATTGAAAGTCCCTCCGGCGTGAACGACTCGCTCTATACAGTACGAAAACCAGGGCGCCAGGCTCTGAACAATCAGTATTCGACGCCCGCGGCGCAACTCCTACCCATCGACAGTGAACTCCCAACAATGGAGGCAACTCACTTGACAATAAGAGACTCATATAATATAATGTAGTAGCACGAAGAAACGGTTCGAACAGGGAGTGATCACCGGTGAACGCCTCGGGCGCCAATCGTGACACAGCTTGTTTGGGCCTTAAGGACCTGGGTAAATGAGCCGATAAGATGAGGAACCATATCAGAGGCTCTCTGGACTCTTATATAAGAATGAGTTCAGAACGTGAAAAGATGAATCGGAAAGTGGGCCGAGTATTGGCAAAGAAACAGGGATTAACGTTATCTCCTCCCGAGAGCGTGGACGCGCCGCCCTTAGAGACAGTGAATGCGATGGCGGCGGAGGAGGGTGGTCCGATGAAGCTGCCGGAGAAGCTGCCGTTGGTGGCGCTCAAGGGGACCGTGGTTTTCCCGCGCGTCGTGACTCCGATTATGGTCGGACGGGAGCGATCGGTCGCTGCGCTGGATGCCGCAGTCGCCAGCCATCGTATGGTGCTGCTGGTGACTCAGAAGGAAGCTGAGAAGGACGATCTTGAGCCCGAGGATCTCTATCCGGTCGGCACTGTAGCCTTTGTTGGACAGATGTTGAAGCTGCCCAACGGCACGGTCCAGATCCTCGTGCATGGGCAGTCGCGGGCGCGGATCAAGCAGATCGCTCAAACGGATCCGTACTTTGAAGCGTCATTCGAAACGGTTCAGGAGGATGTCGCGCGGAGTGTGGAGGCCGACGCGCTGATGCGGATGGTGCTCTCGGATTTCCAGAAGTTTGTGGAGATCGGGCAAAAGATGCCGCCGGAAATCGCCGCGGTCGCCGAGAATGTGCGTGAACCCAACAAGCTGGTTGATCTGATTGCGTCTTACAGCGAGCTGGCGGTCGAAGACCGGCAGACGCTGCTGGAGACGATTCCGGTCGCCGAGAGGATGCGGCTGCTGCACGGTTTCCTCTCCCGCGAGAACGAAGTACTGGAACTCAAAAACAAGATCCAGTCTGAGCTTCAGAAAGGGATGGAAAAAACCCAGCGGGAGTACATCCTGCGCGAGCAGATGAAGGCGATCCAGCGCGAGCTGGGCGATAATGAGCCGCAAGTAATGGAGGCAAACGACCTTCGCGACAAGATCGCCGCGGCCGGAATGCCCGAAGAGGTCGAAAAGAAGGCGCTCAAAGAGGCGAGCCGGCTGGAGCAGATTCCGCCGATGTCGCCCGAAGTCGGAATGCTGCGGACCTACCTCGACTGGCTGGTCTCCATGCCCTGGGCAACTGAGACACCGGACAATCTGAATCTCAAAGAGGCGGAAGAAGTCCTCGAAGAGGAGCATTACGGCCTCTCCAAGGTGAAACAGCGTATTCTCGAATACCTGGCGGTACGACAGTTGGCGGGCAAGGATCTGAAGTCGCCTATCCTCTGCTTCGTGGGACCCCCGGGAGTTGGTAAAACGTCGCTCGGTCGATCCATTGCCCGGGCGCTTGGCCGGAAGTACGTGCGGATGTCGCTCGGCGGCGTTCGTGACGAGGCGGAAATAAGGGGCCACCGGCGTACCTATATCGGAGCGCTGCCAGGCCGTATCATCCAGAATATCAAGCAGGCCGGCACGAAGAATCCGGTTTTCATTCTGGATGAAATCGACAAGGTGGGCGCGGATTTCCGGGGCGACCCGACCTCGGCTCTTCTGGAGGTGCTGGATCCTGAGCAGAACAAGGAATTCCAGGATCATTATCTGGAAGCGCCGTTCGACCTGTCCGACGTCATGTTTATCACGACGGCGAACCTGCTCGATACAATTCCGTCTCCACTGCGGGACCGGATGGAGATTATCAATGTCTCCAGCTACACGCAAGAGGAGAAGCTGCATATCGCGACCGGGTTCCTGGTACCCAAGCAGCTCAAGGCGAATGGCATCCCGGAAGGGAAGCTCACGTTCACTGAGGAGGGGATTCGCAGGGTGGCGCAGGAATACACCCGTGAGGCGGGTGTTCGAAACCTGGAGCGCGAGATTGGATCGATCTGCCGCAAGGTTGCGCGCGGTATGGTGGAAGGCAAGCTTGACGCCATCACGATCACCGCGGAAAATGTGCCGGAGTATCTTGGTCCGGCCCGGTTCCTGAGCGACATGGCGAAGGAGGATGACGAGGTTGGCGTTGCGACGGGAGTAGCCGTCACTGAATCCGGCGGCGAGCTTATTCCCGTGGAAGTCACCATTATGGATGGTCGTGGGGACTTCCTTCTGACCGGTCAGTTGGGCCAGGTGATGCAGGAGTCGGCGCGAGCCGCGCTCTCGTATGCCCGGTCCCGGTCGGACGCCCTGGGAGTGCTGCCGGAGTTCTTTGATAACCACATGGTTCATCTGCACGTGCCGGCGGGCGCCATTCCCAAGGATGGTCCATCCGCCGGAATCACGATGGGAACCGCGCTGGTGTCGGCGCTCACCGCTCGCCCCATCCGGAAGGAAGTGGCAATGACCGGCGAGGTGACGCTCAGGGGACGGGTACTACCGATTGGCGGATTGAAGGAGAAGGCGCTGGCCGCATTTCGGGCCGGATGCACCACCTTCATTCTCCCGGACAGCAACGCCAAGGACCTGGTGGACGTGCCGCAGGAGGTCCGGGATCACATGAGCTTCATTCCGGTGAAGAACATGGACGACGTGCTCCGGGTGGCCCTGCTGGAACCAAAGGAGAACCGGCTGGTCATAGATCCCATTCCAGCCGATCAGCCCATCCCGGCCGCGACCGGGCCGGTTGGTCGCTGGGTAGCGCACTGATCGTTGATTGGCGTCGGCGCTCGCGGCACGAAATCTGAACGCTGGCGTGAACGTAAGGGGCAGGCGATTTAGCCTGCCCCTTTTTTCTGTCTGTCGGGGGTCCGACTGGTTACCGGGTCGTGAGTTCACCGGCAGTCGCCGCCCCATTTTAGAGGCGTTGGGGCCCGCTATGCTCCGCCATTACTGGACGCCGGGAGCCACAATGCTCCCCCGTTATCGGGGCCGGGGGGTCACAATACACCCCCATTATTGGGGGCCGGGGGGCCACAATGCTCCCCATTATTGGGGGGCTGCCGGTTATCGCGGCCGGCCGGGGGCGTCGAGTTCAAGAGAATCCTCGGCGGCGGCGGCCACATCCAGCTGCCGCTTTACCATCGTGACCGGCCCGGGCTCGTGACGCACGCTGCCGGTGCGAGCGACCTTACCCCATCCCTGCAAGCCGCCGCGCCACGCCTGGATCATCGCCTTCCAGACAATCTGATACATCAGTTGACGGTAGAAGAACCGCTGGAAGAAGAGCCAGAACGCAAGCCCAAGTCGCTCTTCGTCCATCACTAACGCCAGCAGAGTCGCAATGAGCTCCGCCAGGAAGAAGAGACCGTAGTAGAACGCGGTTCGCGGCAGTGTCGCCCGGTCGAATAACGACCAGATGATCATCAGATCCATGACGGGCGAGATGATCGGCAGCAGTATCGCATAGAACCAGAGCGACGGAAGCGCGAGCCATCCAAAAGCCCCATACTTCGGCTGCAGCATGGCGTCCCGATGCTTCCAGAGGCACTGCAGCGTACCGTAGGTCCACCGCATGCGCTGCTTCCGGAAGTCGGCGATATTCTGCGGCGCCTCGGTGTAGGCGACAGCCCGGCTCTCAGTTCGCATCTCATAGCCGAGCCGGCGCACGCGGTACGTGAGGTCGGTATCCTCGGCGAGCGTGTCGCCCAGGTAGCCGCCCGCTTCCGCGAGGGAACTTCGGCGCCAGGCGCCAATCGCACCCGGCACGACGGTGATGCAGTTTAAGAGATCGTAAGCGCGGCGGTCGAAGTTCTGACCGGTGATGTATTCCAAAGACTGCCACCGGGTGAGCAGATTGACCGGGTTTCCTACCTTCACATTGCCCGCCACCGCGCCGTTGCGAGGATTCTCGAAATGCCGCACCAACCGGGAGACGGCTTCCGGCATCATGATCGTGTCCGCGTCGATCCCGACAATCACTTCCCCCTTCGCCACCGAAAGGCCCACGTTCAACGCAGAAGCCTTGCCGCCGTTGGACTTGCGGATCAGCCGGACGCGAGGATCCTCGCCGAACCTCTCGGCTACGACCGCGCTGGTCGCGTCAACCGAGCCATCGTCGATGACGATGACTTCGAGGTTCGCATAATCGCTGCGGAGCGCCGCATCCACCGTGCGGGCAATCACTTTCTCCTCATTAAATGCGGCAACCAGCACACTCGTGAGTGGTTGATATGCCGGATCGAACCGCAGTCGCCGCTCTTTCCGGGCCTGCATCACCGCAAGGACACCGATGACGAGGACGCGGGCCAGCCCCAGAATGATGGCCAGCATGAAGAGGGTCGCCAGCACTCGCCGCACCAGGAAATAGGCCATGAACGCGATGTAATCGGAAGCGTGGGTCCAATTGGGTTCTCCGGCCAGAGGAAGGTATTCGTTTTTTGCAGCAACTTCGTGCCCGGGGCCGCCGATTAGCGCCGACACCGTTACGAACTTGTATCCGAGCTTCTGCAGCTTCGGAATGATGATGGGGAGCGCCTCCACCGTCGTCGTCCGGTCGCCGCCGGCGTCGTGCATGAGGATGATATTCCCATCGGTCCGGTGCCCGAGGATATATTTCACCACCGTCTCCGGCTTCATGCCGGGCTCATAATCCTTTGGATCGATGTTGGATCCCACTGTCACCAATCCGAGCCTTGAGACCGTCGTGAGCGGCGCCACCTCTTCCGGTGTGTCCGGGTCGGTATCAACCACGTATGGCGCCCGGAAAAAGCGCGTGCTGTGACCGGTCAAAAGCTCGATCAGCCGCTCGTTTGCCTCAATCTCGTACTTCATCCGGCGGGGAGAGATTTCCGTAAGGTTGGGATGAAAGAAGGTATGATTGCCAATCTCGTGTCCCTCCCGCCATTCCCGCTGGACGAGATCAGGGAAGCGGTTCGCGTTATTGCCCACGAGGAAGAATGTGGCGGGGACGTGGAATCGCGAGAGGATATCCAGTATCTGAGGCGTGAAACGGCCATCCGGTCCATCATCGAACGTGAGCGCCAGCTCTTTGGGCCGATAGGCGTTTGGAAGAGTATGTATCACCCAGGGTGATGGATAGCTTAAATATCTTTCCGAGACCACCAGCCCGGTGCGCGGATCGACTTTGATGGAGCGGCGTCCGTCACTCGCCGCGGCGGTCACGTCCAGTACTTCCCCTTCGCCGATCCGATCCACCTGGTAATCACCGGGGATGAAGGAGAGCTTAGTCGCAGGATTGATGGTGCCTTCCAGCTTTCCAGCGCTAAAAAAATTCCAGAGCGCCCGGTCTTCCTCACCGATCACCCAGACAGCGGCGCCGGCCGGCTCCCATGCTTTCGAAGCCTTGAGCTGGTTGTAAGCGCTCAAAGCATCCAGCATCCAGACGTCATGGAGTTGATCGTTATCGTCGTAGTAGTCGAAGTGAGAGTTGAGGGCGCTCGGATCCATCTCGATGTCGCCTTCCGATTCCTTCGCGGTGACGACCGCGTCGCCTACGGAAGTCTCCGTTTCACCAACTTTGCCGCGGCGCCAGTCGTAGGCGTAATTGCCAATACCAAGGATCGTGCGGGACGGGGGCACCTGACCGAAGAAAGAGTTCATCTGGCTGATGAACCAACTCTGGCTCGCGATCGGTCCGGCCGTGCTGTCGGCGTTGTGCTCATCGTACAGCATCGGCACCAGATAATCGGCGGCCGCGGCGAGTTGATCCAGGTTCGACGCATCAACCTGCACGTCTACGGTCACCAGTAAGCCGTACCGGTGGAACTGCTGCGAAAGCCCGCGTAGGAAAGTTACAAAGAGATCGTCGTCCGCATCCGGGAGTTCTTCGAAGTCGATATTGAGGCCCTGGCACTTGTTCTGCCGTACGAACTGCAGGAGCGCCTGCATCGTCGCCGCCCGGTTGGCCGGCGACGTGAGCATGCGGTTGAGTCGCTCGCTATCAAAGTATCCGTTCGGGTGAGCCTTATCTGTGCAATAGTTATTCACCAGCGGAAGCACCGCGACGTGGTGCGCGACCGCCAGTCGCATGAGGCGAGGGTATTGCCGCTCGGGGTCCTCCTGCGTACTGAACGTTCGCCCGTCGGCGTTCATGTGCAGCCACTCGGGAATGATGTGCGTAAGCTGGTCGGCGTGTTTTTCGAATGAGGCGAAACTGCTGGCTTCCCAATTCACGTAGAAACCGGCTACTATCGAATAGGGCTTGAGTGTCGGCTGCCAGAAGGTGTGGGTATTGCGCTGCTTACCCGTAGGATGGGCGAGGACATACCGACGCAGTTTGCCGATCACCCTGTGATAACGAAATCGCGCCTGCGCCGTGGGCCGGCTCTCCAGGAAGGGGTGTACGAGGCTCAAGGATGGGGGCCGCAGGACTGAGCCACCCGGCCCCAGGGGCGCCAGAAATGGCGCCGAGATCAAGCTTAGAACAAACAGCACCACGACAATGGCCGCTCCCAGCGCCAGAATCGGGATAATCTGCTTGGTGTGTGTCCAGCGCCGCCTGCGCTCATCATAGAACACGGGCAGCGGGCCGCCGGGCGGAGGAGGCTCGGGCGAAAGGTCAGCAAGCGGATCAATATTCACTCAACAGGCTCCTAAGGGGGTCGCCGCCGCCAAACGCGGCCAGGCGTCCTTGGAATGACTACTATTCTGGGAATGAGGTTCCTCGCGCCTCGCGCCTCGTGTCCCACGGCCGCTGTTGCTGGAGGTTAAAACATGATTCGGGGGAGCATTCTCGGAGCGGTGAGGGCGCCTTTCGCGGCTATTGTAGCAATCGGAGTGATTACGATGACATCCTCGGGATCAGCGCGGGCGGCGGCGCCTGCGGGTGTTTCGTCGAACGGGAGCGGCGCGTTCGCAGCGCCATCGAAAGACGCAATCGTGGCGAAGCTGGAAAAACTGAACCACGTTCACCCCCGGCTCCTGGCCTCAATGGCTGATTTTCAAATCGTGAAGCAGCGCATTAAGGATGATCCGTCTCTTCACGCGCAGTACGAGCGACTCCGCCGCTCCGCCGAACGGATTCTCACCGAGGCGCCGAGCCAGTACGTGATACCGGATGGTCTTCGACTGCTGAGCACCAGTCGGCGAGTGCTGAAGCGGGTGTACACGCTTTCCTTTGTCTACCGAATGGATGGCGACCGGCGCCTGGCGGACCGGGCGTGGCAGGAGCTGCAGGCTGCCGCGAACTTTCCCGACTGGAATCCCCGCCACTTTCTTGACACCGCTGAGATGACGCATGCCTTCGCCATTGGATACGACTGGCTCTATGACGCCTGGACACCGGAACAGCGCAAAGTTATCCGGACCGCCATTTTTGAGAAGGGGCTGACCCCGGGGCTCGAGGCTTATCGAAGTGCCTCGCACGATGGATGGTGGGTGAGGGTGGATCATAATTGGAACCAGGTTTGCAATGGCGGCCTCGGAATGGGAGCGCTGGCGATTGGCGATGAGATGCCCGCTGTCGCCGGAGAGATTCTCCACTCGGGACTGGAATCGCTGCCCCGCGCCATGCGTCAATTTGCGCCGGATGGGGCCTGGAAAGAAGGACCGGGCTACTGGGGCTACGCTACTGAATACAATACTGTCTTCCTATCGGCGCTTCAAAGCGCGCTGGGGACCGATTATGGTCTCTCTTCGATGCCAGGATTCTCTAAAACCGGCGAATTCCCGATAGACATGACCGGGCCGACCGGGCACTCGTTCAATTACGCCGATGGCGGCGCCGGAGCGGCCGGTGGCTCCCAGCTCTTCTGGATGGCGCACGAGTTCCATCAGCCGCAATACGCGGCTTACGAGGCGCGACACGCTGAAAAATCCCCGGATGCCGCGGGACTGCTCTGGGAAGCCCTCTGGGACGATCCACCCGCGCACGCTGCGCCGGCGCCTCTCTCCCGGTATTATCGTGACGCGGAGGTGGTGACCATGCGCACCGCCTGGGACGATCCCAACGCTGTTTTCGTCGCATTCAAGGGGGGAGACAATCACGCGAACCATTCCCATCTTGATCTGGGCTCGTTTGTCATGGACGCGCTGGGCCAGCGCTGGGTTGAGGATCTGGGCGCGGAAAACTATAATCTCCCGGCCTACTTTGGCAAACTGCGATGGACGTATTACCGCACGCGCGCCGAGGGACATAACACGCTCGTGATCGACCCCGGACCCGGACCCGATCAGATTACGACGGCGACCGCGAAGGTCATCCGGTTCGAGCGGCGGCCGGATAAGACATTCGGAATTGTCGATCTTACCGGGGCGTACGCCGGACATGCGGATAAAGTTGAACGCGGCATCGCGCTACTTCAAAACGGTCAGGTGATCGTGCAGGATGAGATCAGCCCTTCAAACCCGGTCGATGGGAACCAGCCGGCCGACATCTGGTGGTTTCTGCATACCGCGGCGGACGTAAAAATTAGCGAAAATGGGTCTGTTGCGACTCTTAGCGAGGGGGGGCAGCAGCTTCAGGTTCGTCTATTATCACCCGCCGGAGCTGCATTTACGGTGATGGATGCCCGTCCGCTCCCTACTTCGCCTGATCCCGAAGGGCAGAATCCCAATAATGGCGTTCGTAAGCTGGCGATTCATCTGCGGGAAGCCTCAGTGGGATCCGGGGCGAAGATCGTCCGCATTGTGGCGCTGCTTACTCCCGTTAAGTCAGGAGCGCCGGCCGCGATACCCCCTATCAAGCCCCTCGCGGACTGGTGACGAGTCCGGTGAGGCTATGAATTCTCTCCTGCGCCAACGCCCGCCTGGTCAGGCTTAATGAACCGTCACGGGGATGGATCGGGTATACGGGCCAAACGTCACCACGATCGCGCCTGCGCCCGGGTGGGTCGCCATGAACCGCCCCCCCGAGAATACCTGTCCGATTCCCCCAAACACCACGAATGAGGGCTGTGTGCCCTGTGGGATCCCAGTTCCGGTGATGGTGGCGTTCAATTGCGCCTGACCCCCGAGGTTAACGTCCAGCGTGGTCGTTGAAAGATCGATACCAGTGGCGGCGTCGTAGACCGCGGGAGGCGCCACCGTCGCCGCGATGGCTTTGAGAGAATCGCTGGCGATGTCTACGGCAATCGTCTGGGGCCCCAAACCTGAGCCGGAGGGCGGCGAGATGGTCAGGGCGCCGGATCCAGGCGGAACGTCATCAAAAAGGTAGGATCCAGACTGATCCGCGGCGGCGGAATAAATCGCGCCCGTCGAGTCAACAAGCGTGAGAGTCGCCCCCGCGATAGGTTGAGAAGGATTTACCGCTGAGACGACCTGACCGGAGAGCGACACTCTCGTGGGTCCTACCGGAACGCCGCCGTCCGTAACGCTCGAGACCCCGCATCCCGTGAGCAGCATGGTGAGCAGCAAAAAAAGAGGAGCCGCTCCGATCCAGCGTGCCGGGGCCATCGCGGCGGTCGCCCTCGAGATGGCGCCGAGAGTTCCTGTCGCTCGAATTGAAGATTCGCGATAATGGCCCATTCCTGCTTCTTTCATAATCTCCGCTCGGACGTGGTACGCAGATTCGTCCCGCCCACCATAGCGGTAATCCGGACGGCCGAACTTAACAATGAAACCGAATCAATCGCCGCCGGATTCGAACCAGTCAGTGAGTGGCGGCCAGTTGGTCTCTTCGATCAGGCGTTCGGCTTCGCCTTCTCGTTTCGCACGCCGCAGCCTCGCGGCCTGTTCGCGGAAGGGCGCGCTCAGTTCAGGTTCATCCAGCAGCGCCTCATCCTCTCTTCGAGCGGCGACGCGAGATCGAATAGCGCCGATGACTCGCACCGCGTTGGAACCCGCGACAATTGCCTCGTCGATCCTGTCACTCCGATCCAGTAGGCGGCTCTCGAGCGCTTTCGCCCGCGCGTAGATCAGCGCCAGCCCGAGCCGCTCGGCGATCCCGGCGGCGGCCGCGGCGAATTTATGCGCCTCGTCTGGATTACCCTCCCGATCAAGAATCGCGGCCATCTGGAGCGATGCCATCGCCTCGACATGCTGTATACCGTAGGTTTGCGCGTCCCGGATCGCCCGCTCCACATCCTGCCGAGCCGTCCGGGGATCGTCAAGAGCAAGGTGAGCTGCGCCTCGGCGCTCAACCGCCATGATCTCCTGCGCAATGGTTGAACTGAGGAGCGCCGCCCGCGCCGCTTGCTCAAAATGATACAGCGCTTCGCGCGCGGCGGACGATTTAAGGTAGGCCTCGCCGAGAGAAAGCTGAGCCTGAATCTCGCAGCGTCGGCTGGAGGTCTCTAACCCCATCCGCAGTGCATCCTTAGACTCCTCTTTCGCTCGTTCGGTGTCTCCCATCTGGGTGAGCAGAAGTGACCACCACGCGCGGGCCAGACCCCAGCGGGGTTGGTCACCCGAAAATCGGCTCAGATCGATGGCGCGCAGTAGATTCTCCTCCGACAGCGGCCACTCGCCCTGGTAGAACTGACAGATGCCCAGGTTGATCAGGGCCTCAATAAACTGCTCGCGCTGATTTGATCGCTCGGCCGCCAGCAGCAGCTCCTCACTGAGACGAAGGGCGCCGGAAAAGTCCCCGCATGCGAGGTAGACGTTCGCCTGGTTGGAGATAACAAAGCTGCGGGCCGCTTCGACGGCTTCGCGGGGCGCGCCTCGCTCAGAATCAATGATCTCGACGGCGGTCTCACAGCAATGCAGAGCCGATTCAAACTCGCCGCGATGTTCATAAACCGCGGCCGTGGAGACCGTTCCCTGCCACCGATTCACCCAGCCGGGGCCGCCGGATACTCGCTCAAATTCGGCCATCGCGCCCTCGGTATCCCCGGCCGAGAGCCGGGCTCGCCCCATGCTCTGGCGGCACGAGAGTGACAGGCGCGTGTTCCCCACTTCCTCAAAAAGCGCCAGCCCCACCCGCAGCGCCGGCAGCGCCATATCCTGATGTCCTCGCTGAATTCGCGCGTTCCCAATGCGCAGCCACGCCCGCGCCTCGGATTCTCGGTTCCCTTGCTGACGAGCGAATGGCACGATTCGCTCGCAGGTTGAAATCAGGCCAAGTGTATCGCCGTACGCCTCCTGCGCGTCGGCGAGCTCCTCGAGGTACGGAAGCGCCACGACGGCCAGCGGGAAATGGGCGTCCGCCTGTTCATTTTCGCTTATTTGAGTGATTCGCGGGCGATCCGGTGAAATCCGGTCAGGCGATTCCGGCTGCCGGCCTTTTGCGGACGATTCCATCATGGACCCGTCGCTCGGCTCTTTTGGCGGTAGAGGGCCTATGAGCGCCGGAGGCGCGCTGCCCAGGTCGGAAGGATGTTCGGTTATTACTCCCGCAGGCTCGGTTCCGGGAGATTCCTCATAGAAGAAGGCCAGCGAATGACCGGTACGCCGCCCGATCTTCTGCAGCTTTCCCGGATGCGCGAGCACACCACCAGAAACGTACTGGTAGATCAACGCACGCGAGCAGCCAATCTCACGCGCCAGGTCCTCCAGAGAGATACCGGACTCCTCGGCTGCTTTCTGGATCCGCAGGCCCTGTTCCCTTCGTCCTGCTCTTACTGTTAAATCCACCTAGGGCCCCTGCCCAAACATTGTTATTCTATCCAAAATAGACTAATCCAGAGGAACTGCCTGCGAATCTCATTATAATAGACCGACCGCGGAGATTGCACGATGTGTGAAGATTTCTCGTTGCGCGGGACCGCGCCGGAAGGCCCTGGCGTACCGGTGGGGGGCGCGGTCTCCACAGTTCTTTCGAGCCTATCGCAGAGCGTTATCCTGGAGAGATCGGGAGCTGCGGCGCGCTGGGAGCGTTGATCAGGCTCACTCCGTCTGCCGTGACGGAGGCGATGACCTCGAGCCGTATTCCAAATCGCCCGGCAAGATAGATCCCTGGCTCAACGCTGAACACCATCCCCTCCTCCAGTCGCTCATCGTTTCCCGAGACCATGTAGGGCGGCTCGTGAATCTGCAATCCGAGGCCGTGCCCGGTGCGATGGAGAAACTGCAGGCCATAGCCGGCTTCCGAGATCACGTCTCGCGCTGCCCGGTCTATCTCGGCGCACACAATCCCCGGACGAACCGCCTCCAGCGCCCTCTGCTGCGCCTCCCAAACCACCCGATAGACTTTTCTTACGTCGGAATCGGCCGGCTCTCCAATAGAGCACGATACGGTGATGTCGCTGTAATAGCCGGCGAGTCGGGTCCCATAGTCAAGCACGACCACGTCGCCGCGGCGCAGCACACGCCGGCCGGTTTCATGATGCGGAAGGGCGCTGTTGAGACCGCTTGCGACGATCGAAAAGCCGATGCTGCTCTCCGGGCTCAGCCGGAGGAGCACGGCGCGAAGCGCGTCCTCGACCTCAGACTCCTGCATTCCGGCGCGGCAGAGCGCAGTAGCTTCCGGAATCGCCTGGTCAACCGTCTCTCCCGCCCGTCGGAGCGCGGCGATCTCTTCGTTCGTTTTCCGGATTCGTAACCCGCGCATTACGGAGCTGGATCGGACGATCCGCAGGTTCGAGTCGGCGTCAATTGCGTCCAATAGAAATGCCGCCCTTGCTTCATCATCGAACGCCAAGCTCTTCAACCCTTGAAGCGCGGCGGACAGGGCAGGGCGGTAGGTTTCGCTATCGGTCCAGGCGATGATCGTCTGGCTGCGCAGCGCGTGAGCCTCCACCTGCTCCCGGTTCATGGTGGGGACAATCCAACAGTTTGAGCCATCGCGACGCAGCAGCAGCGCGAGAAGTCGCTCACCCGCATGGCTGTGCTCGAATCCCGACAAGTAGAAAAGATCGGCCCCAGGGCAAAGCAGCAATCCGTCGACGCCGGCCGCGTCCATCGCCGCCACGGCGCGCTTGATTCGATCCTTTAATGCGAGCTTGCCGTCTTTTCCCGTCGCTGCGCCGCCATTCTCGTCAGTCACCATTCAACCCCCAGAGATTCTTCTGCCGCCCACCCGTCATCCCGATCAGGCAGGTTCGGCACAACGGTGCGAGATCCCTGTAGATTATCACGCGCCTTTGCCTCTTGACACCGCCATCAGAGCGGTAATAACATGATACGCATGCCACACAGCCACCGCGCACGCCTCATGTGTTTCATTGTTCTGTCCGCTGCGTGTTTGAGCGCGCTTATTGGCGTGCCTCCAGGTTTTTCGGCGGCGCCAGCTTCGTCCGCTTCGGCGGCTCCCGCCGCCGCGAGTCCGGCGTCTGACTTGCAGTCGTCACTATCGGCGCGGATTGCAAGCCCGGGTCGGCCGGCGCCCCAGGGCAATACGATTTCGCTCTGGCCCGCGGATGACTCGATTCGTGTGGGATTGACGTTGAATGGGCAATTCTCCTGGCTAACTCTGGACACCGGAGCGCCGATGTCCTATATCGACCGCACGTATGCACAGTGGATCTGGTCGCCGGACCCGAGTCAACCGCTGCTCAGCGGAAGCAAACCCGTTCTTCTTACCGGAAGACCGGCTTACTTCATTACCGGCCGGTCGATCGGTTTCTATAACACCGACGTAACGCTTCAGGACGTCATATTCCTCAGTGGCGACAGTCCTACCTTTGCTCCGCGGCCGCATGTCACC
Source organism: Armatimonadota bacterium (assembly GCA_035686845.1). Lineage (GTDB taxonomy): Bacteria > Armatimonadota > DASRZA01 > DASRZA01 > DASRZA01 > DASRZA01. The sequence goes on along the minus strand of DASRZA010000165.1, from coordinate 2,946 downwards.
AACGGGATCGGGCTGCTCGGAACCAACGTGCTCGGTCGACTCGCCATTTTGCTCGACGCGCCGGGAGGCGCCGGGCGCATCTTCACCAGCCGGCTGACGGATCAGGAGGTCGCCGCGTTGGGCTTCTCAAATAAGCACGCGGCTCCGCTCCGGCGTGATTCACTGGGACATTATCTGACGGATGTCGTAGTTGATGGAAAGTCGTATACGCTGACGCTGGACACGGGATCCCGCATCACCGTACTCGACGACGTCCCTGCGCCGCCGGGTCCGGCGCCAGACCTCGAAACCGTCAGGACGCTTTACGGCAATGCCGCGGTGATGCCCGCAGCGGCGCATGCGCTGGAGTTGGGAGGCTGGGAGCTTCGCAGCCCGGAAGTTTATCACCTGGCATCCGGACCCACGGGCGCGCAGTCCTTCGCCGACCGGCTCGGCTTCAACACGTTGATGCGTTTCAAGCATGTCCTGATCGACTTCCCCAACGAGAAGGTTTATTTCGGCGCCCCGGTCAATTCGAGCCAGGCGTCTTCCACTGCGGATTCTGAAAACGAGGCTCCCCATGAACCGGATGTCGACTCACCGAAGAAATGATCGCCGCCGTCGGTACGACGCTTTTTCTGGCTCGAACCGAGGCCAATTCCGGGAGGTGGCGGGGTCGAGAGCATTCGAATGGCGATCCAGTTCGCATCAATACCGTTGAAGGATGAGCGCTTCTTTCTTGAAGACGTTCAAAAGAACGTCGATCTCGGGCCTGGTGTCGATAGCATCCTGGGGGCCAATTGCCTGCGCCGGATCAGTACCCGCGATGGCAGGGTATCGGAATCTTGTGGCGCCAGAACAACGACGACGAGGTCACCGCCAACCAGATAGTCGCGCCTTCGCCCGCTGCGGAAGCCGGCGTTCAGACGAGCGACGTTATCATGGCGGTGAACGGCAAGGACGTCAAGAGCCTCAGCGATGACGTGATCGCGGGATTGCTTCAAAACTCGCATAGGCCGAACGTGTCGCTGACGCTGAAGCAACCCGGGGTGTTGGGGCCAATTCCTGTCTCGATCGTCCCGCGGGAGCTCCTCGCAGCGCCAACGTCCGACACAGCGCCAAACCGCGACACGGCGCCAAACCGCGACACGGCGCCAAAGAGCGCGGTTTCCATCAATCCGATATCATCGCGGCGTGTTCGTGACGCCCATGTCGCGGTTCGTCTGGCGCTGCCGCGACTTCGCCAGCCCTGATTGGAACGTTTGCTGCGATTCCGTAACCGCATTTGCTCCACTGCCGTACAGATTGTTAATCCAGTTACGGATCGTGATATAGTATCCGGTTTGCCAGAGCACAATGACGATGACGGCGAGTACCAGGAAGGGTCCGTACCGGTTGAGCAGCTTCTGAACACCGGAAGTCCGGCTCCTGCGAGGTGGATAATTCGTGGGGGGCGGATAGTTCATGGCGCATCCTTTCTAACATCTCGTCTATTAACCTGGTGTTCGCGTGATCGCGAGCACGGCGGCGCCGTACTTCTCAAGCTTGAAATCTCCAATGCCGGTGACTCGCATCAGATCGTCTTCAGTCTGCGGCCGCTCATCCGCGATCTCGCGGAGCGTCCGGTCGCTAAAGATGCGGTAGTCAGGGACATCTTCAACGCTCGCCTGGTCGCTTCGCCATGAACGGAGACGCTCCAGGAGCTCCGGATCGACATCTTCGTCCGATTTCCTGACTTTCGGAAGCGTGATGTTCAGCGGCGTCTTCTTCTGATACGCGTCACGCCCGGCGGCCGTCACTGTACAGACGAAATAATCGTCCTCGCCGGCTGTTCGCAACAGGCCATGATTCAAAAGATCCGCGATGAGTTCGTCGATCCGCTTCCGACTGCACCCCGCAAACGCGCCGTACACCCGGCAGGGAGCGCCCCGGATTGTATCCAAGTAGCGCGTTTCGCCGCCGCGAAGCACCTTTCCGAGCCGCGACCTTCCTACGGCGGGCCGGAGCGCGTCTATCCCCTCAAGGAGCGAATGAATGTCCGCCGGGTCGATCTGCGCCGGCATGCGGACGCGCCTGCGGGGTTGTTCGGCGGGTTCGGACGCCGCTCGAGGATGGTCGCAATTGTCGCAGCAGTGCCCATTACGACCCTTTGAGCCCTGGACGCCGAAATAGGTGAGAACGGTTTCGCGCCGGCATTCCGCTGTATTGCAGTACGAGATCATCTCTTTTAGACGATCCATTCGAGCTTTGCGCTGCTTCTCGAGGTCGGCGCCCATCTGTTTCAGAAGATCCGGCGGTACTTCCCGAACGATAATCTTCCACGTGGTCTCTGCGGAGCTCTCGTACGTCCGCTCGATAACGCCGGAACGCTCCAGTGTTCGCAGCGCAAGCCGCGACTGAGTTTCATCCCAACCGAGCATTTGCCACCACCAGGTTCGGGGCAGGGACGCTGTTGGGCCGCCCTCCGACTTGCGGCAGATCTGAACGTGCGCCGTTTTTAAGGTCTCCGCCGTCACCGGGTCATGCTGGATAAACCACTCCCGGGTCTTCCGATCGGTAAAATGGGTGAGAATAACGCAGCGGCTGGGGCGGCCGTCTCGACCGGCCCGCCCCGATTCCTGGTAGTAACTCTCCAGCGTCTCCGGATAGCCGCAGTGAATCACAAACCGCACGTCCGGCTTGTCGATGCCCATACCGAACGCGTTCGTCGCGACCAAAACCTGGGTCTTCCCTTCAAGCCATTCTCGCTGCAGTTGGTTGCGGTCGTCCGATTTCATCCCCGCATGGTACGATCCGGCCCGCCAACCTGTTTCCGCCAGCGCCTCATTGGCGGCGATGGCAAGCCCCTCGCACTGTTTGCGGGTCATCACGTAGATAAGCCCGCTCCCGCCCATGGCGGCGAACTTCGGAAGCGCCTTCTGCAAGTGTTCCCAACGCGATTTCTCGGACTCGTAGGATCGGACCGCG
>DASRZA010000164.1:0-19004 GCA_035686845.1 Armatimonadota bacterium | reverse complement strand
ACCGTCCTACCCTGCGGGCGCCGCCGGAATTCCCGCCTCCCAATCTACCAGTTGCAGCTCGTCGACTCTGGAGAACTCCCGCACGTTGTGGGTGACCAGGACCAGGTCGTTAGCCAAGGCGATAGCGGCAATCTGGTAGTCCATCGGGCCAAGCGGCGTGCCGGCCAGTTCCAGTCGGGAACGAACTTGACCGTAGACCCCGGCGGATCGGTCATCGAACGGAAAAGACGCAAACTGCGACAGGAAGGTCCTCTGACGGCCCAGGGTACGCTGCGGATCAACAGTCTTGCCAGCCCCCGCAAACAACTCTGCCTTTACAACCGAGCACACTGCCACCTCGCTCGGCGCCAGAGCCCGGAGGCGCACACGAATCGCGGGTGAGGCGCCATTCAGGTACCGGATGCGCACGTTGGTGTCCAAAAGGTAAGTCATGCGAACGGATCGCGCAAGTCTGGCGCGCCCTGCGGCGGCCGCTCGATGGGATCGTCCGCGCAACTGCCATACGTCTCCGCGAAGAACCCGGCTGGCCAGCCGCTCTCTTCTGGGGACATGTCTGCGTCCGACGCGCCAGTCGGCTGAAGAACGACCAGGACGTCCACATCTACGTTGCGCAGCGGCGTAGGCTCATGTAGGGCCAACGTGCCATCGGACCCGACGTGTCCCGTTGTCTGAATGCTGATCATGAAATCGCCCTCCTAACAACATTATACGCCAGCCCCACAGGACCCTTTCGCACGGATACTGAGTCGTGTCAATCTACTGTGAGATGGCGTGAGGTACATTGTCACGCAATCCGACATCGTGACAGGGGGGGCGAGGGATGGGAAAGATTGTGATAAGCCCGGCGAGGTGAGGCTGCTGCTGCCCACGCAGCCCGCGGGCTTTTGCGAATTCCGGAAACCGGCGGTCTGGCTCTGGAGCCCGCGCCGATGTGGTAGAATGAGGATGAGCTAGGTTCGGAGGAGGGACTGCGATGAGCATACAGGTGACAGGCATCGTAAGGGGGACGAATGCCATTGAGGTTGACGCCCCCCTCCCATTTGAGGATGGCGCACGCGTCTCAGTTGAGATCGAGCCGACTGCTGATCCGGATGAGCTGATCCGGGCGCAGGACATGCTGGGTCGATTGAGGGCCCTGGTCGGAATCGGCGGAAGCGGACGGGGTGACGTTGCGCAGAACAAGCATCGCTATCTGACCGGGGCCTACGGCATCGATAACAGGCCCGGGATCGAATAGGTCGTGACAATGAATGGCCGGACGCTTTTCGCTGACAAGAGCTTCCTGTACGCCCTGGTCGATCCGGACGATCGATATCATGAGGTCTGCAGCACCATCCTGAACGACGCGGAAGATCAGATCCGGCTGGTCGTAACGACCAACTTCGTTGTGGCAGAGTGCCATGCTCTGCTCTTGTCACGCCTGGGAAGAGGGGTTGCTCTCAGGTGGCTCATGGGGATTCGAGGCTCTGGGACCCTTGAGAAGGTGACGGAAGCCGACGAGACTGCAGCATTGGAGATCCTGACCCGGTATGACGATAAGGACTTCTCGTTCGTCGACGCCACAAGCTTCGGTATCATGGAGAGGCTTGGCATTGTTACCGCGCTGGCTCTGGATATCCACTTCGTCCAATACGGCCGATTCCTGGTCCTGCCCCTGGAAGGGGACCGGCTCACTGTCGCCTGAGATAGTCGCTCGCGGGATTCGCTGGATGCCAAAGAAACGGTCTGGCACGCTCGGTCGGAGTGGGACGGGCGCGGGCGCGAGCCTGGCCTTCGAGTTACTCCCGATAGCACCGGATCTCGAAGAGGGTTGCGGGAACATGGGGACCGGGGTGTTCCAATTGGAGATCCAGTCGATCGGTGGTGATGGGGTGGGGGAGTCGGATGTGATTTCGTGTCTGGTGGTTATCGTCGCAGGAGGCGATCACGGTTCCGGCAGCGTCGAGGAGGCGGTAGCGCCGAACGCAGAAGGGCATCACTGACTCCGGGTGGCCCATCAGCACCGATTCCATGGGATGGTCGTAGTCGGTATCGAAGAAGAGATCGATGCGCTGGATCGTGCGAGGCGAGTCCCAACGCAGCGTCAGCGTGGGAGAGGGATCGGCGGGATCGGCGACCCAGGCGTTGGGCTGCCGGGTGGGTCGCTGCAGACCATTCACGATATTCTCCGGGCCGAAGAGATCCGGCGGGGGATCAAGCCGCAGCGCCAGGCTATGGCCGCCCGGGCGCCGTCGAGGCGTCCAGAACTCGAAAGCGTCGACGCCGATGTCGTCCGGCGGCTGCTGCGCGGCGGATCGGCCGGTGGCCGGATTGAAGCGGTTGCAGAGGGCCAGCACGCCAGTCATCCGCTTCTCGCTGCACCGGACGGAGACGCTCTCATTGCGCATCAGGCAGATGAAGATGTAGCGGGGCGAGTCGATGGAGACGCCGAAGTCAACGCGCACGGCCTGTCCGGGACCGGGCTGAAGCAAGATCGCCCGCTCTGCCAGGGTCACGTCGGGCGTGTGGTTTTCAGGGCGGCTGCTGACTCGCAGCTCCACCAGGAGCCGGGTGGGCTCGGCCACGTCCAGGGTGAATGTGGCGGCCGGCATCCGGCCCGGGGCTGCCGGAAGCAGCATCGCCCAGGAGTCGGTGAGCGGCAGGAGCGGCCCGTTGGGCGGCAGTTCTCGCAGGCGGAGCTGGCTCGTCGCGGAGAGGGCGGCCTGCCGGGCGAGGTCTTCGGGGTCTTCCAGGGAACAGCCGGGAATGTGCTGGCCGGTTTGCATCAGACCGCGCTGCAACTGCTGGATCTTCGCCGGGTCCCGACTGACATCGGCGGGCTGCAGCCCTTGCTCAGTGCAGAGAGCCGCGGCGATCCCCACCGCCTGGCCGCCGTGGGCGCAGGTCGCCATCACCCGGGAGGATCCGAACGCCACGTGGCTGGCGCTGATGATTCGCCCGGCCAGGAAAAGGTTGCGGATATTCCGGCTGTTGAAGCAGCGGTACGGGATCGCGTAGGTTCCTTTGCTGTGCCACTGGGCGCACCCGGGTTTCTCGGAGAAGATTCCGTCGGCCGGGTGCAGATCGATGGACCATCCGCCGAATGCCACCGCATCCTGGAAGGAGGTCTGCTCCACGATGTCCTGCTGCCGGAGCACGTAATCCCCCTCGAAGCGGCGGCTCTCCCGCTTGCCGGGGATATGGCCCACCCATTCGAGCGTGAGCGTCTCCGCTTCGGGGAACTGGCCGCTGTTCTTGATGTAATTCCAGACGCCGTAGACCACCTTCCAGAGCTCCCACTTGATCCGTTCGGTGTCGTGGACCGTATCCATTCGACCGCCGTATTCGATCCACCAGAGCCGGCAGCCGTATTCCCGGGCATTGAACGAGCGGAACCGGGGAATCCGGGTGATATCATCGAGCGCGAATGACGGGGGGATAAACCGGACCGGCCGGCCCACATCTTTGCTGTAGAAGTAGAGGGAGTGACCCAGGAGTTCGCCGTACTCCTCACCGGGGGCGAACTTCTCACCGAACTCTGCGGTGGACTCGGCGCCCATGCGGAACGCCGCGCCTGCCAGGAACCCGACAATTCCATCGCCGCTGGCATCGCAGAAGAGCGGCGCCGAGAGGAGATAGCGGGTGGAATTCTGGGAGCAAAAGGCGGTGACGGAGGCGATGGTATCCGGATCGGTCTTGCCCACTTCGTAGACTGCCGTGTTCAACAGCAGGGTGATGAGCGGCTCGACCAGGACCTTTTCGAGAAGGATCGTGTCGAAGATAAGAGGGTTCCCCTCCGGGTTCCGGTAGGTGTTCTCGACCAGGATCTCGTCAATGGCGCCTCCCTCCCGCGCCCACCGGTTATTATTGCGCCCATGGCTGGTGGCGCCGAGCACCCAGAGCCGCACCTCGGAGCTGGCGTTGCCGCCGAGGACGGGACGATCCTGCGCGAGGACGACCCGCAGGCCGGCGCGGGCAGCGGTGAGGGCGCCGCAGACTCCGGCCATCCCGCCCCCCACGACGACCAGGTCAGCGGCGAGCGACTCCGTGCGCAGCTCCCGCGAGCGTTCCGGCGCCTGTCTCAACATACGACTGTTTTCTTTCTACAGGCAAGTTCTTGACAGGGAGTCTGCTACGGCGCCTGCGCCTCGATGTCCTCGACCGACGCAGCACGGATCACTGCCGTCTGGAGCTCTCTCAACAGCGGTAGATCCCCGATGGCCCGGATCCGCTCGCGCAGGGTGTCCGGCGCTTCCGGAAACCGCACGTCCAGGGCACGGATCACTGCTTCACGGGCCTCGTTGAGAGCGCCTTCCCGCTCGGCTCTTTGCGCAGCTCTCTGAAACGTTTGTGATAGTACTGGCATCGTCTCTCTCCTCCGATACTCTTCAGCCGCTTCGTCGTACTCAACCGCCAGGTCGTCGGGCAGCGCCATGATCAGATCCATGAACCGGAACAGATCGACCACCACCTGCTCCGGCGCCCCCTTCTCCAACAGCCATAACGTCAGACGCTTCTTCCACTCCAAACGGTTCCGCGGCTTGCGCTTCGTCTCCAAAGACGCCAGGTGCGCCAGGATGATCAGGGCGAAGGGATTCGAGCTGGCTTCCAGCTCTGCCAGCCGGTCTTGCCAGTCCAGCAGCTTTACCGTGTGGAACGACAAGTGGGCGCCGCGCCCGAACGCATCATATCCGAAGCCTTCTGGCCGCCACTCCGCTGTGGGATCTCCCAGTACTACGAAGCTGGCCACGGGCATGCGATGGCGTGCAAACAGCAACGTACTACAAATGAACACTCGTTCGGGGAGGGTTGGGTCAACCTGGGACTGGAACTCGACGTGCAGCAGGACCCATGCATCCCTTCCATCCTTGAGCCACACCCGGAACAGCTTGTCTACGGTCCGCTTACCGCGGCCGGCCAACCGGATCGCGTAGCGCAGCTCCTGTTCCAGTGATTCGACGCCTCGGGACCAGTCGATAAGCGCGTGAATCTCTGGCCAGAGGATATTGAAGAAGTGGGCCGGGTAGTGATCGGTCACCTCCTTGTAGGCTGTATCATAGTCGTCTGGTGGTCGTCTCAAGGACTTAGCCTCAGTTCGGTGGGCTTCACGCGCGCGATCTTATGGTAACGAACGACGCCGGGGAGAGCCACACCAGACAGCCGGCTCGCCGGAGACCTGGTCGCGGCGGGCTGCGCCCACGACTCAGCCCCGAGCGTGACCTTCAGCCCGGCTGCACCGCCGTGCGCCCGGCGGGTAGAAGGACAGAACACTGAGCGCGATTCTGGAACCCGCCGCCTGGTCCATGGGGAGGATAAACCAGCCAGTCTGCTTGCGCAGCGTGTTCTTCAGAACTTCTGCTGCCGGATGTCCGGTCAGAAGCGGATAAGCGATGAACATCGAGTCCAGGGCACGCGCTGGCGGCACAATCGGCTCAGAGGTAGAGGTTATCACCCGCCACCTGATCCGGAAGGTCCCGTGGCTCCGTTACTCTCGATCGCAGTGGCTCCCCTGCGAACACCTCATCCCAAGTGAGCCGCCGCGCGGGGCGCAGCAGGATGCCCTCATCGGTAGGGACCAGTTCCGCCACGTGGTGGGATGGCCAATCTCGAAGCAGGTCGTCTGGGATCCGGATCCTCCCATCCGGCTCTATGATGGCTCGGATCATCGGCGACTCCTTACTTGTTGTGTCGGGTATCATTTTCAAATCTTCAGTCTCAGATCCTCATTCGCCCCGCGTACAGTCTCTCCTCCGGGGGGGAAATCAACGTCCAAAGATGATCAGTCGTCATTCCTCGGCGGGAGGATGCTTTCCGGCCAGTATCAATAGTCGCCGCAAGTTCACCAGCGCAAGCCGGTTCATTCGAAGCAGTTCGACCGTTGAGCGCCCGATGGCAGTTCGACCGAGGATGAGAGTTCCATCTTCGCTCCACCGAAAGTGGCGCTTCCACACGTGCTGGCGAGGGTGGAACAGCTCCACCGACCGACCCGTGAGTGGATCGGGAGCGTGAGTGCGGTCAGACTTATAGCGGTTGCATCCGCAGGAGTAGGCGAGATTGTTCAGGACGGTGGGACCACCTTTCACGCTCGGTAGAATATGGTCCGCCTCGAACGGTTGCGCCGAGAACGCGGCCGGGGTACGACAGTACTCGCAAAGCCCACGCGCTCGCTCCTCCACGAGGCGAGCTTGCCGAGCGCTGACGCGGTCAGAAGGCACGCGTGCGTTGGTCGAGGTGAAGGTCGTGCATTACCGTGTCGAGATCCACGCCGCGCCGCCGGGCAAGCTCCATGAGCGCCTCAAGGCGCGCGACGTTCATCTCCTCGGAGCGATCCCACAACGCGTGGAGTTCGTATTCCTCGTCGGGAGGCAGCCGGCCGTCCTGGCGCTTGCGGCGGAGTTCTTCGAAGCGCTGCTGCTGCCCACCCGGAAGACGCGAGTTGGCGTCTATGCGCGCCAGCAAAGCCGTGTCGTCGACCGCTCCACCTTCGGCGGCCTGCCACTCGCGGAACTCCCGTGCGAACCGGTCCAGGTCTGCCGGTGGAAGCTCCTTCACCGCTTTCAGCAGGTGTTCCACGCTCCGGTCCTGCGAACTCTCGACAACCGACATTCTGCGTCACCTCCATCTGAATTCTATCCTGTAGGCCAACTGGCGTCAAACAGCCGGCAGCGGCGCCACCACGCCCATACCCCCATCCACGCCGCCTGGAGCACCCGCTCCGGATCCCCTACGTGCAGCGCGTGGACGTGGAAGGTGGCGATCTCGTCCTCTCCATCGCGCAGCTCCAGCTCGGCCACAAGTCCTTGCCAGTACGGCCGGTAATCCCGCTGCCGGCGCAGGTAGACGCAAACTGCCCCATTTTCATACAGCAGCGCCGGCTCCCCGGCCTGCGCATCCAGCGTCAGTGGCGGCGCCGGATTCTCACCTGGTGGATCGTCGAGCTGCACGTCCCATATGTGGGCAGCAATGGACCGGCAAACGGCCGCCGCGTCGCTGCTTTCGATCTCATGCCGGGCCAACGCCACCAGTATCACGCGGCCGACGAACGCCTCTCGCGGTGTGGAGGCATTTAGCCTTTGTACACTGCAGCCCGCCTGAACGCGGATGACTCCGGTTTCCGAGGAGCGGCGCCGTGAATCGACGGAGGCGCCGACGCCGGCCGGGTCGCCTCCCGGAAGACGCCCAACAGCGACGGCCATTCCCGAATCGAAGAGCGGCGTCTTCCGCCATACCCGTTGGCGCCTGGCTGGCTCCCGCAAACCCGCGCACTGCCGGATGGCCTTTCGGACACGCGGGCCGTCCAGCGCGGATCCCTGGATCTCGCGCAGGTAGGGCAGCGCCGCGGGGTCCTTCCGCGATCCCAACTCGTAAAGTAGACGGCGGGTGTTCTCGACTGCGGCCGGGTCCTCCTTGCCGCGCAGCAGCGCCCGGCCAAGCCTCTCCATCAAGTCCGGCGCCTGCCACCCGTGCAGTGACCTGGCGGCGGTATCCCTTATCTCCGGCCAGTGGTGATCCAGGATCTGGATCAGGAGGTCGTAAGTCTCCGGAATGTTGATCCGCCCGGCAAACAGGACGAGACCACTGGCCAGTATGATGATCCGTTCCCGCCGGCCCTCGGGAAAGGGGGACAGGCGGAACTCCTTGAGGGCGTCCTGCCGCGCCCCCGGCGCCGGCGTCCCGAGCGTCTCAAGGGCTTCTTGCACCCACGGGACTGCTTCGTCCTGCGTTGACCGGTCGAGATCATCCCAGAGCGCCGCCAGGACCCGAACCGCGTCCCGCGGTCGCGCGGAAGCCGCGTGCTCCAGCGCCAGTCGGGCAAGGCTGCAGGGACTGGGGGAGAGCCGAACCGCATCCCCTGCGCGGCTCAGGCGAAACAGCGCCAGCCGTGCCAGGTCTTCGATCAATTCCGCGATAGGACCGGGTTCGTGAAGGCGGGCCGGAAGTTGATCGAGCGCGTGCAGGAGGACCGCCGGCGCTACAGCAAGGCCGCGGCGGACCTCCTCGATCCAGGGGCCGGAATAGATCCAGCCGTCGTCCTTCCGGCTGACCAGCGGGCCGCCGGCGAGCGCGTCGAAGAGGCGTCGGGCGCCGGCAGCGGCTTGGTCGATCTCCTCCGCCGGGTCGATTCGGTAATAAGCCGTCGTATGGGGCGCAGCGGCTTCAGATGTCACGCTGTAAAGTCCTCTCTTGCCCGGCCGGCGCCAGGCTGTGGACAGCGGCGCCCAGGTCCCGCGCCGGCCCGCGCCGCTCGACAGCCTTTGTTACCTCGTCCTTCGGGAGTGGTTGGATGGAACTACGCATGAGACCTCCTCGGCGCGCCGGCGCATGCGCGGGTATCGCTCAGCGGCGCTTACGGCAGCATTCTCCGTACCTCTTGCCACTTCCACAGGGGCACATCGCTCGTCCCTTAAGTGTCTTGTACGCTTGCCGAGCCGCCGCCGCGGCCGGCGGAGATGACTCCTGTGTGACTCGCTCCGGCGGGCTCTCCGGGGCAGCAGGCATTGACACCGCGGCCGACCTGGCAGGAGCCCGACGCCCCCTTTTGCCGGTCGGCCGGGGATGCTTGCGCAGGAATTCGTTGTACTCACCGCCGCGACCGTTCTCTTGCAGGAAACACTCCATGCGATCCGCGGCCCAGCCCCACTCCTTGGAATCGCGCGCTATCTCCGCTGCGGCCGTGAACTCTCCCAGCGCCTCGTCGACGGCGCCCATCACCTCGTAGGCATCGCCGGCGCGAATATGGGTCTGGATGTTCTCGGGGGAACGTTCCACGTTCCGCCGGATTCGCCGGCGCGCCTCGTCGCGCCTTCCGGCGCGCGCGAGCTCCTCCGCGACATCTTCCTGGAAGTTCGTCGCGTTGAGGGCAAAGCCGGACATGATATCTGCGATCCGGGTAATCTCGTCCGGATACTTCGCTCCACACCTGCAGATGATATCGAGGAGCCAGCCTTCATAATCGCAGATGGTACATCCGCAGACCTCCTCGTACCGCTCCTCCCGCTCCTCCTCCGGAAAACGCTCCAGGTAATCCATCAGCGCCATGGCTGCCGACATCTTCTCCTGGGATTTGACTTCTGACTCGCCGGGAGTGTCGCTCGCGTAGGACGACTCAACGACGGGATCAATCCGGTCGGCAATCATCTCAGGGCACACGAGATCGGGAGTGAGCCGGTTCCACAACTCTTCCGCTGCAAGATAAGAAAAATCATCCCACAGGTCGCCGCGCCATCCGCCCCGGGGTTCCCATCCCTCGTAGAGGACCAGCGGCGGGCCCGCCGCTTCGGTCTGGGCGCGGAACCGGCCCTCGGATGTATCCACGCCCAACTCCTGAAGCTTCGCAAAGATGGCGTCCGTGCTCCAATCGCCCAGTCCGTCATAGCGCCAACCGAGGCCCTCCCGACGATCGCTCTCGATGATTGGGGCTAATTCGGGGAAGGCGTTATGCCGGTCCGACTGCCTGCCAATTGCGATTATCTGCCTCATGCTGATGTTCATATACTTTGACTATCTGATTCTCATGCGAGCGGCTCGACCAGTGAAACCCATCCGCCATCATGGTCGGCCGGGTCACCCGCTAACGCCAATATCATTAAGGGCAGTACCGTTCCACGGCCGGCGCCGCCTGCCTGCCTGCAGCGACCTATGCCGCTGCTAAGTCATCGATCCCCCAGTGGAGTCGAGAGCCTGACCGACCGCCGCCGCATACTCTCGCAGAATCGGGAGGGCTTGCCGTGCATGACCGGGAGTGGTAGCCGGCCGGAACTCGCCGTACTCATGAACCAGCAGGTTTCGAAGATCGGCCAGGCTCTCCATACTCCGGGCGGTTGAGATTGGGATGACGTGCAGCGAGTGAAGAGCAGAAAAGATGTCCCGCGAGCGTGGTGGTTCATCGACTCCCTTCGCGGCGAGCAGACGGTCTCCCAGGTCTATCGAGATTTGAATCGTGAGCTGCAGCCATCGCTCCAGGGCCGCAGTCTGGCGGGAGGACGGCAGCTCGGCCGGCGGAAGAGAGGCCAGCTCAGCGTCGAGATCATTCAGGATCTCGATCAGGCGGGTTAAGAGTTCACGAGCGGTTAGGCGCATCTTCAGCCCATTTCTGCAGCTCGCGCCGGTTACGTTCCCACCGGCGCTCAAGGCGGGGCCACTCGTCGCGGCAGACCCCCCGTAAAAACGCGCCCGTGGTGGCCGCCTGATCCGGTTCTCTCTCGTACACCACCGTGTGAGTATGGAGGATGTTCCAGAGCAGCGGCACTGGCAGCGCGGGCGAGAGAAGCACCGCGTCGACGGGTACCCGCAGTAGCGCTTCGAGCTCGCGCGCTCGGGCGGCGCGGTAGGCGATTTCGTCTTCCGCGGCGGGCGGCGGGACGACCTGAAAAGCCAGATCAAGATCGCTCGTGCGCCGTGCGGCGCCTTCCGCCTGGGAACCGAACAGCCAGATAACCTGAATCTCCGGCCGCGCCCTGGCGTACTCGCGCAGGACCGAGACCAGTTCATCCCGGTCGATAATCCGGCCCGCGGCCAGGCGCGCCGCTCGTTCGTCATCCTCCGATCTCATAGCCGCCAGTTTACCGGAGATTCCGCCGTTGAGCAACAGATTCCGTATATCGAGCGCCTCGGACCTATCCCCCGACCCCTTCCCGAAACGGGAAGGGGAGCCGTATCCCAGATCTATCGCCCGACCCGAAGCGCGAAGGGGAACTGTATCTCGCGCCCCGCGCCCCGCGCCCCGCGCCCCGCGCCCCGCGCCTGTTTCCGTTATACTGAAACAGCGGTAATCTCTATGCATATTCCCGATGGTTATCTGAGTCCAGCGACGTGTGCGGTAACGGCGGGGCTTGCTTCCCCCGCCTGCTTCTTCGCGGCCCGGCGCCTTAAAGGGAGACTCAGGGAGCGGGAGGCGCCGCTGCTGGCGGCAGGCTCTGCGTTTGCGTTTGGCGTGATGATGCTGAACGTGCCGGTACCGGGAGGGACGACGGCGCACGCGGTGGGCGGAACGCTGCTGGCGATTGTGCTGGGGCCTGAAGCGGCCATACTGGCGCTCGTGGTGACGCTTGTGATACAGGCCCTCTTCTTCGGCGACGGCGGGGTTCTGGCGCTCGGCGCCAATATCCTGAACATGGCGGTCATCCTGCCGATCTCGGGTCACGCGGTTTACAGGATACTATCGGGTATGCCTGGCGGGCGGCCGCCGCGTCCGTGGGCCGCCGCAATCGGCGCGTACGCGGGGATTAATCTGGCGGCGATTGCGGCCGCGGTCGAACTGGGCATTCAGCCGGTTCTCTATCATACCGCCGCGGGAACACCGCTCTATTGCCCCTACCGGCTTGGTCAGACGCTTCCGGCGATGCTGCTCGCTCATCTCACGCTCGCGGGCGCCGCTGAGGCGGCGGTCTCAGGCATGGCCGTCGCTTTCCTTTTGCGAACGGACCCGGTGCTTCTTAACAGCGCGGAACAGCGCGATTCTTCCGGTTCCCAGGCGTGGATCGGGGTAGGTCTGTTGGTGGCGCTGGCGCCGCTGGGGCTGCTGGCCTCCGGGAGCGCTTTTGGCGAGTACTCGACGGAGGATTTGAAAAAGATCTGGGGCTTCATTCCGCCGGGAATGAACCGGCTGGCTGGTCTATGGCGCAGCGCGCCACTGCCAGGATATGGCTTTCCGCACGCGACCGGCGGCTGGCAGCACGCGGCCGGATACTGGATTTCTGCGATGATTGGTGTGGCCGCTGCGGGCGCCCTTTGCTGTCTTCTGGCCCGGGCGCTGCGGCGACGAGATCCCGTCGCCGCCACGCAGATTCGGGCCGGCCAGCCTGCGCCTGAGCAGGTTGAGTCCAGCGTCATGGCGGGTCACGTTCCGGCCTGGCTGCTGCAGATGGAGCCGGGTCCTCCCTGCGCGCCGGGCGGAACGCTTCGCCGCACGTCGTTCCTGGAGAAGACGCTGACGGACACGGCGGCGCTCGCCCGGCAGATGCTTTTCTCCGACTCGCTGTCACGCCAGCCGGGGTTGCTTCAGAAGATTCATCCGCGGGTGAAAGTGATCGCGTTCGCAGCGGCGCTGCTGGCTGCGGGGACGATCCATCATCCGGTCTGCCTGTTTGCGCTTGCGGCGGCTGCGATGCTGCTCGCTGTCCTGTCCGGGATACCACTGCGCCTTTTCGGGCTGCGGCTTGCTCTTCTTGCCGCCTTCGTATGCGCCACCGCGCTGCCGGCAATCTTCAACATTATTACGCCCGGCCATACAGTCGTGACGCTCATGAGGTGGGGACATGGATCACACGGCTCACTGGCGATCACCCGGCAGGGGATCCTTGGGGCGCTCACTCTGATCAGCCGTGTCATGGCGTCGGTCTCGGTGGTAAGCTTACTGACGCTCACGACGCGATGGTCCGAGCTGTTAGCGGCCCTCCGTGCGCTGCTGGTCCCGCGTCTTTTCGTATACACGCTGGGCATGGTTTACCGGTACCTCTCTCACGTAATGGAGACGGCGAGCGACCTCTTTATGGCGCGGAAGAGCCGGGTGATTCGCGCAGAGAGCGGCGCAGGGGGACGACAGTTCATCGCGGCGGCGGTGACGGGTCTTTTCGCCCGGTCACAGGCGCTGAGCGAGGAGGTCCACCGCGCCATGATCAGCCGCGGTTGGCGCGGCGAGCCGCGGACGCTGAATGAATGGCGCGTTGGTCGCAGCGACGCCGCATGGATCATCGCGTCACTACTGGCTCTCGCAATGTTCTGCGCCTGGGACCATTTTATTGGCCGATTCTGATTCTCGTCCATTCCTCGAACTCCAGAATGTGAGCTATCGCTATGCCGATGGCACGCTGGCGCTCGATTCGCTGTGTCTCGAAGTTCGGCCGGGTGAGCGACTGGCCGTGCTCGGATCCAACGGCTGTGGAAAATCAACGCTTCTCAAGCTGCTGGATGGCCTGATCTTCCCAACATCAGGCGTATTTCGAGCCTTTGGAGTGGAGATGAGCGAGGCGGCGCTCCAGGATGATCAGTTCTCGCAGGCGTTCCGGCAAAAGATTGGCTTTATTTTTCAACGATCCGACGTTCAGCTCTTCTCGCCGACGGTGTGGGACGAGATCGCGTTCGGACCGCTTCAGCTTGGTCTTGACGCCGCTTCGGTGCGGGTGCGGGTGGCGGATGTCGTGGCCATGCTCGATCTGGGCCGGATATGCGACCGGGCGCCGTATCAACTGAGCGGCGGTGAGCAGAAGAAGGTGGCCATCGCGGCGACGCTCGCCGTCAATCCGCAGGCGCTCTTGATGGACGAGCCGACGGCTGCGCTCGATCCCCGCTCGCAGCGTTGGCTCCTTGATCTGCTGCAAACGCTGAGCCGGTCCGGCAAAACCCTCATCGTCACGACCCACGACCTCGATCTGGCGCCCGTTCTGTGCGACCGGGCGGTGGTTCTCGGCCCGGACCACAGGGTTGAGCGGGACGGCGCGATCGGGGCGATTCTGGCGGATCATGATCTTCTCCATCGGGCGAACCTGGCGCACCACCATCCCATCACCGGCCAGGTTTATGGCGCGCACGTACATCCCGATAGCAACTGAACGAGCGCCAGATTCGCCCCCTGAAGCGTCCTGTGGAATACCAGGGCTGAAGCCCTTCGCTATGATCGGACGTCCCTTCAGGAGTTCGGGGTCTGCCGATACGCGCCGCGGCGTCAACTTGTTCCGGGTTGGGTACAATAGGGTTGACCGGGTGCGCGCGTCTTAGTGCCGATAGGACCCGGTGAAAGCGAGGGGAATGATGGTGACAACGGCTGGAACGACTCGGACGGCGGGCGCCGACGCGGCGGTGCGCGAGATTGCTCTGGAGGGCTTTAAGGGAGCTTATGGATCGCTTTCGACGAGCTTTCGCAGCGATCCAATCTGGGCGAGCTTCCGTGATCTCGGGAGCATGCTCTGGTTGGACACGGGCGATCTGGACGAGGTTAAGAAGCTCTGGACGCGTGAATTCACGCACATGACCACGAACAATACGCTGGTGAACAAAGAGGTCCAGAAGGGACAGTTCGATGAGTTGATCCCCCGGGCCGCGGCGCGGCTCCGTGAGGAAGAGTCTGGGATCGACGAAAACCGCCTGGTGCAGGAGATCGGATTCATTCTGAACTGCCGGGTGGCGCTCCGGCTGATCGACACGTTTGACGCCCACGTGAGCGTGGAGCTGCCGCCGGTCGTTGCGCACGACGTGGACGCGTCGATGGCCCTTGCGAGACGTTATTACGCCGTTTGCCCCGAGCGGTTCCTGATCAAAGTCCCGCTGACCCCGGCCGGGTATATCACCGTACGGAGGCTCGCCTCCGAGGCGATGCCGATCAACTTCACGCTGGGATTCTCGGCGCGACAGAACTTTCTTGCCGCGCTGATTTCGCGCCCCCAGTTCGTGAACGTGTTCATGGGCCGGCTCAATTCTTTCGTTGCGGACAACGGCCTCGGCGACGGCAAACTTGTGGGCGAGAAGGCGACGCTGGCCTCACAGCAGGGGCTCTGGCTGCTCCGGGATGAGGGGATCAACGAGGAAACCCGCCAGATCGGCGCAAGCACCCGGGAAGCGCAGCAGGTTATTGATCTGGCCGGTATCGACGTGTTCACGCTGCCGCCAAAGGTCGCCACAGCGCTGCACGATCGGCTGGCGGCGCATCCCGAACCACTCGCCTGCTGCGCGGAGCGAACGTTTAACCCTTCACTCGCGCCGGGCGCCGAGAGCGCCGGCCTCTCCGCCCTGTGGGATATGTCGGAGGAATTTCAGCAAATGGCGCGGCTTCTGAGCGCCGACGCGCCCGCCCTTGAGACTCCGGACTCCATGCTCCGCTTCCTGGATTCCCACGGGTTTGGGAATATGTTCCACACCTGGACCGAAGAGGAGACTCGCCAGCTCTTTGAAGACGGCAAGATTCCCAAACTGGCACGCTGGAAAGATCGGCTGGCGTCCGGTGAGATTGCGCTGGACGACCTGATGTCCAACAGCGCCCTTCAGTCGTTTGCCCACGATCAGAAGGAGCTGGATGACCGGGTTCGGAAGCTGCTGCGGGCCTGACGTCCGGCCGCTACTGCACCGGCGTCACGTTGCTCACAAGCGTAACCATATCCTGGTCATCGTCGTTGGTGGAGTATTCCCAGCCGATGACATAGGTGTTCGGGATTAGCTGCCCGTTGCGCCGTGCGGGAAAGACGTGGGCCTTGTGCCGATCGTCGGCGGGGAATCGGGGCACATATTTTTGCAAGGCGTCCTGCGTGCAGACGGTTTCGTCTTTGAAGCCGGCTGTGGAAACGAAGAGCCCGAAGACTCGCCTGCCTGGATTAAAGGTGATTTTGCCGCCTGCTGCGATGGGAGGCGTATACTGTTTGTTATGCTTTTCGTCGGTCTGCCAGGTCGGCTTAAGCGTCGGCCTGGCTTCTGTGGGTATATACCAGCCGCTGGCGCAGACTTTGGGCAGTCCGAAAGCCGCAATCGGCTCGTGAGTCACGGGGCCGCGCCCGGCTTTACGGAACAACTGCGCGGGGATTTCTTCTGTCTTGGTGTCAATGTCGTAGCCGAGCTTGTCTAAGATATCCTGCAGGGAGGGTTCGCCGATCTGGTGGGCCGCCACCGCCGGATCAATCTTTGGTTTGGGGATGCCCTTGTCCACCGGGGCCGCGGCCGGCGCGATCGCCGCGGCCGCGATTCCAGCGGCGAGCGCCGCCACAAAAATGGTCCATCTTCTCATATTTGATTCTCCTTTATCACGATGCGGCGCCCGTCATCGCCGCGCAATCGGGGGTTGTATTTTCGCTATGGTGAATGGCGGGGGCGATCATTGAACGCGCGCTTTAGCAGGCGCCGCGTCGATTGGACGATCTTTTCCCCGGATTCGACACTGAGCCGGCTGGTGGGAGCGGGCCAGGTTTCGTAGCCGCCTCGGCCGAGAGACCGGCGAGTCGGCACATAGCCGGCATAGCCATCGGTTAACTCGGCAATCATGGTTACCCGGGCCGGGGACTCTGCCCGGATCTCCAGCCCATATTCCACGAAAAGCTCGGCCGGATTGAAGCAGATGGCCGCGTCACCCACGCGGAGCACGCTCAGACGCAGCGGCTCGGGGCTGTCTCCGGCCACAAGGCGAGGCCAATCCGCCTCGGCCGCACGATAATAACCGACCGCGTCGGCCCAGGAATCGGTCTTGAGTGGTTCCGGGTAATTCGCGTCGTCAGAAGCCGGCCAGTTTCGCAATGGGAGAGAGATTACCTCTTGAGCAAGATCGAGCGCGGGCGCGATCATCGGTTCCCAGCAGCCGGCGATGATCTTGCCGGCTTCTCCCGCCAGATAGATCCCGGATCGCTCCAATCCGTCTTCGCCACGCCAGGGCTGCTCAGGAACATGCGGATCGAGCAAACTCGGGGCGGTGTTCCCGGCGGCGCCGGTCAAATAAACGATCGGGACGGGCGCATCCAGCAGCCGGCGCAGCGCCCGCCTCGCGGCCCCGGGTAGATCGGCGCTGTAAACAGAGGCGTTCTCGATACAGTTGGGGTGGGAGGAAAAGTTGAGGATAATTCCGGCGATGACGCCCTGCTCATCGCGCGCAACGAGCAGGCTGAGCGTCGGGTCCCGCGGACCCTCTATGCCCTCAAACCCCGGCATCTCCGAGTGCCCGTACATCCGGCTGCTTCCATCCTTGAACATCGCGCGCCGGTTCCATCCCAGATGCTCCATTGTTCCTGAGCCGGCAAAGATCTGTACGGGTCTGAGATCCGCGATTGCCCTGCGCGCCGCGTCAACAATCGAGCGGCGAAGCTGTTCAACAAACGTGGGGTCCGGCGGCGCCGAGAGCAGCGGAATGACCGAAGGGGCGTCGTGCGTATGAGTGGCGTGGATCAGCAGTGAACGAGCCGGGATGCCGGTCTCGCGCTCGAACATCTCCTGGACATCCGCCGCGAAGGGTAGGGGCAAAATGCAAATGTCGACCGACAACAGCACCATGGTCTGCCCGCTCGATTGCAGGGCGCACGCTGTCGCCATCAATGGATCTCGTGCTCGCTCGGCCCGGCGCGCATGCATCTGGCCCAGGAGGTTAAGACCGGGCGGTGGCGTGAAGTCAACCTCCGCGAACCCGGCCAGCATATTATGCTCGGTCATAGCGTGCCGTAGGTCTCGTCACGATACGGCATGAGGGCGCCAGCCGCGTTCGTAAAGACTGATGTCCGCGCCGCGGGCAAGCTCATCGATATCAAGCTGATCGAGATTCTCGAAGACGCGGCGGACCCCGGCGGCGATGAGCCGGGCGGTGTCTTCGGTGTTTGGCAGCCGGAGCCCGCTGAGAATAAAGTAGGTCGCCGAATGATAGAGCGCGTTCGGATACTGGCCCGGATCGTAAGAGACTTCCGAGCCGTGCTCTCGCCAGGGACTGCCGTTCCCGTAGGCGTTGCGGGCAGCGATTGCTGAGAATTCGGGCAGGATTCTGCGCTGCCAGACGGATGCCGGGACTCCTTCAGCCTGGAGCGCTCGCACGATGGCCTCCCGGAAATGGTCGGCCGGACCCTCGTATCCGACGGCAGTCGGGTCCACGTGACAGACAAAGTTGTATCCGTTTTCCGAGGCCCAGGCCGGTTCGCTGGCGAGAATCAGGCCCGGTAATCCGGCGAGATCTTTTCGCAGAATCGCGAAGAGAGATCGGGAATGCTCAATCGACTCGTCCAGCCGGGTTAGCTGCGCCCTCGCGTAGGCGGCGGAAAGTTCGTTGAACCGGTACATCCAGCCGAGTCCGTAGGAATGATATTCGGGGTCCTCAACCGGGCGCCTGAAATCACCGAACAGCGCCAGCGACCGGGCGCGCTCGGCGTTGACCTCATCATCGGTTACAAAGAAGCCGCCTTCACCGGACGAGAGCATTTTATTCTGGTTGAGGCTGAACGCGGCGCAATCGGCAAGCGTTCCGACCTTTCGCCCATAGTACTTTGCGCCGTGCGCCTGGCAGCAGTCCTCGATCACGGCGATGCCATGCCGCCGCGCAATTTCCTGAATCGGCGCGATATCGGCGGGTACGCCGTGCAGGTGAACGACGATAATCGCACGGGTTCGCGGTGTGATCGCGGCTTCTACTTTCGCAGGGTCAAGGTTGGCGTAGACGGGTTCGATATCTGCAAAGACCGGAATGCCGTTATGATGAAGAATACACGATGCGGATGAGGTCCACGAGTAGGCGGGGGTTATGACCTCATCGCCCGCGCTCATATTCACCGCTGCGAGACAGAGATGAAGCGCGGAAGTGCCGCTGTTCACGGCGATACAGTGAAGATTACCGTTCCACTGCTTCCATTCCTCCTGGAGAGCCTCGGTATGAGGTCCCCAGGTGTGGCTTCCGCTGCGAAGTGAGTCGAGCACCATCTGCTCGTCGAGAGCGGTGGTCGGCGGGCTGGGTAAAATGGTTCCTCTGGGTATCAGCCGCTCTCCCCCGCAAATGGCGAGCGGGCGAGTCGCCGTTGGACTCATCACAGCGGTCATAATAAAAACCTCCCGCGCCACGGGCAGCGAGGCGCTGAAAACTCAGGCGCCGGACAGGAATTGCGCCACCGGTCGCCAGCGATCAGACGGCGGCCGATTTCCGGGTCGATGCCGTCACGTCAATTCTTCCTTCGCCGCGCGCGCACGAATCCCTTGTACATCGTCCGTTAGGGTGCAGATGAGGATCTCGCTACTGCAGCCGGAGTGCGCCCGCGCAAGGCGCCGATGTCTTGGTCCCAGCGCCCCGTCATCAAGCAGAACTGCACGCAGCGTCCCCGTCGCGTGTGCTCCAGCCTCTGTCGGGTCAGAGCGTGTCCGGATCGATGCCAAGCTCCTTCAGCTTCGCCCAGGCCCGCTCTCGGGCTTCGCGTTCCGCCTGGGCTTCAAGCCGCCGGGCATTGGCTTCC
Organism: Armatimonadota bacterium; assembly: GCA_035686845.1. Classification (GTDB taxonomy): domain Bacteria; phylum Armatimonadota; class DASRZA01; order DASRZA01; family DASRZA01; genus DASRZA01. The sequence goes on along the minus strand of DASRZA010000164.1, from coordinate 138 downwards.
GCGCGCTGCGCTTCTGCTTCCGCCCTCGCCGTCTCGGCTTCCGCGCGCTGCGCTTCTGCTTCCGCCCTCGCCGTCTCGGCTTCCGCGCGCTGCGCTTCTGCTTCCATTTCCGCCATCTCGAGACTCATCTCCCGCGCT
>DASRZA010000163.1:0-22592 GCA_035686845.1 Armatimonadota bacterium | reverse complement strand
GGTGGTGAGATAGAGCGTCAGGATACCGATAAAGAACCCTACGTCACCCACGCGGGTCACCACGAACGCCTTCTTCGCCGCGCGCATTGCCGAAGGCTTATCGTACCAATAGCCGATGAGGAGATACGAACAGAGCCCCATGATCTCCCAGCAGATAAAGAACCAGAGCAGCGAGTTCGAGATCACCACGCCCAGCATCGCGGCCGCGAAGAGGCTCATGTAAGCGAAGAAGCGGGGATACCAGGGGTCGCCCTCCATGTACCCCATCGCGAACCAGAAGATCAGCGATCCAACCGCGGTGACCACAAAAAGCAGCACGGCCGTGGCGCTGTCCACCAGGTAACCGGCGCTCAGCGAGACATTCTGCAGGCCCGGCGCCGCCCCAAGCCGCAGCCAGAGCAGGCTTTTTTCGAACGGCACTGCGTTCTGCTGCGCCAGTCTCGAAAGCCACGCGCCATTGACCAGCAGCATGAGCGTAAATGCGACCACCATCGCGCCGAGCGCCACCCCGGCGCCCTGGCGGGGCAGTTTTCGGCCGAAGAAGACGATCGCAAAGAACGCCAGCAGTGGGCAGAGCGGAATCAGGATCGCCAGGCTTAGCAGTGTATCAGTCACGGGTGGGCAAAGTCCCTCGGATTGAAAGTCTCAACGTCAAAGTCATCACATTGACAACCGCGAAACAACAAATTCCTGCATTGATCGCAAAAAGAGCGTGTTAGAACTTCAGAGTCGACGCCTGATCTACGTTGATGGTTCGAAGGTTGCGGTAAACGGCCAGCACGATGGCCAATCCTACGGCCGCCTCGGCCGCCGCCACCGTTATCACGAATACCGCAAAGAGCTGGCCCGTTAAGAAAACCCCGTGCGCTCCCGCCGGCTGCGGATGAAAGTAGTTGATAGCGACCAGGTTAATATTCACGGCGTTGAACATCAGCTCGATGCCCATCAGCACGCGCACGGCGTTCCGGTGAACGATAACGCACGCCAGCCCAATAGAAAAAACCAGCGCCGCCAGGACCATGCAGCTAACCAGTGTCATGAAGGCGCCCCTCCAACCAGCCTAAACAGCGTCATGCGCGCCCCTCCAACCAGTCTATCCAGCGTCATCGGGGCGTTCCTCCCGGGCCAGAACAATTGCGCCCACCAACGCCATGAGTAGAATGCCCGACGCCACTTCAAACGGAAGCAGGTAATCGGTGATCAACTGCCGGCTGAACGCCAGTACAATGCCGTAGCGCGTCAGCGATTCGAGTGGCGCGGCTTTCGACGCCGGCGCCAGGTACGAGGACGCCGTCGTTAGATAGCGGCAGAACATCCCGCCCAGAAGCACCGCGATCACAACTCCCGCGGCGACCGGCGCGCCCCACTTTTCGAGATATGGTCTTACAATGCCTCGCGTGAGCATCAGCGCGAAGAGGATCAGGACCGTGATGTCCCCAACGTAGACCAGCACCTGGGCCACCGCTAAGAACTCCGCGTGGAGCAGAATGTAGATCGCCGCGATCCCAAAAAAACAGGCCCCGAGCGCCAATGCCGCGTGGATGACATTCTTAATGAACACGACCCCAAGCGCCGTTAGCAGTATAAAGATGGCGACGATCCAGAAGACCCAGTCGGCGGTGATGGGCGGCGGGATGCCGAGTCTCATGCTATTCGCCCTTCTTCTTTGCCATGGCGATAGCTGCGTTCACGTACGCCGTCGCCGGTTGATCATCCGAGTCGCTCACCGGCGCCATCGGCAGCACCTTCGTGCCCGGCAGACGCCGATCCTCAAACACCATCCCAATTCGGCTCGCGCCGCCCAGTTCGAACTCCCTACTCATCACAATCGACTTCGGGTTCGTCGGGCACGCTTCGACGCAGAGCGCGCAAAAGAGACAGCGGCCCATGTCGATTTCAAACCGGTCGATCAGCTTCACCTTCGGCTTCCCGGTAATCGGATCCGGCGGGATCTCTTCCTCCGCGCCTGGCTTATGCCACTGGATATCGATGATCTGCGTCGGGCAGATTCGGACGCACGCCAGGCAGGCGATACAGTACATCTCGCCCGTTTCGGGGACTACGGTCGGCGTCGGCATCCCCCGAAACCGAGGCGCCAGCGCCCACTGCTCCTCCGGATAATGCTGCGTCACCCGCCGGATTCGTTTTCCCTTGAGATTCTCCGGCTCGTCTTTCCCCAGCATCGAGTAGTAGGATCGCACCGGGAGCCCGAGCAGATTCTTCATCGTCATTATCATGCCTTTGACGACGCTCAGGGCGCTGTACAGGATCTCTTTTATCAGGTCAGCCGGATTCATGATTGTTCTTCATTTCCCGCGCTCGTATCATTACCAGTTTCGATTTCCACTCGCTTGGGATCTAATCTCGAAGCTGGAGCAAATTCTTAGTATAGATCGGCGTGCTCAGATAAGCGCCCGTTTTCGCCGCTGTTCCGTTCGAATATCTCGTACGTGATCGTCTCTTGACGGCAGGAGCCCCAACATACCCCCGAGAGCCAGAACCACGATCAGCACGACAACGTTGATAATGAAGACCGCCCAGTAGGGCCAGCCGACGGCGACGTAGAGAGCGATGACCAGAAGCTGGAAGAGCGCGGCGGGAATCAGGAACTTCCATCCTAAATCCATCAACTGATCCACCCGGACGCGAGGCAGCGTGCCTCTCACCCAGAATAACCCCAGAACGATGATCGAAGATTTAATGATAAACCAGGGCCAGCCGCCCGGAATCCCAAACGGCATACTCCAGCCACCGAGGAAGAGCGTTGTGCCAATGGCGCCCACGGTGAAGTTCCCGGCGAACTCGGCCAGGTAGAAGAGCGCAAACTTCATCCCCGAGTATTCGGTGGTAAACCCGGCAATCAGCTCCGATTCGGCCTCCACGAGGTCAAACGGCGTCAGATTGGTCTCCGCCAGTCCGGCGACCATGTACACGATGAAGGCGATTGGCGTTACTAAGATATACCACTGCGTAGAGAGCTGCGCTCGCACAATCCCCTGCAGCGAAAAGGTGCCGGCAGCGATCACCGGCGCTACCAGCGCCAACACCATTGGCACTTCGTAGCTGATCATTTGCCCGGCGGACCGGAACGCCCCCAACTGCGAATATTTATTGTTGGCCGACCACCCGGCCATCACAATCCCGATGACCTGGATAGAGGTGACGGCGGCGATATAGATGATGCCAACGTCGAGGTCTTTCGGACTGCCGGTGGCTGTCCAGGGAATCACCACGTAGACCATAAACGCTGGTACAAATACGAGCACCGGCGCCAGGTTGAACACCAGGTGATCCGACATCGCGGGCACAATGTCTTCCTTGGTGAGCAGCTTGAGGGCGTCCATCATCGTTTGCCCAAGCCCCAATGGCCCTCCGACCCGGTTGGGGCCGAGCCGGCTCTGCAGGAACCCGAGGAACTTGCGCAGCCCTAAAATCAGAAAAAGCACCGCCGTCATGATGAAGCTGAATATGAGGAACGCCGCTATCAGCGAACGTACCGACTCGTAGAGCCCGATCGAAGTGGAAGGACCGCCGAGGCCCACGAGGTTCATAAAGCTTTCAAGCAGATGAGGGTGCATTTAGTAACCTGTCCGGAAGACGCCGGCGCCGGACGCAGCCGGCGACAGCGCTATCGATCCACCTCGCCCAGCACGATATCCACGCTCCCCAGCGTCGCTACAAGGTCGGCGATCAGGTAACCGCGCGCAATCTCGGGAATCACCTGAAGGTTATTGAACGACGGCGCCCGCCATTTCGCCCGGTACGGCCGGTCGCTGTTATTCCCGATCATGTAGCAGCCCAGGTCTCCGCGAGGCGATTCAATATGTGAGTACGCCTCACCCTTCTTCGCCCTGATGACCTTTCCCACTTTACCGACAATCGGTTCATCCGGCATATCGGGCAGCTTCGCCAGGCACTGCCTTACAATCTTAACGCTCTCCCGCATTTCCCGCATCCGGACGAAGAAACGGCTCAGGACATCGCCGCCGGCTTCCGTAATCACGTCGAACTCCAGCTCCGGATAGATGCCATAAGGGTCCGAGCGGCGCACGTCATAATCCACGCCGGAACCGCGCAGCATCGGCCCGCTCAATCCCCAATTGATCGCGTCCTCGCCGCCGATGGTCCCGATGCCTTCGGTGCGCCGCAGCAGTATCTCATTGCCGGTGAGCAGCTCATCCAGCTCATGCAGCCGGTCCAGAAAGTAATCGAGGAATTGCAGGCACTGTTCCGACCATCCTTCGGGAAGATCGAAAGCCACACCCCCGACTCGCATGTAATTGTAGGTCAGTCGCGCCCCGCAAAGCGCCTCGAACAGATTCAGAATAAACTCGCGCTCCCGAAAGCAGTACAGGAACGCGCTCAGAGCGCCCACGTCCAATCCGAACGTCCCGACCCACACAAGATGGCTGGCGATCCGGCCCATCTCTGAGGCGATGCAGCGCAAATAGTCGCCGCGGGGTGGAACTTCAACTCCCATCAATCGCTCGGCCGAGCGGCAGTAGCACTCATTATTGGTCATCGCCGCTAAATAGTCCATCCGATCCGTATAGGCGATTCCCTGTTGAAAATTCCGGTTCTCGAAGACCTTTTCGAACGAGCTGTGAAGAAAACCGAGATCGGGAACCAGGTCCTTGACCACCTCCCCCTCAATGCGGAGCAGCAGTCGCAGCACGCCGTGCGTCGACGGGTGCTGCGGCCCCATATTGAGTACCAGCTCTTCGGTTTTTAGCGCCACGCTGTCATCATCAGCCGGCGGCGGGCCATCCTCACGAGGCGCGGTCGGTCCCACGTCACGCAGCCAGAGAGCGCGCTCCGATATAATCCGCGCCGCCTCGATCTGCTGCTCGGTAAGTACACCCGTGGGCGCGCGCGCAACCGCGGGCGCCTCTGTCTCCGGCATCGATACGCTCACTCGATCATCCCTTCAAAAGGCGCGAGGTACGGGGCGTGAGGTACGGGGCGCGAGGTACGAACTCTATTGTTAGATTCATCGTTCATCCTCAATCTCACCCACTCTCCCACTCACACCCACCCGCTCACCCTCTCACCCACCCACGCTCCCCGTCCTACTTCTGCCTCTCCGTGCCGGCCGGAGCGTAGTACGTCGACATGCGATAACTTTTTAAGAGCGGATGGCCGGTCCAGTCCTCCGGCATGAGGATGCGGCGAAGGTCCGGATGTCCGCGAAACTCAATGCCAAAGAGATCGTAGATCTCTCGCTCACCCCAATCCGCGTTCCGGTAAACATTGTACAGCGAGTTGAGCCAGGGATCATCCGATGGACATCGCGCCTTGATGACCAGCCATTCGCCCGTCTTCATACTTCGCAGATGGTACACCGTCTCCCGAAACGAGTTTTCAGGGACCTTTTCGTCCGGCCAATCGACACCGCTGATACACGCCGGATAGTCAAACCCGCGTGCCCGCGCCGCCTGTGCGAACTCCACCATCCGGTCGCGATTGACGACAAATGTCGGGCGGTCATCCACCACACCGGCCTCGACAATCGCCTCGCCGAACTCAGCCTTCAACTCCGCAATTATGGGTGGTTCGGGGGGTGGAGGCGCCGGCGCCGGCTTCGGAGGCACGGCCGGCCGGGGAGGAGGCGCCGGCTTTTCAGCGGCGGGCGCGGCGGCAGGTTTCTCAGCCGCGGGCGCTGCATCCGCGGGTTTATCAACCGTAGGCGCGGCGGCAGCCGGTTTCTCAGTGGCGGGGGCGGCCGCAGGCGTTTCTACCGCCGGTTTTTCGGCAGCGGCAGGCTTCTCGGCGGCGGGTGACTCCCCAGCCGGATTCTCAGGCTCAGCCGCTGGCACAACGGGCTTCTCGACCGGCTTATCGGCGGCAGCGGCCGGTTCGGCGTTCGTTCCCGTCTTCGGGGTTTCATCCGTCATACGGTGACCACCTCACGGCGGCCGCTCCGGATCATCTCCTGCAGCTTACGAATACCATCGATGAGCGCTTCCGGGCGGGGTGGGCAGCCGGGAATATAGATGTCCACGGGAATGATCTGATCCGCTCCCGGACAGATGCTGTAAGTATCATAGAATGGCCCGCCCGTGCTGGCGCACGCGCCCATCGCGATCACCCATCGCGGTTCCGCCATCTGCTCCCAGAGAAGCCGCATGCGAGGCGCCATCTTATACGGAAACCGGCCGGCGACGATCATCAGATCCGCCTGCCGCGGTGTGGCTCGAAAGAAGATGCCATATTGATCCAGGTCGTATCGGGATGCGCCGGTCGCCATCATCTCGATGGCGCAGCAGGCGAGCCCAAAGGTGAGCGGCCAGATCGAGTTGGCGCGCGCATGATTCACCATCGGCTGGACGACCTTCTTGTACGGACCCAGGTTCTGGAGCCATTCGGCCATTTTATCCAGCGTACTGGTGCTGGCAAACGCCACGTCTGGCTGCCCGGCGCCCGGCATCCCGCTGGCGCCGCCGATCACCGGCAGTCCCTGATCTTTCAGACCCACTTGAGGGCTCCTTTTCGGTAGGCGTAATAGAGGCCCACCAGCAACACAACCACGAAAACAAACATATCCCAGAAGGCGAAGAGACCCAATCCAAGGCTCCGCATGGATCGCAGCGAAACCGCCCAGGGGTAAATAAAAATGGTCTCCACGTCGAAGACGACGAAAGCCAGCGCGAAGATGTAATAACGGATGTTAAACTGCGCCCACGCCGGTCCGAGAGATCGCTCGCCGCATTCGTAGGTGGAGAGCTTATCGTAATTCTGCGGCCGATGAGTGCGGAGGAGGCGAGAAACGAGAAGGATAACTCCTGACATCAGGAGCCCGAACAGCATGAAAACCAGCACCGGGATGAACGAATCAGGAGTCTGTTCTGCAGCCATAAGCTCTTCTCAAAAAAAACCCGGCCATCCACACGCCGGATCACGTACCTAAAGCCCATCCCCACGCCGAATCACGTTCTTAACCCGCGCCCGCAGCGCCGGCGCCAGACTTCAAGATCCCGCCAGCGGCCACACCCAACACCTAATACCCAACACCCAACACCCAACACCTATTACGGGCCGGTCCCGAACTTCACCACTTCTATTCTAACAAGGCCGACCAGTCCCACAATCCGGAACATGGATCGCGCGTCGCCGCGTGCAAGTGTGACGTGCGTCGCGTCCACAAATTCAGTGGGCATGGTTGGGTCCACCCGTGCCCATTTCCCCACATAGCTTTCCGCCCAGGCGTGATAATAAAACTGGCCGTGCCAGTAAACCAGCCCCGAACAGATTCGGGTTGGAATTCCCGCGGCCCGCGCCAGAGAGGCGTAGAGCACGGCATAGTCGCGACAGACGCCAACGCGGTCATTCAGGATATCGGTCCCACTGCGAAGCACCCCTATATCATAGCGCGCTTGCATGTGGGTGTTCACCCAATCGTGCAGCAGCGCCACCGCCTTCTGCGCGTCGGTCTCGCCGGCAAGAACCGTCCGGGCGGTACTTTGAACAGCCGGATTAGCCGCTGTTAGCTCCGCGGTGCTGGCAAGATCCGCCCCTGGTCCGCTCTCCGGAATCCTGATCGGCGCCCTTCCCGACGTACCCCCGGGAGAAAACGAGGTGCTGTGGATGGTTAGTCGCCACTTTCCCCCGCCCTCGGGTACTGCCACCTGGCCGTCTCCGGAGGGAATCTTTGTCCCGGCGGGTACCCCCGACATCACCAGCTCCAGCGAGTTAACCGAGCGGGGTTTCTCAATTATTACATTCGACGCCACGGCGCCGGTCTTCGCGAGATCGGCCGATGGATGATAGTCCGCGGCTCCGCGAGCCGCCGCCCGGCTCTCTTTCACCATGTAGATCCCGAGCGGCATGTCCATGCGGAGCATATCGCCCTGCTGGTTCACAAAGAGCGTCATGTCTCCAATCACCGAGCTCCCGTCCACTTTCCACGAGGCCCGCTTCTGGCCATCCACCTTCACGGACTGCGGGCCCACCACGGTGGCCGAGAACTTCTCGACTGCCAGCGTCGCCGGGTCAAAATACCACTCGCTCCAGTGCGCTCCCTTTCGAAGATGCGCAGGATCAACTGAGTAGTTATCGTCCGATCCAAGGTGGACGCCCGCAGGAATCGGCACGTGCCGCACCAACCGGTCGCTTCCATCTCCAACGAGGCACGTCACTTCGTGGGGGTGAAAGGCCGCCGTTACGTGGCTGTTGTGACCGCTTGAGCTGGTCATAAGGTCGGAGCTGATCGGATCGCCGTGAGCCGTGTATAGATCCGTCTCACTTACCTGCTGTGAGACTTCAACGCCGAGTAGCTTAACCGTGGTGGATGTTTGGGAGTCGACCTGGACCGCGGGAGAACCATGGAAGATCGTCTTGCGGGTGCGCATACTCGCATAGCCTATAGGACCGGATCCAAAGAACAGGCCATACCAATCCTCTTTACCCACTCCCTTGAGGATAGAATCGGACGTCGATTGCCGGCGCGAGGGCCCTTTTGGACCCCGAGAGACGGCTCTTGAACGGGACCTGTGGACGGTCCGGTGCGAATGAGATGCGGAGGCGGCGGCCGGGCTGTGGTCGGCAGCCGGGAAGAGCGCGAAAAGCGCCATCCCGGTGAGCGTCAGCGCAGTGAGCGTACAGGCGCCGACAGTCCGTTGAAACCCGGGAAAGGGGGCGCGAAATTTCCAAACATTGCGCATTCTCAAGATATTCTCAGAAACGTGAATCCTGCCGGATTATAGCACCCGACACGAGTTATCGTCAAAAACCGCGGATTCCCCGGTAGCGCAGGCGTCTCAGACTGCGTTCGGCCGGCCAGGCGAACTGCACCCCCGTTATCGGGGGCCGGGGGGCGAACTGCACCCCCGTTATCGGGGGCCGGGGTTAACTGCTCCCCCGTGATCGGGGGCCGGGGGGCCAGGCGAACTGCTCCCCCGTTATCGGTGGCCGGGGGGCCAGACTGTCACGTCGTCTCATCGCACGGCTGCGCGTGGACGGGCCGGACACCATCGTTTTTAACCCCACTGTTCCCACGCTTAATCGAACGGCGCTGCAGCAGACGGGCGAGGCTCCTGCGGATACTATGATGAATCTCACCGCTTCCTCCGCACCGTCGGCAAACGAGGTGATACAATTTCGCGGGAGCGACCTGCTGGTCGACTTCAAGAATCTCAGTCCAGCCCTTGCCCTCACACGCCGGACACCGCCTTCTATTCAATTGGACTCCTTCCTTTCATTCTCTGCGGCTGTCGGAGTGCGACGGCGCCATTCTCAGATTCCATTCGACTCCTGCGGTTTATCACCGAAGGGACGCGGCTCCTGCGGTTTATTGCCGAAGGGACTCGGCTCCTCCATGGCCCACGGACCGCCATTGCGGCAGAACTACCCCGGCGTTGAGAGCGTTAAGAATTTCCGCATTCCGCACACCGCCCTCGGGCTGCGCTGACCGGGGGAAGCGCGTCTGCAAGCTCAGCGATCTTTTCCAGCGACAACTCCTCACCTCGCGCTGTTGGGGCGATTCCGACGCTTTCCAGCGCCTCCGCGATCATCTCGCGAGATGGGCCATCGGGTAGGGCGCGCAGAGCGTTCGCCGCATGTTTGCGCCGCTGTCCAAAGAGAGCGCGAGAGACGGCGACCAATCGTGACGCGTCCCGTGTGGGAACAGTTCCGCCTCGCGCCGGCGTCAACTTTACGATGGCGCTATCGACACCAGGTGGCGGAGTGAAACAGGTGCGGCTGACATCCATCACCCGCTCCACCCGGGTGAAGTACGAGACAAAAACAGTAAATGCTCCGTAACTACCGGACCCAGATTTCGCGAGAAGCCGGTCCGCCACCTCACTCTGGATCATCAACACCATCGTTCGCAGCCACGCCTGCTGAGTCACGAGGGCTGCGATAACGGGGCTCGTGATCGCATAAGGCAGATTCGAGACGCAGGTAACGGAAGCCTCGGCGATAGGTGATGGTCGCCAGGCATTTCGTGGCTCGATGGACTCCAGGTCGCCCGGCAAATCCGTTTGAAAAAGTGTGGGCAGCGGCGTCGACTCGAGCAAACGCACCGCGTCCGCCCGGACTATTCGAACATTCCCCGCCGGCGCGGTGGATTCCTGCAGAACCGGCAGCATAGAGCGATCATATTCGATGGTAGTGACAAAGTGCGCCGCGGACGCCAGTTCTCGTGTCAGCACACCTGGCCCCGGGCCAATTTCCAGCACAAGGCTCTCCTTCGAAAGATCCGCTGCTTCAGTCATCCGGTTAAGTATGTTACGATCGGTCAAAAAATGCTGACCGAGTCGCTTCTTTACCCTGATTCCGTGCCGGTGAAGTAGATCACGAAGGACCGTTGGCGACGACAGATTTGAGGTCGGGGACAGACTCACGCGAAGAGCTGGATGCGGAGAAAAGCAAAGAGGCCCCAATTTAGAGCGGCGACGAGCGCGACGATAATGAGCCCGGCGCCGGGATCAAGCTTCCTACCGGTCACGTAGGTGGACGTAATTTTGTCGTGCAGCGCCTGGCCGCGCCGGTCGAATTCGAGCCAGAAGTAGCCGAGGCCGAAAACCGCCGCGCTCAAGGGCATGAAGAGAGTGCGAAATCCGGATCGGAAGAGTCCCGGCGCATCGCCGCTGCGAACGACAACCTTGAGGTGAAGAAGGCTCTTCCCCAACGTGCATCCGCGCCAATGTGTCATGCTCACAACGTAAATCAGTCCGCTTAGCGCCCCCAGCAAAACCGGAACTCCGTTTGGAATCTCCGGCAGGCTCGGGATGGCGCGCTGAACCGCATTCACCACAATCACCATCACGACCCAGAGCGTCTGGATCACTAAAAGATCGATCAGCGCCGCTGTAAACCGGGTAAGTACGCCGGGCCGGGAACCCGGAGAGAGCTTTGCGTCAAAGGCCGCCCGGGCGGTCCCGACGCAGACTTCCGGAAGTGGGGCGCGTTCAGAGACCTCGGGGGTTCGAGAAACCGCGGCGGTTTGAGGAAGACGAATGGTTTCGGGAAGAGGACTTAGAACAAAATCCGCTGCGACAACAGGCGGCGTGGGCAGTGGTGGTGGCGTCTCGAACACCGGTTCGATGACCGGGGCTGTTTCAGCCACCGGCGCCGAATCGACGAGCGTGGACGTCATTGCCGCAGCGATCGTTTCGAGATCCACACCCCGATTTGCGGACCATGGCGGACAGATCGGAGCCGAGTCGTCCGGACCGCGCTCGGACGCAATTTGAAAATGGCGCTCGGGTTCCTCCGCCGAAACAAGGGGGATCACGGGCAGCGTCCCGAACTCGGGCGGGATCTGGGGTTCGACCGCGGACCGAGTGGGGATCTCGGGTTTGCTTGTGACGACAGAATAGAGATTGGGTTTGTGGACGTGAGCAGCCGTTCCGCTTAGCTCAAAACCGGAAAGAATGCCGTCATCGGCGCTGATTTTGACCGGAATCTCGGAGCCGGTCGAAATCCGGAGCGATGGATGTTCCTTGCTCAGCGAATGCAGTGAGGTGCGGGCGAGCTCGTAGGTGGGCAGCAGCCGGATGGCGACCTGATAATACCGCGCCGCCTTTAAGGGATGTTGGGCGGTTTGGTGGGCGGCGCCCAGATTGTGCCAATAGCGCGAATTATTTGGCGAGAGCTGCACCGCGCGGGAGAAGCTCCCGATCGCCGCGGTGTGCTGACCCTGGCGGCTCAGCGCGATCCCCAGGCAATTGTGCAAATCGGCGTCTTCCGGATTGATCCGGATGGCCTGCTCAAACATGTTCGTGGCGTCTTCGAGCCGGTTTGCCGCAAGAGCCGCGCGCCCCGAAGCCGCGGCGTCCATCTTCCTGACGACCGGGGCGGAAGTTGTCGGTGGGGCGGAAGTTGTCGGTGGCGCAGGCGTCTCCACCTCCCTGGCGACCGGAGCAGAAGGTAACAATGACGCAGACGCCCCTGCCAGCGACGCCATTTCTCGAACGATCGAGGTAGAAGGTATCAGTGGCGCAGACGTCCCTGCCTGCGTAGAAACACCTTCGGCTGAGAGTTCCAGTCCGGATTGCACAACAAATTCCTGCCGTCTATAACCGGGTTTGGCATCGGGTCGGGGTCCCGATGCGGTAGAAGCGATACTTAAATCATCGGCAATACGAATCGGATCTGGATTCGCTCAGACATTACTAACATAGCCGGTATCGCGAGCGCACACCGAATTATTGCTGGTATGCTCACGCACCTGTGATCACGGCTTCTTTTGACGCTCAAAAGAAGCCGTTGCCCGTCATTTAAGACGTGTAACGCCGGCATAAAGTTCCAGCGATTTGAGCGTCTGTCGCCGCGGCCCCAGATCGTTGACCATCTCCCGGCGTGGTATACTGGGAATTATCCGCCGGGAGTGGCCGGTTTCGAATAAAGAGGATGGGACGCCAGCCGTTGATCAGACGAGATTGGAAACTGTGGAATGGACGCACGGCATGGCGCGCCGATGGCAGCCTGACCGTGTGCGCGGCCGCGGTAGGTCTGCTGCCGCTGATTACCGGCTGTGGCGGCCCGGCGCGCTCGGGATCGGCGCCGCGTTCCGCGTCGCATCGCGTCGGCGCTCGCTTCGCGCAGCGATCGCCGCAGCGTTCACCCTCGAGTTTTCCCGTTACGTTGAAGGACGCGCTTGGCGTCCGGGTAACGATAACCCGACCTCCGCTTCGGATTATCAGCCTGGCGCCCTCGGCGACTGAGATTCTTTTCGACATTGGCGCTGGCAGACGCGTGGTTGCGGTGACAACTCAGGATGATTATCCTCCGCAGGTCAAGCGGCTGCCCCGAATAGGGGATTTTATGAGCCCGAGCGCCGAGAAGATTCTGGGCTTTCGTCCCGAACTGGTCGTCGCGGCGCGAGGCAATTCCGGCGCGCTGCTGGCGAGTTTGCAGCGGCTGAAGGTTAAGGTTTTTGCCGTGGATCCCCGCTCCGCGGCGCAGGTGGAGCAAACCGTGCAGGATCTCGGCAAGCTGACCGGATTCGACGTCGGGGCGCAGAAGGTGGCTGAGAGGATGAAACGGACGACACAGAGTGTTCAGGCATCGCTTCGCGGCGAACGCCCGGTGACCGGCCTTATCGAGGTCGGGCATGATCCTCTCTTCGCGGCCGGGCCGGGAACAGTGGCAAGCGACGCGCTGCGCCTTGCCGGGGGGAAGAACGTGGCGCCGAATTCGCCGACCGGATACCCCCAGCTTTCCAATGAATCGGTCCTGGCGTTGAATCCGGCGAGTCTTTTCATTGGTGAGACCGGCGTGACCCTCACGGCTGTTGAGAAGCGGCCCGGCTGGAATCAACTCGCGGCGGTGCGCAGCGGCCGGGTTTTTATGATTGACCCGGCCCTTATCTCCCGGCCGGCGCCCCGCATTGTCATCGCCATAGAGGAGATGGCGAAGGATCTCCATCCCCATGCCTTCACTCCCCGATAAGGCGCTGCGTAGAAACGATCACCAGTCCGGTGAAGCGTTGGCCGCGGCGTACCGGGCACGGCTGCGAAGACGCCGGCTGACGCTCATTCCGCTGCTGGCGCTCGTCGCCGCGGCGGCTCTCTACGCTCTCGGTCTCGGCGCGTATCCTCTTGGGTGGGGTGTTGTCTGGAGGGTCGTTGCGGCCCATCTCACAGGCCACGCGTCCCATTCCCTGGCTGATTCCATCGTGTGGCAGATCCGGGCGCCCCGTGTTCTCCTCGGACTGCTCGTCGGCGCGGCGCTGGCCGGTTCGGGCGCCATTTATCAGGCGCTCTTCCGTAATCCAATGGCGGATCCCTACATCATCGGCGTTTCCGCAGGGGCCGCGCTCGGCGCCGTCATCGAGATCACGCTCCAGGCGCCTCTAATCGCGTTTGCCGCGCATCTCGGCCCATTTCGATGGATCTGGGTTCATCTCACTTCTTCTCGCCCCGTCTTTGCCTTTGCGCTGGGAATCGCCACCGTCATTCTCGTCTATCGCATTGCCCTCCGATCGGGCCGGGCGCACGTAACGACACTGCTCCTCGCGGGCATCGCAGCCAGTTCGCTTCTTTCGTCTCTGATGGCGCTGCTCGAGGTATTCAACACACGCGGCCAGCAGCTTTCGGGGGTGGTGCGCTGGCTTCTGGGTGGCCTCGAAGATCGGACGTGGGGGGATGTCTCCGCGGTATACCCCTGGATTCTCATCGGCCTGGCGCTGGCGCTGGTGTCGGCCGGGCGTATGAACCTGATGCTGCTCGGAGATGAAACGGCGCAGCAGTTGGGCGTCTCTCCCGAAGCGTTTCGCCGGCTGCTGCTCACCGCCGCCACTCTCGCGACCGCCGCCGCCGTCGCCATGTCGGGCCTCATTGGCTTCGTGGGCCTGATCGTACCCCATTTTTGCCGGCTCCTCTGGGGGCCGGACTACCGGATCCTGATGCCGGCCTCAATCCTCTGCGGCGCCGCCTTCCTCATTCTTGCCGATGGCCTGGCGCGCACGGCGCTTGCGCCCCAGGAAATCCCGGTTGGCATTATCACGGCGCTCGCCGGCGCCCCGTTCTTCATCGCTATTCTGCGGGCGCGAGGCATGGAAGCCTGAGTGACTGCAGCGCCCGGTCAGCTTCTGCGTCAGATTTTGGCGAGTTGCTGAAACAGAGCGTAGATGAGGGCGGCCACGAGGCCGGCGCAGGGAATGGTGAGGATCCAGGCGACCACCATCGATTGCGCCACACCCCAGCGCAAGGCGGAGAGCCGTTTGGAAGCGCCAACCCCGAAAATACTGCCCGAGATGACGTGTGTGGTGCTGACTGGCATCCCGAACCGGCTGGCGATGAAGATGGTAATACCGGCAGCGGTCTCGGCGGCGAAACCATGTACCGGCTCCAGACGAAGGATTCGGTGTCCCATGGTCCGCATGATGCGATAACCACCGGCCGACGTTCCCAGCGCCATAGCGATCGCGCAGAGCACTTTGGTCCAATCGGGCACGACCGGGCGCGCGATGACGTGATAGCTCACCAGCGCCATGGTGATGATTCCCATGCTCTTCTGAGCGTCGTTTTGGCCGTGGTTGAACGCCATGAAGGCCGACGACAGAAGCTGCAGTCGCTGGAAACGCTGTCGGATCTTGCCGGGCCGGGATTTTGCCAGCAGCCCAAAGATCGCTGCCATAATCACGAAAGCCAGGGCGAACCCTACCAGCGGGGAGGCGATCAGTGGGATAACCACCTTAATGACGAGGCCCTGCCAATGGACGATCGGAAAACCGCCGTGAATCACCGCGGCCCCAACGATTCCGCCGATCAGCGCGTGCGAGGAACTGCTCGGAATACCGAACCTCCAGGTGATAAGGTTCCAGGTCGTGGCGCCCAGAATGGCCGCTAAAATCATAACCTGGTTCGCATCGTGGGGATTGACAAGACCCCCTGTGATGGTTGCAGCGACGTTAGTGGAGACCAAAGCGCCAGACAAATTGAGAATCGCGGCCATCAGGATCGCCGCTCGCGGAGTCAGCACCCTGGTTGAAACAACCGTCGCAATGGCGTTCGCCGTGTCGTGGAAGCCGTTCGTGTAGTCGAAGATAAGAGCAAAGGCGACGACCAGGATCAGCAGCGGGCCCACGTCAGGCATATTTCTGCACCACGCCTTCCACAACGTTGGCGACATCTTCGCACTTGTCCACCGCGATCTCGATACGGTCGTAAATCTCTTTCCATTTCACGACCATGAGCGGATCGGGATTCGGCGTATCGAACAGGTCCTGGAGCGCCTGCCGGAACAGCCGGTCGCTATCATTCTCCACCTCGTGGATGCGGATAAAACGTTGACGCATCTCCTCCGAGTCCGACACCCGCGGGAGCGCCGCCACGGCATCGTGAGTAAGATGGGTGATCTCCACAAGCTGCGCGACGATGGGAGGCACGTCATTCCGCATGGTCGTGAGCCGGTAAATAATAATGCGGCTGACCGCGGCTTCAATGGCGTCAGTGATATCGTCGAGCGCGCTGGAGAGTGCCCGCAAGTCCTCTTTATCCAGGGGAGTGACAAATGTAGCGTTCGATTTGCGTGCCAGCCGGTGAGTGATATCGTCCGCGTTGTGCTCGATATCGTCGATGGCCGCCGCGTATTCTTCCAGCCGGGACCAATCGCCGCTCAATTCGAAAAAAATCTTCGCGGCGTCATGCGCCGCCTGCGCCTGCTGCTCGAGCAGGTGATAGAAACTCAAATCTTTCCCGAATAGTGGCAAAGCGTCTCCTCGAAGGCTCTTCGATCGCCGGCGGTCGTCCGGGCAGCGTCACCCGGCGACTCAGGCCCGCCGGCCCTCTTCAAGGATAGCCCGCGCGGTGGGCGCCGCGCATCGGACCTATCCCCCGACCCCTTCCCGAAACGGGAAAGGGAGCCGGACCTATCCCCCAACCCCTTCCCGAAACGGGAAGGGGAGCCGTACCCCGGACCTATCCCCCAACCCGAAACGGGAAGGGGAGCCGCGCCTCGCGCCCCGTGCCCGGTCCTCCGTCCTCCGTCCTAACATCTGACCCCCAGCAGGTTCCAGTAATGCAGGAACCAGGTGAAGGCGAGAGCGGTGACGATAAAGGCGGTCAGATGTCCGCGGTCGAGGAAATCCTGCCGGCCCTGCCGCCACGCGTCGAACATCGTCCGGGCCAGGAAAATGGTCAGGATGGTGGTTATCATCGGGATGATGAGCAGCGCTAAGATCAGGTTCGGAACGCCATATAACAGCTCCCAGCCTGAAGTCACGAAGGCAAAGTAGAAGCCGAAGATGAAGAGGAGATTCCCCGCGCTGATGAAGATGGCCAGACGCTGGAGACGCTGCGTCAGGGATGGCATGGGTTTAGCCCGCCGCCGGATCCGGAACAGCGCTCGCACGAGTGTGGCGAAAAAGAGGATGACCGACAGCATCAGAATACGGAGCTGCACGCCGGTCGTCTCGTACCAGGCGAGTCGATCGAACGTCACGATCGATAAATAGGCCCGGTTTATCCGGCCGTTCGCGTCTTCGCCGAACGCCAATCGCTGCTGCCCACCCTGAAGCTGGAACAGAAGCGGCCCGATGGGAACCCAGTGCGTTTCCCCGGCAGACGGAATGTGGATCGCGAGCGTGCCATCGCCCGGCGCCGACACCCGGACGTCGCTTCCCAACATGTTCAGCTTCAGAAAGGAGTCGCGGTCGTACCGGTTATATCGATAGCTTCCGGCGAACCGCCGTAAGTTTTCCGCGGCCGGGCGCGGTCGCGGAGCGGCGGCTTTAGCGGGGTAATAGTGGTTCAGGAACTGCTGCACGACCAGCTCATTGAAGAGCGGCCGGGCCGCGTTACACGAGATGAAGATTCCAACGTGGCGATCTGGCAGCAGCAGGAGTATCGTGCTGTAGCCGGGCAGCAGCCCTCCGTGCTCGATCGCCCGCTCACCGTTCTGAATCCGCTCATAGAAACCGTAGGCAAAGCCGGG
Organism: Armatimonadota bacterium; assembly: GCA_035686845.1. Lineage (GTDB taxonomy): Bacteria > Armatimonadota > DASRZA01 > DASRZA01 > DASRZA01 > DASRZA01. Next base: position 5,210 of record DASRZA010000163.1, on the reverse strand, counting down.
TAATCCCGGGTGCGCGGTAAACTGCTGCCGATGCATCTCCTCCGCGGTCTTTTCGTTCAGGATTCGCGCATTCTCATACCGGCCGTTCTGCAGGTGGGCGATCATGAAGTGAGCCATGTCCGTCGCCGTGGAGTTCAAAGACCCGGCCGGTGGAATGTTCAAATAGAGATAGGGCAGGGGATGGTACGCGTCGTCCCGGTATGCGTAGCCGGTCGCCAGTTCCGGCGCCAGCCGTGCGGGCAGCTCAAAGCTGCTGCGCCGCATCTGCAGGGGACCAAAGATATTCTGCTCCACGTAATCATTGAACTTCTCGCCCGACACAGTTTGAACGATGTAACCGGCGAGCGCCGATCCATGATTGGAGTAGCTGATGACGGTACCGGGGCGGGCGAATTGGGTCGGCATCCGTTCCTTCAGGTAGGTTCCCAGCGGAGGTACATCGGATTCACTTCTTGAGCACATTCCGATAATCTGCTCGTTGAAGCCGGCCGTGTGAGTGAGAAGATTCGCCAGCGTGACCGGTTTTTGGAAGCGGTTTGGGATCTTGAAGCGGGTCAGATACTGATTAACGTCCGCGTGCAGGTCCACCTTCCCCTGCTCGGAAAGCTGCATCACCGCCGTTGCGGTGAATAGCTTGGAGACGGATCCCACGCGGAACAGCGTCTTATCCGGCAGCACAGGGGTCTGCCTTTCGAGATTGGCGAAACCGTAGCCCTTCGTATAGAAGAGCCGGCCATCCTTCACCACCGCCAGCGTCGCTCCCGGAACTTTCAAGCTTTGCATGCTCTCGCGTACGATCGGGTCCAGAAACCGCGCCAACTCCGCTGGGTCTTCCGGTCCGCGCCGGGCTGCCGGAGGCGTGATGACGGCGGGGAGAAGACGTGCCGCGGGAGGTGGATACGACAGCGCATTGTAAGGGTAGGCCGCCGGCGGGATGGCGGGGGAAGTTAACGCCGGCCGGGACCGGAGATCAGCGCCCGGCAGCACGGAAAGAACAGCGATCACCGTTGCGGCCACCACCAGAAAATAGAATCGTCCACCAACTCGGTCTACCATCGCATCACTCCACGTCAGAGCTGCCGCATTCATCTGACCGTATCATTCCGCGTCCGTCGGATATTTCCTGTAGAAGAACAATCCCCTGTGCGATTTTCGCGGCGCCAGGGCCGGCCCCGGGGACAGCTCGCGCGGCTGCGCGCGGCCGCACCGGGGCGCCGGGTATGCCGCCGCGTTCCCTTCGCACCCTTCGTGTTCGCTTTTAGACCGTAGCAGCAACCAGAAGCGAAGAATTGTGGGACATCATATCATCAGATCCTCGAAGGAACGCTTCTGCTTGCGTCGAAGCAGAGTCTAAACCCCGGCGTCCAGGGACGCATGGCGCCGCGCAGCGCCGCCGGGGAACCGCCCGGGCCAAGCATGTCCGGAGGCAGGGCGACTGCGCCGACAGCCGTTGTCCCGGATGGAGCGGTGAGAGGGGACATTTGACCGATGGCACGCACACTGCGATTACTCGCGCTGATTGTTCTTCTCGCGAGCACCCTGGCGCCCGCGTGCGGCCAGGAGATCATAACGCTGCGAAGCGGGAACGGCACAGTCGACTCAGCCGATAAAAATATCACCTTCTTCTCGCGCGGGGATGGAGCTATTGGACCGTTTTCCTCTGCTGATTTCACTGCAGCTGTTAATGGAGCGAGTGCAGCAATCGTTGCCCCTATCTCGGCATATGTCGCGTCACTCCCGGCGGATCCCGCCGCGCAATGGATTGCTGTTGACGGCAATTTGAGCCCCAGATCAGCGCTGTACGCGTACAGCTTCCGGGTCAATACCCAATCGATCAAGTCAGCCACTTTTGACATCTACTACGCGGTCGACAACAACCTGGGCGATCCCTCCAGCGAAGGATTATACATCAACGGCACAGCCCTTGCCGGCTCCGCGAATCTGGATATGTCGGCGTATGGCCTCTATAGCCGGCAGTACCATTTCAGCGCGAGTGACGTTAGCTCACTGCTGCATCCAGGAACGAACACGCTGTACTTTTACCAGTGGGACTACGGTGGGGCCGCCGCTGCTATTTTCAGCGCAAGCCTCGCAATAACTCCAGGTTTCAATCCGGATCTGCTGGTAAAGAAGGACAGCGACCCGGACTCCGCCTACCTGGGCGGCGGGATCTCTTCCCCCACACCCATCGCCGCTCAATCGATAAGCCAGACTGTGGCGCCCGGTGGAACCGCTGCGTACGACGTGATGGCCGAGAACACGTCTTTCACGGCAAGCAGCTTCGTCCTCAAAGCGGTCGAGAGCGGCGATGCAAGCTGGCGCGTGACTTACCGGGTGGGGACCCAGGATATCACCTCACTCATCACGGGCGCCGGATATACGACAGATCCGCTTTCGCCCGGCGGCTCAGTCGTTGTGAGCGTGGAGATGGTATCGGTTCCCGGGACGAATCCGGGCGCGGCCAGGACGGTTGAGGTCGATGGTTTCAAGGACGCCAACGATTCGACCGTGGAAGACAGCGTGCAGATGGTAACCAACCTGACGCCTATTCAAGACGTGGCGCCCGGCGCTCCATCCAATCTGATGGCCGCCTCAGGCGACGGTAAGGTGAGCCTCTCGTGGTCCGCGCCCTCTGTCGACGGGAGTCACGGTCCGGTGGTGAGTTACACCGTCCATCGCTCCACCACGAAAGGTGGACCGTACACCGTGCTGCAGGCGACGGTTACGGCGACTTCGTATATCGACGCGAACGTTACCAACGGGTCCACGTACTACTACGTCGTGACTGCGGTCAACGCCGGCGGCGAGAGTCCCCCCTCCAACGAGGCGAACGGGACTCCTAATCAGACGATCTTTGCGCCCGCCGCTCCATCCAATCTGATCGCCACAGCCGGGGACGCTCTGGTCAGCCTCTCCTGGACTGCGCCCTCAACCGACGCGAGTCATGGGTCGGTCGTGAGCTACAACATCAAGCGTTCCACCACCAAAGGTGGACCGTACACCACGGTGGAGACGGGCGTTAAGACGACCACGTTTGCAGACGGGGGCGTCTCCAATGGCACAACGTACTACTACGTCATCACAGCTATCAACCCCGGCGGCGAGAGTTCTCCCTCCAACGAGGCCAGCGCGATTCCTCCCGGACCACCCCTCGCACCCTCCAATCTCAGCGCGAAATCGACATCTCCAACCACGGCGACTCTTACCTGGACTATCAACGGCGGTCTCGCGACCGGGTTTCAGGTAGAGCGTGCCGCCGGAGCGGGAGAATTCGCACTCGTCGGAACCGCCAAAGCCGGCGCCAACACCTACGACGACAGCGGACTTTCCGCCGCAACGACCTATGCGTACCGGGTGAGCGCCACCAACGTCAGCGGGTCCTCCGGCTACTCGAACACCGCCGCAGTGACCACGGTCGGCGACACCATCTCAGGCGTCGTGGTTTTCTCAGCGACCGGCGGCGCTGTTCCCGCTTCCGGGATCTTGGCCCGCGTCGGGCAGCTGAACAGCGCCGCGACCGTCGCTTCCGCCGTAACAGACGCCACCGGCCACTACGCAATCAGCGGGCTCAAAGACGGCAGCTACACCGTCACCCTCGACGCTCCGAACCAGACCACCGCGCCGACTGATACGCTCACTCTATCGGGCAGTGTCCAGGGCGGCGCCGGGACCGCTAACTTCACGCTCTCGCCGCTCGCAACCTTTGGAAAGGGATTGGCGATGGTCAGCGTGCCATTTGATTACAGCGCCACCAACGTGGACGCCGCAGCGATGTTTGGAGTCTCGCTTATCAACGGCATCACGCCAATCGCCGCCTACGATCCCGCGGCGGCGCAGTACTTGCTCTATCCGAAGCTGCCGGGCGCCAATGGCAGGCAGACGATGCCGGGGCAGGGCTACTGGATCCTGGAGGCCAGCGCGCAGCCCCTGATCCGAACCGGTGCCCGGGTCACGACCCCGTTCGACGCCGTATTGCTGCCGGGATGGAACCTGATCGGCAATCCCTTCCTGCACCCGGTTCCCTTCAGCGGCGTCACGGTCAAGATGCGAAGCTCTCCGGTATCCCTGGCGGCCGCGCAATCGAGCGGCCTGGTCGGCACAACAATCTGGACATGGGACGATACCCAGCGTAAGTACACAGCGGTAAGCACGCTTGAACCATTCGTGGGCTACTGGATCTATATCGACCCGGCGGCCGCTATGGACCGTGCCGTAACGGTGGAGTATTCCGATCCCTCGTCCGCCTAAAAGCGAACACGAACCAAAAAGAGAACACGAAGGGCACGAAGGCCACGCGAAGGACACGAAGGGAACCGAAGAGGAAAAGAGACTCCGGCCAAAAGAGAACACGAAGGGCACGAAGGTCTCGCGAAGGACACGAAGGGAACCGAAGAGGAAAAAGAGAGGCCTCTGAAACCGGGCCGCGATGCGATGCCATGGGTTCCCCGGGGGCTTGCGGGGCCAGAACAGGGTCCAATGGCCGAAGCGGGCCCAACAGCTCCCTCGTTAACGGGCGTCAGGGGGGACAGTTCCCCCGTTATCGGGGGTCAGGGGGAAAAACGCCGGCGGACGAGCGAACTTCACTATCACCGACGGGTCTTGGCCAACAATTCGCCCGTTATTGGAGATCAGGGGGCGAAAGCCGTAGATAGCGAGATCTTTTGACTTACCCCCCTTTTAAAACGCGCCGTGGGAGTAGAATCAAAAACGTCGAAACGAAGTATAAGCGCGAAGAGCGGGTGCTCGTCATAAGGAGGCTCAAACATGAACCACCTTGCCCCTTTTACAGCGCGTGATTATGTGAGGCGCGTACCCGAGTGAAACGGTCTATCGCGTCAAATAGTCCAATGGCGTGGCCTACGAAGGCGGCGCGCCCGACCATTACTTCAGAAAGACCAATGGCGATCCGCTTAAGGTTCGGCAGCCCGGACCTGGTGAAGAAATCGCAGGATTCATCCGGCGCCAATCTCTGACTCCCCGTCCTTCCCCCAAACCAACCTGTGCAATCAGGGCCACGTCTTTGCCCCGATGCTGGCGTATGGCGAGGTGACCGCGTAACCGGCCGTCTCGTCCACGTCGGCGCCGAGCAAGATGAAAGCGGCTTGAAACTCGGCTGCCATCAGAACGGCGCTCAGGCAGTCATAGACGATGCGAACCTCTGTCCGAAACCAATAGGCTCATGTCAGGAATGTCGAGGGCGCTTATGATCG
>DASRZA010000162.1:0-4913 GCA_035686845.1 Armatimonadota bacterium | reverse complement strand
GGTACCCGCATCCCAATTGATCGCTGAAGAGTTAGAACCCTCAAAGACGAGTCTCTGGCCGCCGCTCAGCGTGCCGCCGGTCATATGAAAGGCAGAAGTGCTGTCGATCGAGATGCCTCCGGAATTCCCACCAGTGCTCTCATTATCAAGAGTTCCGGAATTATTGATGGCGGCGCCGTTGTTCAGACTGATGGTGCGTGCGCCGGTCAGGATGTCGATGGTTCCAGCGTTATTGATCGTGCCGCCGCTGATGGTCTGTCCATTTCCTCCGTTACCGAAGTTCATGGCGCTGCCGGCCGGGATACTCAGGGTTCCAGTGATGGTCCCGTTGAGCCAGTTAAACTGACCTGCGCCCGTGGTGGTGACGGTGAAAGTTCCGGCCAGGGTACCCGAAGCCATATTGAAAACCCCGTTCGTCCCCACGGTAAAACTGGAGTCAACGGTCAGCATGTGTCCGCTCAGCGTGAGGGTCTGGGTTCCGGAACTGCCGCCCAGCTGGATGGCGCTGACATGCGTATCGGCGTCAATGGAGACGGAATAAGTTCCAGCGAGGTTGATGACCGCGGTGTCCCCGGGGCCGGGTACCTGCGCGGGGCTCCAGTTGGCGCTGCTGTTGAAGGAGCCCCCGGCGCTGTTTTGCCAGGTGATAGTTCCGGCGTGGGCAGGGACCGCGAGTAAAGCGAGGACTGAAGTCAGAAGCGCAATGCTGCGCAGAACAAACGGGATACGCATCACATTTCCTCCATCGGGAGATCTCGATTGGTTAGATCCTTCGTTGATGCTATGTTCGCTGCAAGCACCCCGGGGGCGAGTACTTGCGGCCATTCCAACATACGCCTCCTCTGCACGCCTCATCCGGGGACCGGAAGGCGATCCTGGTCTACAAAGAGTCAGGGATACAAGTCGATTAGAGTGAATTTGTATCTCATCCCTGGCAAGGCGCCTGAAAACTCGGCGCCCGGCCATTTCATCCTGAGACAAAGTCCGACATCACCTGTGGCGCGGCGCTGTCAAAGCCAACGACATCCAGCATTCCCGCGTCGTCCGGATCCGCGATTGTAAAGCCATTGGACACCATCCCAACCACGATCAATTTAGCGGGGATTCCCATGCGCTCGCGGTAATCCCTCAGCGCCTCCACCGGATGAACGGGACCCGCCCAGGTCTCAGAGTCCGTATACACCACGAACGCGTCCGCCTCTACCCGGCTCTTCAGCGCCCATCGCATGGGGAGAGAGCAGTCAGTTCCGCCGAACTTTATCCGCTGCATGACCTCGACGACCTTTGGCAATCGAGAACAGCGACTGATATCCAGGCGAGAGAACCCCGTCGCAAAGGCCATCATGGCAACCTGCTCCTCGGTCTTGTAAGTCACCATCGCCATGGCGGCCGCTCCAACGCGGGGGGTTATTCCTGGCAGCCCGGCGATCAGGCCGCAATCCATATCAAGAGTAACCCTCTACCTTCGGCTCGATAACGAACAAGGGGTGGCAAGGGAGTTTTAAGGTGCTCTCCCTGAGCTACGGTGTCCATGTAACAGATTTGAATTATATCACAACTTTCAGAACTCTACGCTCCCGTGCCGGGGCCTCAAGCGTTTTGATGAACCCAACGGCGAGAACCGGGATCTCAAACAGGAGGAAAGGTGATAACATCCGTCTTCGTTGACAGACCGCGCCCACGCAGTCCGATCCACGGCGCCACGCTGGGCGTCCGGGGCTCGCCAGCGAACGGTAGCAGCGGGATCCGTTCAAGTAGCGTCGGTCGACGGCCGCAAAGAGGGGACAATCGCGCAGCAAACCCCAATCACAATAGAAAAAGAAAAGGGTCCTGATACGAGCAATCAGGACCCAATTCGAGGGTAGAACAGTGGCGGGAACGTGTGAGAATCGAACTCACCTGGGACGACTCTCGCCGTCCCACAACGGTTTTGAAGACCGCGGACAGCACCAGCCACCATCCGCTCCCATGCTTTTGCTACGAGTGACTGCTCATCCCATGAACGACAGGACTGCCGGGCGAGGACTCCCCCATTATTGGGGCCCCGGGGACTGCCGCGGCAAGAAGCTCCGCTGCCCGGAAGAATCCCTGCAACCCGCCTGATGGTTGAGGTGTCTGTAGACCATCGGCGATACCACGCCGGCCGGCGTCCATGATATTATACAGGAGATGCCCATCCGCGCTCATGCTCACAGCCCGGAGTTCACAAAAATCGCGCCGCAATCCCGCCAATCGGCAGGAGGCGCGGTCATAGACGTCAAATAGATTTAAAATGGCTCCAACGGCTGCAGTCAGCGGCCAGCGCCGGCGATTAAGCCCGTGTACGACGGGCCATAATCATAATGAAGTTACCCGTTAGGGAGAGAATGCTGGCAGGGAGTCATTTTTACAGTAAGGCAGTCCCGGCCCACCTAACCATTTCAGCAGGGAGGAGTTCCGATTAGAGCATCACCAGAAGGCAGGTTTGATAGAGCCGTCACCACCCGGACCAACGAGCGAATCCGAGTGCCATTCGTAAGATTGATCGGGCTGGATGGCGCACAACTGGGCGTTGTGCCCACCCGCGAAGCTCAGGCGCTTGCCCGAGAGCAGGGCCTTGATCTCGTCGAGGTGCAGGCCAACGCCAATCCCCCGGTCTGTAAGATTGCCGACTATGGCAAGCTGCAGTACGATAAGGGTAAAGGGACAAAGCAGACACGTCAGCCCCGCGTGAAAGAGGTTAAGGCCCATCCGAATACGGCTGAGCATGATCTTCACACGCTTGCCGAGCGCGCGCGCATGTTTTTGGGCCAGGGCCATCGGACCAAGCTTACAGTTCAGTTCAGCGGACGTGAAATCACGCACCCGGAACTGGGTCATGCCGTCCTCAAGAATTTTATTTCAGCCCTCTCCGACATTGCGACGCCCGAGGGCAACCCTAAGATGGAAGGCAAGTTTTACTCGGTGATGATGACGCCGGTGAAAAAGTAGGCCTGTTTGACGCCGCGAACCGTACTTGTAGCAGCATCAGGCGCAAGCGGCAGCGTATATACCCGGCGGGTGCTGCAGATCCTGCTGTCACGCGTGGAACGGGTTTACTTTACGTACTCCCGCCACGCGATCGAGGTCATGCGCCACGAGTTGGGATTCGATCTGAGCGCGAGCGGCGGTGATCTCACGGCTTTGCTCCAGTACGCGCCGGAAACGGATATAGACCAGGGCGCCTCGCGCCCTGAGCAGAGGTCCCACGCCGGCGTGAGCGATTATTCCGGAGATCTGCGGGTGGTGGCGCCGGACGATCTCACGGCGCCGTTCGCAAGCGGATCGGGAGTTTGTGACGTGACGATTGTGGCGCCTTGCAGCATGGGAATGGTCAGCCGGATTGCTCACGGCGCGTCTGACGACCTGATATCGCGAGCGGCGGATGTCGCGCTTAAGGAACGACGCCGGCTGATCCTTTGCCCGCGCGAGACTCCGCTGAACGCGATTCACCTCCGCAATATGCTTCTCGTCACAGAAGCGGGCGCGATTGTTGCGCCGGCCATGCCCAACTTCTACACCCGCCCGCGTACACTTGACGATCTGGTGGATACGGTGGCGTGGCGGCTACTCGCGCTGGCCGGCCTGGATCTTCCGGAACATCTGCGCTGGGGAGGAGAACAGCCGGGATGAGCGAACAATTTGTGGCGCAGATTCATTCGCTTCGGGACCGTGCGAGCGTGATGCTTGAGATGATCAAGTTCCAACACACGGTCTTTGCGCTGCCGTTTGCGGTGATGAGCGCGGCCCTCGCCACCGCGGCGAACGGGTCGCTAGCCTGGCGTCCTTACTTCTGGATCGTCGTGTCGATGGTTACCGCGCGAAGCGCTGCGATGGCGTTCAATCGCCTGGTCGACCGCGACATTGACCGGAACAACCCACGCACCGCGAGACGCGCGCTGCCGCTGGGATTGGTTACCCCCACACAGGTCGCTCTCTTCACCATGGCGTGTGCGGGGTTATTCCTTTTTGCGGCGTATCAGCTCAACCATCTCGCGTTTATCCTGTCGCCGGTGGCGCTGACGGTTGTGCTCGGCTATTCTTTTACCAAGAGATTCACCTGGCTGTCCCACTGGGTGCTCGGTTTCGCGCTCGCCATCGCGCCGGTGGGCGCCTGGATCGCCATTGCCGGCGCTTTTGCGCCGGCGCCGCTGCTTTTGGCCGCGGCGGTCGCCTTGTGGACCGCCGGATTTGATATCATCTATTCATGTCAGGATGCGGAGTTCGATCGACGGACCGGTCTGCACTCGGCGCCGCAGCGGTTTGGTCTCGGTCGCGCGCTTCAGCTCTCCTCACTCTGTCACCTGCTCATGGTGGCCTGTCTGGCGGCGCTGGCGTGGGCGGCGCCGATGGGAATGATTTACGGTACGGGTGTCGTTGGAACGGCAATCCTGCTCGTTTATGAGCACCGCTTGGTGCGTCCCAACGACCTCTCTCGCGTAGACGCGGCCTTCTTTACCGCAAACGGGTTAATCAGCCTGGGCTTGATGGTCTTTACGGTTGTAGACCTGGCTCTGCGTTAATTTTCCCGATTCTCCGACATCTCGTCGGAGAGTACCATCGGACTCGGAATTCAATCTCATGACCAGACCTCGCCACGATTCCGCGAAGAGTTCCACCCGGTCTCGCACAACCGCGCCCGAACCAGCAGCAGGCGCCCAACGCTCCCAGCTCCTCCTCGCCGATCTCGTCTTACCGGTGGATGAACCCCCCATTCCGGATGGCGCGGTGTGGGTGGTCGATGGGCGGATTGCGTCGGTCGGCCCGCGCGCGATTACGGAAGCCGTGACGCCGGCGTCGGTGGAGCGGCGGCGCTTTGCCGACGCGGCCCTTATCCCTGGATTCGTAAACACCCATGCCCATTTAGAACTCTCGTCCATGGTTGGTCAAATTCC
>DASRZA010000161.1:0-15899 GCA_035686845.1 Armatimonadota bacterium | reverse complement strand
CCGGCCGATATGCTGGCTGTGCTCATCCTTTATCGTCTTCTTGCCTCCTTCATCCTTCGTACTTCCGGAACCCCCGCACCATGAACCCTCGTTGGTTCGCTTTTTTTGCCTCGGATTCTCGCTTTTCCGCTTCGGCCCGGTTGGCGGCGCTGGTGGCGGAGATGGTGACGTAGTCATCGGGACGGCGGTACCGGTTGATGAAAACCGGGCGCGGTTTCGATGAGTGATTCTCTTTTGAGCCATGGATGGTCTTGTAGTGGAAGAAGATGGCGTCACCAGCATTGCCGCACACGGGCAGGGCGCTCTCCCAGGGCCATTCATGCTCATCCAGGGCGAGATGCGAAAGCGTATCGATATGCTGGAGTGTTCCCATCCGGTGTGATCCGGGCACGACGTGCAGCGCGCCGTTGACCAGGTCGGTGTCCACCACGTAATTCAACGTGGCGACCGGCCCGTCGAATCGATGCTCGAAGTAGGCGGAATCCTGATGCAGGTTCTTCGGATGGCCCCCTACCGGCTCTTTGTAGAGGCACTGGCCGTTCATGAAAAGCTCTATATTCGGCCCGATAATCGCCTCAAGGATATCCAGCGCCTTCTTATCGAACGCCGCCTGAAAAAAGGCGCCGCTGGTCGCATAGCTAATGCCCAGCACCATCAACTGCCGGTCGCGTACAAAGCCCGGCGGCGCAGGAATAAAGAGGGTACCATCCGGTGTGACCCATCCTTCGGGTACTGCGCGAGCCTGGTCGAGGAGCGCAAGGGCCTGCTGCGCAGTCGTCTCAATATCCCGCTGGATCGCTGCAATATATGGTTTCATGAGACCACGCGCCACCAGGCAGCCATGTTCGCGATAGATCTCCGCCGCCCGTTCCGGGTCCAGGTTATCGGCGAACACCTCAATATCTTCAACGCGCGCCTTAGAACTTATTGTCATCGCCATGTCTTATCTCCTCGCAGCCGGATGGCCAATCCCAAATCGCTTTCGACTGCATCGTCCGGCAGGATCCTTACCGCTATACTATAACTCGCTGGTTCCATCCAGGATCGCGCGCGGCTATGCTATATGAACAAAGAGTCAAAACGTGATGGGAGAATGAACGTTGGCCGTAAACAACGTTGTCCGAATCGGAATCATTGGCTGCGGCGCCCTCGGCGCCGTACACGCCCGCCGGTTATCAGAAATGGAAGGGGTCGCGATTACCGCCGTCTCCGATCCCAATCCGGAGGCCATGGCCCGGGTGGCCGGCCCATTGGGCGCATCGACCATGAGCGAACAGGATTATCACGAGCTGCTCAAAAGCGGTCTCGACGCCGTCTGTATCGCCTCTCCGGATAGCTTCCACGTCGCCCAGATCCTCGATGCGCTGGATGCCGGCCTTCACGTGCTCTGCGAAAAGCCGCTCACGCTGGAACCCACAGAGCTCCAGGCTGTTGTGGATCGGCGGGACCGAACGGGGCTCCATGTTTCCATGACCTATCCGCGCCGCTATGGCGGAGGAATCCGGGCCATGCGGAATGAATTCTTGTCGGGGCAGTGGGGCGCCATAAAGATGATCACCGCCTATAACACCGAAGATTGGCTGACTCCCAATATTGGTCAATGGCGCCACGACCCGAAGCTCTGCCCCGGTGGGTTCTTACATGACGCCAACGGGCATCAAATCGACACCATCTTGTGGGCCGGCGGTCTCGACGTGGAGAGTGTTTTCGCCGAAGTGGAAAATCGCGGAACACCCGTACCCATCGTCATCTGGGGATCGGCCCGCCTCACTGGAGGAATCCCGATGAGCTTCACTTTTGTAGGCGACGGCCATCTCTGGCGGGAGCAGGTGAACTTCCATTGCGAAAAACGGGATTTCGTCATGGACAACGGCCGCACGCTCTGGAATGTCGATGGCAAGCTGGTTCCCGTAGCGCCGGACGAGCGGTGGGAGAGCTCCGATGCCGCGTTCATACGCCTCATTCGCGGCGAAGGTCCCAACTGGTCCCCGCCCGAAGAATTCTGGCCCGTTCTCCGGTTCACCCGCGCCGCGCTCGAATCCGGCGCCAGGCGGGTGCCGGTTACCGTTCCTCCGCGTTAGCGTCGTGAGCGCGAACGCTCTAAACTAAAAACTGTGTCCGCTCATGCCGTCAGCCCGGCAGAGCGAAACGCCGGATCGCATTGGCGTCATTTTGGATCGAATTAGATCGAGAGGATTTCTATGAAGAAGGTGCGCATAGGCATCATCGGTTCCGGCGGGATCGCCCAGGGAGCGCATCTCCCCGGCTATGCCGCGTGCCCGGACGCCGAGGTTCTGGCGGTCGCCGACGTGAGTGAATCGACGGCGCGAGCGGCCGCCGAGAAGTTTAATGTTCCGAACGTGTTTACCGATTATCGCAAAATGCTTGAGATGCCCGAGATCGACGCCGTCAGCGTTTGCACTCCCAATTTTATGCACCGGGACGCCACGGTCGCAGCCCTCAACGCCGGCAAGCACGTTCTCGTCGAGAAGCCGATGGCGATGAACGCGAAGGAATGCGACGCGATGCTCAAAGCGGCGCATACGAATGGGAAGAAGCTCCAGGTTGGCTTCAACAACCGGTTTGGCGCCGGCTCTCAGGCCCTCAAGCGTTTCGTTGAGAGCGGTGACCTGGGCCAGGTTTATTATGCCCGGGCGCAGGCGCTCCGGCGGCGGGGCATCCCCGGCTGGGGCGTCTTCACACAGAAGGATAAGCAAGGCGGCGGGCCGCTCATCGACATCGGCGTTCATATCCTGGATCTGACACTCTGGCTGATGGGGCATCCACGGCCGGTTTCGGTCTCCGGCGTCGCCCGACAGGATTTCGGCCGGCGCAAAGATATCCTGGGCCTCATGGGACAGTGGGATACCGAGAACTTCACCGTGGAGGATTTCGCGGTCGGTTTCGTCCGGTTCGAGAACGGCGCCACACTTCACTTAGAGAGCTCGTTCGTCGCCAATATCGAGAACGATGTCTTCAACACCCAGTTGTTCGGCACCGAAGGCGGCTGCACGCTCGATCCCTGCCGAATGTTCTTTGAGGAGCATCGAACGCTGGTGAACGTATCGCCGGTCCACCTGCGCGACGTCAACACTCACCGCGAAGAGATGCGCGCCTTCGTCGCCGCTGTCAAGAACGACACGCCCGTGTACGTGACGGGAGAGCAGGCCGCGATGGTGACGCGGATTATCGATGGGATCTATAAATCTTCGGAAAGCGGCAAAGAAGTGAAGATCGAGACCCCCGCCGAGCCAGTCCCCGCCGCTGAACTCGCCACCACCATCGTTAAGAAGAAGAAGAAGAAATAGGAAGGACGGAGGACGGAGCATGTGAGAGTGTGAGTATGTGAGAGTGTGAGTATGTGAGATGGAGGGACGAAGGACAGGCGCGGGGCGCGAGGTGCTGGGTCTGACTCATCCTTCACCCTTCATCCTTCACGCTATTACATCGGCGGCACGACCCCATTCTTGCCGACGAGGATATTTCCGGCTGTGAGTTTCCCGTTGGGATGACGCGCTGCCATGATAAACACGTGGGCGCCCGGTTTCAAATCAGATCTGCTTCCGGAGACGAAGGTGACGACGGGGACGTGAGCCGGTATGATGATGGTCTGAGATCCGGTGGCTGCGCCGGTCCGGTACCGGACCGTCAGCGCAGACCGTCCGTGCTCACGGGTCACCGTCCCATTCGTCATGCGCGAGCGTGGAGAACGGCCTGGCTTGCGCAGGTGTGAAACGGTTCCATTGGTCATCCTGGAGTGGGAAGCTGACCCGGCAGAGCTCCTGCCGGGCCAATCCCACGGGCGCGTACCCTCTCCCGCTCCCCGCATACTCTTTGGAAAAACATGGATTTCGACGGCGCGCTGCGATCCGTTGGGCTGCGGGACGGACGTGATCCCGACGAAGCTGCCATCCTTGACGTGGGAAAGACTGGAGGGTACCAGCGCCTCAACCTTTAGGGGAGACGCGAGGCGCACCCATACCGGACCGCTGGCCGACCGAACGGTCAGGAGATCGCCTGCCATTCGCTGGATCGTTCCGCGAATGTGTACGGGTACAGGCGCGTGGGTCGCCGACCAGGCGGGTAAGCTGCCGCCGAAAAGCGCTGTGATGGCGAACAAAGAAATAAATCGGATCACTACAATAACCCCTTTCTGCTAAGCGCTACTCCCGTTCGACCGGCAACCCCACCCCGGCCCTCCCCGCAAGCAGCCCCGGCGACCCCGCCCCGGCCCTCCCCGCAAGGAGATCCGGCAACCCCACCCCGGCAACCCCACCCCGGCAACCCCACCCCGGCCCTCCCCGCAAGCGGAGAGGGAGAAAACCTCCCCCCGCTTGCGGGGGATTGAGGGGGGTCTCCGGCGTCGCGGGGGGATTGAGGGGGGTCTCCGGCGCCGCGGGGGGATTGAGGGGGGTCTTCTCTCAGCCGCTTACCCGCGCCAATATTCCCTTGAGGATCGGGGCGCCGAGGATCTGGCCAAGCCGAGGATTATCGGCGAGCGCGTCGGCGAGCGCGTCGGGCGAAGCTTGTTGAGCATACGCAACCAGGCTGCTCAGGTCCGACTTATCCATCTCGCCGGGCCGGTGGGATGAAAGATCCGCTTCCTCGGTAACCCGGTTCACCGGGATCCCCGCCTTCTCCAATGCCTGGAGAATCGCGCGTGCGCCGTCGGTTACCTGCGCATCCGGGGCGCTGTTGACATTTTTCTCCACACTCGCCTGGAACTCACCCGGATCCAGTTGCGAGAAGAAGTCTACCGCTGCGCTCCGCAGCTCTTCGCGTCCGATGTCGGCGTGTGCTCTGTCGAAATCGTTTTCGGCGCCACTCAAAGCGCTGCGAGCGGTCCCTTCTACGACAGTGGCGCGATCGCCAGGCGCCTCCTGACCGTAGGTGTCATAATCATCAGGCATTCCGGTGGGCGGAATGTCGGAAAACTCCGTAATACGGTCAGCATCGATGGCAGTGTCATCGCTGTCAATATTCTCGAAGCGGCCATCCTGGTCGTCGTCTACGGGATATTGATCCCGTGACCGTGAATCGGTGAAATCATCGTGTGCCATCTTGTTTTCTCCTGCGGATTCGACCCTGGGCCTCGCTGGCTGCATTTTCTGGCGCCGCTTCTGATGGAAGAGCGAAGCTAAAACCCCAGCCGCCGATCCCTGAGCAGATCACGAGAGGTAAGATCCAGGCCGAGGCGCTGGCGCCGAGGGTAGGGTGATGGTCCAGTTGAAAACAGAAAGCGCATACTCCCGCAAGAATCGCCGCGCTCGCAGCCCCCACTCCAAATGCCGGAAGCGGTTTCCGCGTCCGGGCCACCAGCGCCGCAACCATACCGCCAAAGACCCCGGCGAGCGCTCCAGCTATCAACAGCATGCTGGTATAATGCGCCGCCGCAGCGCCAACGGACCCGGCGTTCGTGGATCCGGTGGCGCTTACCCAGGCTATCCGTCCCAGCAGGATCCATACCGCGAATATCGCGATGGCGCCGGCCGCCGATCCTGACGCCTGCCGCAGCCAACCGGTTCTCCATCTCTCGCTCAAGGCCGTTGTCCGTTCCTCCCGTAAGAGATATACCCGCTTATGCCGCGTCTTCCTCGGCGTCGGGATCTTTCTTATGGCCTGAGAGCGCGCGGACTCCATAATAGGCGCCACCAACGAGGGCTGCTAAGATCGCGAGCTTGAGCGTGATGGCGAGGATGCCGGTTACGAGGCCGACGGCTTCCCAGGCGAAGGGAACGACCCCCAGCGCGAACGCCGCCGTGGCCAGGGCCGTGCGCTTCTCACTGCTCGTCACTGATTCCCACGACAATAGTAGAGCGCCGATCGCCGCGGCAAGCCATACCACCGGACCACCCAGGTGCAGAGCGAACGTCAACAGGCCAATTCCTCCCAGTCCCACCGCGATCTTATCCTGCTTACCCGAATGCTTTACCAGAGCGCGGCTCTGGTCTGCCTTCTCAAGTTCCATCATAGACTCTCCCTTTTTCCTGCCGGCGTCTTAACATGCTAACCGCGAGTTCAACGACACGCAAGAACTTCTTTCCAGGATAACCGAGATTAATGTTAGCCCCCTGACCCCCGATAACGGGGGAACTATGGCCACCTGACCCCCGATAGCGGGGGAATTATAACCCCCTGACCCCCGATAACGGGGGAACTATGGCCCCCTGGACACCGATAACGGGGGAATGTTGGCCCCCTGACCCCCGATAACGGGGGAACTATAGCCCCCTAACGCCGATAGGGGGGAACCGGCTAGTCTTATCAATTAGACGTATCCTCTGCTAGATTACCCTTAAATGAACTCTTTGTATTTTGACCCCGCGCCGGCCGCGACGGTTCTGCTCGCATTTCGGGTATCGTACGATCCGGGCAAAAGTCTTCCGGCTGCGTGAAGCGAATGGACAGGAATTCCTGCGCTGGTGGGCGAATGAAGCATCAAAGAGAGAACATCAGGAGGAAGATTAACCTATAATGCACGGTGAAGGCGACGCTCTCTGGCGTCATTTGTCAAATGCTCAGCGGCTTATGGAGATGAGGAAGTATTCGGCTGCTCTGGAGGAACTGGAGCGTGCGATGGCATGCAACAGCCGCGACGCGACCGTATACCGACTCTACTCGGGCTGTCTGCTCCAGATGAGGCGTCCGCGCGACGCCATGCCGGCGGTACGGCGGGCGTTAGAGCTGGATCCGGAAGATCCCGATAATTTTCATAGTCTCGCCCTGATTTCGCAGGATCTCAATCGCTATCAGGAAGCGGAGGCTGCGTTCATCCAGGCGATTCAACGCGCGCCTTACTGGGCGCACTATCACTCCAATTACGCGCGTCTGCTCTGCGTGCGCGGTGATTATGAGCGCGCCATCGAAGAGGCGCGGGAGGCGGTTCGGCTGGACCCGGGCATGGCGCATGCTTTCGAAATGCTGTCGTGGGCCGAAATGCAGCTCGGGCACTGGGAGTCGGCGCGTGTTCACTGCCTCGAGGGATTGCGACTGGAACCTGAATCGGCGCACGGCCATAACAACCTGGGTGTCTGGCACATGGCGCACGGAGACGCCGAAGGCGCGCATCGTGAATTCGCCGAGGCGCTCCGTATTCTGCCCGGAATGAAGGTGGCCCAGGATAACGCCATCCGGAGTTTGCAGGCGCGGCATCCACTCTTCGCACTCGCCTGGAAGTTCAGCGCTGCGCTCCTTCATCTACCGAGCCGGTGGCGGGAGTTCGCGCTTCTCTGCTGCATGTTGGTGGCATGGGTTGCGGGTGAGCTGACGAGCTGGCTCATTGGCGGGAGCGCAGGTGAATTGATCGGCAGCGCCGTGACACTCGTTCTGGTGCTGGTCTTGCTTTTTCTGCTGCGAGGTCAAAGATTGTTTGTCTGGTTAATGCGAAAGGGGATTGTTTGATGAGCGACCCGACCGGTCCGCTCGAAGATGCGCTGCGAGCGACGCCGCAGAATGTTCCGCTGCGCCTCTATCTGGCTGATCTTCTGGCCCAAAAGGGATACTGGGCACGGGCGCTGGATCACTACCGGGAGGCGCTCTCGCTGGAGCCCGGCAGCCTGGAAGCCTGCCTGGGTCTTGGTAGAGCCTTGCTGAGCCAGGGCGACCCCACGGAGGCGGTGCGCGTCTTGAACCGCGGACTCGGGATGGATCCGGAACAGCCGCAGGCCGCCCGGCTCCACGTGGAGCTGGCTCGCGCGCTCCTGGCGCTCAACCAGCCGGACGACGCGCGGGAGCATTACCGCAATGGCATCCGGCGGGATTCCGCGGCGGCGGACCGGGAGCTGGCCGCCGCTCTCTATGATGAATCAGCGCCGGATGGACCGATGCGTATGTTAGCCGAGGACCGGCTTGAGGCGCCGATTGGTTTTCAGGAAAAGCCATCGCTCTCGTTCAAAGACGTGGGCGGCATGGACACCCTCAAAGAAACGCTCCGCCTGCAGATCATCTATCCGTTCCAGAGTCCCGAAATCTACCAGGCGTACGGTAGAAATATCGGTGGGGGCATCCTGCTCTACGGCCCGCCCGGATGCGGCAAAACCTATATCGCCCGCGCCACCGCCGGCGAGATTAAGGCGGGGTTCATCGCCGTGGGAATGAGCGACATCATGGACATGTGGTACGGCGAGAGCGAGCGAAAACTCCACGAGTTGTTTGAAAACGCGCGCCGGTCCGGCCCAACCGTGCTCTTCTTTGATGAAGTGGACGCCCTCGGGCACGCCCGCACCAATATCAAGCATTTCAGCGCCGGGCGAACGCTTGTGAACCAGTTTCTGGCGGAAATGGATGGCGTCAATACTCGCAATGAGCAGCTTCTGGTCATCGGCGCCACCAATAGCCCCTGGGACCTCGACCCTGCGTTCCGGCGTCCCGGCCGTTTCGACCGCGTCGTTTTCGTGGCGCCTCCTGATCAGGCGGCCCGGATCGAGATCCTGAAGCTCCATACCCGGAACAAGCCGGTTGAGTCGATCGATTACGAGCGAATCGCCGCTAAAATGGACAGATTCTCGGGCGCCGATATAATGGCTGTCTGCGAAGCTGCCGCGGAACGCGGCCTCTCCGACGCTCTACGAACAGGCGCTATCCGGAAGATCACGACGATGGATTTTATCGAGGCTCTCAAAAAAGTGAAGCCTTCCACCGGCGAATGGCTGCAGACCGCGGAGAACTACGCGCAATACAGCAACCGGTCGGGTCTCTATACCGAGGTGGTGGATTATTTGAAGAAGAAGTAATCCTCCTTTGGTCGCGGGAGGTTGTCATGATGAGACGGTCACGGCCCCATAACTCCGGCTTCACGTGGTTTGAAGTGATGGTCACTATCATCGTCATTGGTATTCTGGCGTCGATTCTGATGCCAGCGTTCACGAGGGCGCTGGATCGCGCCCACCAGGCAACCTGCATGGCCAACGAGATGGAGATGTCGCGAGCCCTGACGAGTTACACGCAAGATTACGACGAACATTTCCCGCCGATCGAGGCGCAGCGGGAAACCTCAAGTTGGAAAGATTCGATTTTGATCTATCTCAAAGGGGTGAGCACGTTTCGATGCCCCACCAATCCGAGTCGCTATTCGACCGATGAAAACGGTGTTTTGCCGGCTTCGTACGGCTTCAATAGCTGCGCATCGACCTGGAATCCGATATTGGAGAAAAGCGGGAAGTCGGCGCATCCAACCGGTCGTCTCACTGTCAGTATCCCGATGCTGGATCATCCGGCGGACACGATCATGATTGGCGAAACGGTGTATGGGACGGTGGACATAAGCCCGTCGTGGGCTTTTAGCTCGCTCACCTGCGATCCGCAGGGATTCTACCAGCACGTGAGGTACCCGACGCCGATCGGGGTGTCCGGCGGAAAGTCGAATTTCGTCTTTTTTGACGGTCATTCTGCGGATAAGGACGTCGTCTCGACGCTGTTTCCGATTCAGACGAACAACTGGCAGATTGAGCCGATCGAACCATCCATCACCGAAGTCAATGATCCCGCGGCGCCCAACTGCAATTACAGCGCATCGCAGCAGCCGCTCTGCGGCTACTAACCCCGGATGGATTGGGCGCCTACATAGACCGCGTCCGCGAGGTCCGCAGCGTGCGGGGAGGTAAAACATGATGAAGCGTGAGCTGTCAACCAGGGCGATCATCGGGATCTTTGTGGCTGTGCTGGCGATTATTGTTATCATCGGTTTTTTTGAGACGCGGCCGCCTACAGAGAACCAGAATGCGACACTGGGGGTCATGAGAGAGTCGGTAGTCTATCGCGAAACCGCATCGGGCAAAGAGCGCGTGCAGAAGGGGCCGCGCGCCCTGATGCCGCCCGGCCGCTAAGCTCGGTCGTGAAGGCGATAGCCGGATTCACCGCGAGCCATAACCCGGCTTGAACGCGCCCCGAACAGCAGCACGGAATTCAATTGAATCCTCTGCGATATTTGAGTCATCTGCAATAATGGACTCGTTTTGACAAGATCAAGGTCTCTCCTATCGGTAGTCTTCACCACTCTGCTGCTGACCGGCTGCCACAACCATACAATGCCAGCGGCGCCGATCCGAGCGACGGATGCGGTTCATCCAATCTTCAAGGACGTGGCCGCGGCCGCTGGCGTTCACTTCACCGAATCGAACGGCGCGACCGGCAAATTCTACTATATCGAATCCACGCCCGGTGGCTGCGCCTTCTTCGATTACGATAACGACGGCTACCCGGACATTTTGCTCATCCAATCCGGGCGGTTCCCACGGACTCCGGCCAACTCACCATCCAACTGGTGCCGGCTCTATCATAACAACGGGAACGGGACCTTTACCGATGTCACGGCCGGTTCAGGGTTGGATCGCGACCTCGGATACTGCCAGGGTGTCGCTGTTGGTGATTACGACAACGATGGGTACGATGATCTCTATATCACGGCTTACGGCGGCAATCATCTGCTGCGCAACCTGCATGGAACCGGGCGCTTTGAAGACGTAACGTCCCGAGCGGGCGTGGGTGATACCGACCAGGGTCCGCGTTACGCGACGAGCGCGGCATTCGGCGACTACGACAACGATGGCCATCTCGATCTGTACGTCTGCCACTATTCGCCCTGGACCGTTGCCCGAAACAGGGTCTGTTCCAATGCTCGAGGTGAATCGGACTACTGCTCACCTTATACGCTGGATCCCGACGTGGACCGGCTTTATCATAACAATGGAAACGGGACGTTCACCGACGTTACGAAGAGCAGCGGCATTACGTCTGCCAAGGGCCGGGGACTTGGAGTCGCCTGGCTCGATTACGATGGGGATGGCCGGGAGGACATCTACGTTTGTAACGACCTGACTCCGGCCATCCTCTGGCATAACGATGGGCACGGCAAGTTCAGCAACCGGGCGCTGCAGGCTGGTTGCGCCTACGACAGCAGCGGCGCCGAGATTGCCGGCATGGGACTTGGCGTGGGCGATTACGACAATTCCGGGCGGGAAAGCCTCTTCGTCGCCAACTTTTCCGGCCAGCCAAATACCCTCTTTCACAACGTGGGCGGCGGGCAATTTGTGGATGTGAGTAACGCCGCAGGCGTCGCGCAGCCGCACATGAAATACCTCACGTTCGGCGCTGACTTCATCGATTACAACGCGGATGGCTGGAAAGACATTATAAACGCTAACGGTCACGTGGAGATTCACGCGCCCGAGACCTATAATGGGACTACCTATCCAGAGCCGAAACAGCTCTACCACAACGATGGAAACGGCGAGTTTAGCCTGGTTACGCGTGACCTCGGTGATCTCAATACGCCGGTGGTTTCCCGCGGCCTCGCCGTGGGAGACTACGACAACGACGGACGACTGGATATTCTGGTGAATAATCAGAACGGGCCGGCCCAGCTTTTTCATAACGAAGTCCGGAACGCGGGGAATTGGATTTCGTTCAAGCTCATCGGGACGAAGAGTAACCGGGACGGATACGGCGCAAAGGTGAACGTAACGTGCGGCAAGCGCCATTATTTCAGCGAATGCCGCGGCAGTTCGAGCTTCGAATCTCACAGTGATTCGCGGGTCTACTTCGGTCTCGGCGCCGCCACGAAGGTTGACGCTGTCACCATCCGGTGGCCGAGCGGCGCCCACGATCAGATTCGGGACCTGTCCGCCGACCATATTTACACCGTTACCGAGACACGTGGTGTTACCGGGGTTTTCCGGCGCCAACAGCCGAAAGACCAGCCTGGCGCACGCGTGATATCGTGATATAATACTCGGGAGTCGGAGGAAGCTGCGCCTCCGCGAGAGGAATTCATATATGCGGAACCGGCGTGAGCGACTCTCGCCCCTGGGTTTCATCTGGACGTTGATCAAGATTGCGTTCGTCTTCGTTCTCTGCTTCTTAGCGACCGCCGCGGTCTTCACTTTTAAGAATATCGCTTCGGAGATTCCCAGCGAGAAGACGATTGAGAACTACGCCCCGAGCGAGCCGACACGGATTCTTTCGTACGATAACGTGGTCCTCGCCGTCATCTCTACGGCCGAGAACCGGGAGTCCGTGCCGATCTCGGCGGTTCCGCAGAATCTCAAGAACGCAACGATAGCGATTGAAGACAGCAGCTTCTACTCGCACGCCGCGATGAGCTTTCGGGGCACCATGCGGGCGCTCTGGGCCGACATCTCCAAACGGTCGTTCACGCAAGGCGGCAGCACGATTACGCAGGAGCTGGCTCGCAACCTCGAAAACTCCTCCGGGCACAGCTATACCGGCCGGCAGAAGAGTATCGCCCGTAAGATCGACGAAGCGATTCTGGCGATGCAGTTGGAGCGTCACTATTCCAAGGATGAGATTCTAGAGCTCTACCTCAACCAGATATTCTACGGCAGCCAGGCGTACGGAGTGCAGGCTGCGGCCGAGACCTATTTCGGCAAGAAAGTTGGGGGTCTCGACCTGGCGGAGGCGGCGCTCATCGCCGGGCTGCCGCAGCGTCCTACGCAGGACGATCCGTACAGACATCCGGATCTCGCTATTCGACGGCGGAATATCGTGCTCGCGAGGATGCTGCAGTTGGGGTATGTCACACCGGCGCAGGAAGAGGAAGCCCGGAACGAAAAGCCGCATTTTCACCGCATGCAGACTGCGTTCAGTCATTGGAAAGCGCCCTATTTTGTTGACTATATCCTCAGGCAGCTTACCCAGCGTTACGGCGATGACATGGTGCATCGGGGCGGACTCACGGTTTATACCACGCTCAACTATAAGATGCAGGCGGCGGCGGAAAAGGCCGTGAATGACGTGGTGCAGCAGGCGCGTGAGGCCCACAAGAACATCCATCAGATGGCGCTGGTTTCAATAGACCAGCATACGGGTTACGTGAAGGCCATGGTTGGCGGAGTGGGGCCGTACGAGCGCAACCAGTACAACCGGGCCATTCATCCCCGACAGCCTGGATCGTCGTTCAAGCTTTTCGATTATACCGCCTTGCTCGAGACGGGAGAGACTCCCGAAGATGGCATGGACGATCACCCGGCAAGCTATTACGCGGGCCGGGGGAAGTGGTGGTCGCCGGTCAATTACGACGGCAAGTATCGCGGTTGGGTCACTTTTCGAGATGCGCTCGCGTACTCGGAGAATACGGTCGCTGTTAAAGTAGCGAACCAGGTTGGCATTCGAAAAATCATCGCGCTGGCGTTGAAGATGGGCGTTCACAGCGATCCATACTGCGATAACAGGCCGCTCAGCGCCTATCTTCCCACGGCGATCGGCGCCAGCGCTATCGCGCCGCTGGAAATGTGTGTGGGGTACGCGACCACAGCGACGGGCGGCGTGATGCATCCGCCGAAATCGATTCTCCACGTCGTGGATCATAATGGGGCCACCCTGTACGATGCCGGACCTCCCGTTGGACATCGTGTGGTGCCCGCTGATATCGCCGCTGAAATGAACGACATGCTTCACAGCGTCGTGCAATACGGCACCGGGACCAAGGCGAATATCTTTCCACAGGTCTGGGGCAAAACGGGCACCACACAGGATGACCGGGACGCCTGGTGGATTGGGTTTACTCCCGAGCTGACGACCGCGGTGTGGGCTGGGAATGATCGGTATCTCAACCATATGCTGGATGTGTTTGGCGGAAGCGTCTGCGCCAGCGCGTGGGATCAGTACATGAAGGTTGCGGTGCCGCTGGTTCAGAAGTATCACCGGGAAAATGCGTTGGACCAGGCGGCGCAGGCTCTGGCGCAGCAGGCGATCCAGCCTCCGGCGTCTAAGAGCGCAAACGGCGCCGGGAAAGATTCTTCTCGGCCCGGACTTCCCGCCACTTCCGCCAGCGGCGGCGCTGCGCAGCAGGCTGCCTCTCCGGACACGACGCCAACCGCGCTCGGGGATACGCAGAAGCTGCCGGGATAGAATTGGATCGTTATGTCGTGGGAATTGCATCGGTCTGACCCTCAACGCCCTCAGCGCAGGCTGGCTTTTCTGATGGGCGCGGCGCTTTGTGCGCTGCTTCTCCTGATCGCGCGCCTCTGGTGGCTCCAGATAGCCTGCGGCAGCATGTATGATCAACTCTCGACCGGTATGCGCACACGCAAGATTCCTCTGCCGGCGCCGCGCGGGTCCATTTACGACCGCGCCGGAAGGTTGATGGCGACCACGCGGCCGCAGTACATGGTGGTGGTGGCGCCGGTTGAACTGCGTCGGCTCACCGCCGCGGACCGCGCCCGCGTCTTTACTCGCGCGGCGAGTATTCTGAATATGCCCGTGAGTGAGATCGAGGAGATTTTGAATCGAAGCCGGCAGTCCGGGTTCAATTCCATAAAGCTGAAAAGCGACGTCGGTCCCGCCGCTATCACCCAACTGCTCGAGGATGCGGACGATCTTCCCGGATTCGACGTGGAGCCGGTCCCCGAGCGAGCGTATCCCATGGGCGCCGTCGCCGCGCACGTTCTGGGCTATCTGGGCGACATTTCGGCCGCTGATCTGAAGCGGGTGCAGGGCCAGAATTACGATGGCGCCGATCAGATCGGCAAGCAGGGGCTGGAGCGCTACTATGAGAAGGAGCTTCGGGGCGTAGATGGCGAACGCGTCATTGAGGTGAACGCTCGTGGCGCCCCTGTTTCTAACAAGGATCTGGCGCGAATTCCCCCGGTCCCCGGTGATTCGCTGATCCTTACCCTAGACGCTCGCCTCGAGCAGGCCGCGCAGACGGCGTTCCCGACCGGCATGAGCGGGTCAGTGGTGGCCCTCGATGTTCAGACCGGCGGCGTGCTTGTGCTGGTGAGCCGTCCCGGGTATAACCCCAACGCATTTGTGGATGATACTCCCGAGGCGCATAAACAACGCGCCGCCTTCCTGCTCGATCCCAAAGGACCGATGCAGGATCGAGCCATTGCCAACTCTTATCCGCCCGGATCCACGTTCAAGTTAGTGACTTCGACCGCGGGATTCGCCAATGGGAAGATCAATCCATCGTATTATGTCCAGTGCGATGGCGGGATGAGAATTGGCCGTCATGCCTGGAAAAAATGCTGGGCGGTGCATGGAGCGGTCAATTACATGCGGGCGATGGCCCAGTCCTGCGATACTTATTTCTATGATCTGATGAAACGACTTACCGCCGCGCAACTTGCCAGCATCGCTAGAGACTTCGGGCTCGGTAAGCGGACCGGTATCGACCTGCCGTCTGAGGCGCATGGGTTTATTCCCTCGCCGGCATGGAAGCAGCGCCGATTCAAACATGGGAAATGGTGGTTTGGCGATTCGTGTAACATGGCGATCGGACAGGGATTCATACTTACGACTCCGCTTCAGATGGCGGTGGTCACGGCGGCGGTGGCGAACGGCGGTCACTGTCCGTGGCCTCACCTGGTTCAGGAAATCCGCAGCCCCGATGGCCGGGTGCTGAAGAAGATAGCGCCTCGCGTGAATGCGACGGTTCCTGTGGCGCCCGCGACGCTGGCGATGGTGCGCAAGGGCATGCTCGCGGCTGTCGAGCCGGGTGGAACTGCCGGCATTGTCCGGTTTCATGATATGCAGGTGGGCGGAAAAACGGGAAGCGCACAATCCCTCCCCGATCCGAAAACCCACGCCTGGTTTGTCTGCTTCGCGCCCTACGACCATCCGCGCATAGCGATTTGCGCCATGGTAGAACATGGCGGCCACGGAGGCACGACAGCCGGCCCCGTGGCTCGCGCTATCTTAAAGGCCTATTTTCACCTCAAAGATCAGGGAAACGATACGGTGTTGAAGACGGACTGACGAAGGACAGGGGCGAGGCGCGAGGTACCCAGAACTTTCCCGGGCCCCGCACCTCGTACCACGGGCCCTCTTTTGAATTGGGAGTTGTGTTTTGGCAAGAGACTGCGGTTGTTCGGGTGGATGCGGCGGGCCGGGAAAAGATCTTAGCCGCCGCGATTTTATTAAGATCTCGGGGATGGGCGCGG
>DASRZA010000160.1:0-6491 GCA_035686845.1 Armatimonadota bacterium | reverse complement strand
TCGGCGGCGCCCGGGCAGGAAGGGATCATCCTGCGATCGGACAAATCGCTGGCGAGGGTAGGGGAGAGCCTGAATCTCTTCGCTCTCTCCTCCGTTAAGAGTGGAACACTTTATCTGGATGTCACACGCAATCAGCAGACGATACTGACGCTTGCGGCGCCGATGCGCCGGGGCGAAGCGCGTCTTCGCCTCCCGCTCACGAATGACATGGCGGGCACGCTGGAGCTGCACGCCTATACGATTCTGCCCAACGAGGACATCATCCGAGACAGCCGGGTGGTGGTCGTCTCTCCGGCGGACGATCTGAACGTAAGCGTCACGGCCGACAGCAAGGAGTACCGTCCGGGCGGGGACGCCGTGCTGCAGTTTACAGTGCAGGATCAACAGCATCATCCGGTGGCTGCCGCGCTCGGGCTCGCCATCGTAGACGAGAGCGTTTTTGCGCTCTCTGAGCTGAAACCGGGATTGGCGCAGGTCTATTTTACGCTCGAAAAGGAGTTGATGACGCCGAAGTACGAGATCCATGGGCTTGGACCTGCAGAGCTGCTTCACCCAATCGTAAAGCGCGGGTCCGCCAGCGCGGACTCCGATCGACAGCGGGCCGCGGCCATGATTTTCGCCGAGGCGCCGGCCGCCGGAGACTTCAGCCTGAATGTGAACAGCTATCAGCAGCGTTGGGAGAAGGTTCGGGGCGAGGCCATCAAAGAGATGACTGCGGCTCGCAACAAGATCGCCGACGCAGCGCAGCGATACCGGAACGACACGGGCGCGCCTCTCACCGCGGCGCAAGGTCTTGAGACGCTGATTCAGCGCGGCTATCTCAAAGAGTCGGATGTCCTGGACCCATGGAATCATCCGTACCGGGTCGAACTCCACGGGGCCAAAGATTATTCCATCTATTTCCTGCTCAGCAGCGCCGGCCCGGATGGACGGTGGGACACGGTAGATGACCTCAAGGATATCGCCGGCTTTGCGTGGTTCGGCGGCCCGGGCGGCATTCGCTTCCGACCCGGAGTTGCTGGTGGGTTTGGCGGCGGCGGTTTTCCAGGCGGCGGGGGTGGCGCCGGCGGCCTGATGATGGATAGAGCAGCTGCCGGTAGAGTGCCTCTGTTAGGAGCTCTGCCGGCCGAAACCGGCGCCGCCCAGGCCGTTCTCGCGCCGCGCTACGCAGCGTACGAGGGGAACGCGGAGCGCCAGGGTGGGGGCGAAGCGCCGGTCCGCGTCCGCGAATTCTTTCCCGAAACCATGTATTGGAACCCCTCACTGCTGACTGACGATCACGGCCGCGCCCAGCTCCATATCCCGATGGCCGATTCGATCACGACCTGGCGGTTGACCATGATGGCGAACAGCGCGCAGGGACAGCTTGGCAGCGCGGACGCGCCGATCAAGGTCTTTCAGGATTTCTTCGTGGATATCGATCTTCCGGTGGCGCTCACGCAGCACGACCGGGTGGATATTCCCGTGGCCGTCTACAATTATCTGCCCGAGGCGCAAAAGGTAACGCTTTCGATGGAACAGGGAGCGTGGTTTACACTTCGTGGTCCGTCGGTTCAGACCATTCCGATGGGCGCCAACGAAGTGAAGGTGGTCTACTACCCGATTACCGTCAACTCCATTGGCCGGTTCCCGATTCTGGTAACGGCTCGCGGCGCCCGGCTCTCGGACGCCATCCGGCGCACTATTCAGGTCCTGCCCGACGGCAAAGAGCTCCGGACGGTGATCAACGACACGCTGGACGGCAAGGCGGAGGCATCGGTTACTTTTCCAGCCGACGCGGTGAAAGGCGCGAGCAATATCTGGGTGAAGCTTTACCCCGGGGCGTTCAGCCAGGTCGTGGAAGGGCTGGATGGCATCTTGAGAATGCCGAGCGGCTGCTTTGAGCAGACCAGCTCGAGCACCTATCCCGATGTTCTTGTCCTGAGCTACCTGAAGGCGAACAAGCGGATCAATCCGGAACTGCAGCTCAAGGCGGAACAGTACATCAATATCGGTTACCAGCGGCTGGTGACGTTCGAATGCAAGAACGGCGGGTTCTCCTGGTTTGGCGATGAGCCGGCGAATCAGATTCTCACGGCCTATGGGCTGTTAGAGTTCAGCGACATGGCGAAGGTTCACGACGTTGACCCGGCGCTGATCCACCGGACGCAGGCCTGGCTCGCCAACCTTCAGAAGCCGGACGGATCCTGGGAGGAGACGGGCCATGGAATCGCCGAGGGGATTATCAACCGGCAGACGGGCGCGCTTCGAACGACCGCCTACGTCGCGTGGGCGCTCGCGGAAAGCGGTTATCAAGGGCCGCAGCTCGGCCTCGCGCTCCAATATGTGAGGGCGCATCGTAACGAGGCCCACGACGCGTACACCCTGGCGGTGATCCTTAACCTGCTGGCAGCGGTCGACAGGAATGGCGCCGACACGGCGCAGATCGCCAACGATCTTATTGGAATGGCGAAGACGAATGACAAGACGGCCTACTGGAAGAGCGATACAGAGACATTTACGGGTGGAGTGGGACGCGGCGCTGACCTCGAGACGACCGGGCTGGCAGCCTACGGTCTGGTGAAATGGGGACGCAACAGCACGTTCACCAATAAAGTCCTGACCTACCTGGTTAAGAGCAGGGACAGCTTCGGGACCTGGGAATCCACGCAGGGAACCGTCTGGTCGATGAAGGCGCTATTGGCCGCCAGCGGGGGCGGGTCCGGCGGTGGAAAAGGCACAGTCACGGTGATGGCGAATGGACAGAAAGCCGCTACCTTTGCGATCACTCCCGACAATAGTGACGTGATGCGCCAGGTGAATCTGGGCAACGAGCTCCGACCCGGCCGGAACGACATCACGCTGCAGTACGTGGGAGACGGATCCCTCCTCTACCAGGTCGTGGGGAGCTACTATCTGCCCTGGAGCAAGGTTGAACCGGTCACTCCTGAGGGCGCGGGCCCTCTAACGCTGAGCGTCGCCTACGATAAGACCACGCTCGCGCATGATGAAACTGCGACAGTTACAGTGACCATCAAGAACAACACCCGGCGCGTCGTCGAGATGCCGCTCATCGATCTTGGCGTTCCGCCCGGTTTCACCGTACTGCCGGACCGGCTGGACCAGGCGGTTGCAGCCAAAACGATCAGCAAGTATACCATCGCCGCCCGTCAGATCATCGTCTACATGCAGCGGCTCGCGCCGGACCAGACGGTGACGCTCACGTACCAGTTGAAAGCCCGCTTCCCGATCAAGGCCAGAACACCGCTGAGCCGCGCCTATCCGTACTATAATCCCGAAGCCGTTACCGTCTCCGCGCCGCAGGAGATCGTGGCGGGATAGGGAGCGGACGGAGGACGAAGGACGGAGGACGAAGGACGAAGGAAAACCCACCGCGGAGACGCAGGGTTCCGCGGAGAGCCGCAGAGAAAAACCAAAAGCAATAAACCACGGGGAGCACGGGGGAGATGGGAGAATGGGGTGGTGAGATCGGGCAACCGTGAGTCGCTGGGAGCATGGCCTCTAACCCTCGAATCGGTACGCGGGGACTGTTTCGCGTCCGTAGAGCCCGGTTGCAACCGGGCCCGCAGGCTCGCGCCCCACGCCCCGCGGCTGTCCTTCGTCCCCCGTCCTTCGTCCTTCGTCCGTTACGCTTCCCGGAGCAGCCGCGCGACCTGTTCGAGATAATAACTATAACTGAAGAGATGGGTGGCGGCTTTGCCTTTCTCAGATTCTTCGGCCCATGACGAGGGACGGTCGCAGTAGGAGCGGATCGCGTTGGCGAAGGCGGCCGTGTCATCCGGCGGGAAGGTTCTGCCGGCGCCGAACTCTTCCAGGTATTGCGGGATGCTGCCGACCCGGCTGGCGACCGGCACGGCGCCGTAGGCCATCCCTTCACTCAGGACTTTCGGCCAGCCTTCGCTGCTGCTCGGAAAGAGCATAAAATGTGAACCGGCATAAATAGGACCGAGAGCTTCGTGCGGCAGCCAGCCGTGGAAAGTAATCGCCTCACCCAATCCTATCTCCCGGGCCATTTTCTCATACGCCGGTCGATCCGGGCCATCACCCACCAGCTCCAGCCGGGCGGGGAGTCCTCTTGCATGAAGGTCCGCCATCACCCGCAGCGCTCGATCCACGCCCTTCGCCGCGTTGAGCGCGCCGACGAACAGCAGGCGCGGAGGCATGGTTAACTCTTTATCCCGGGTCAGTACGCGGGCGGCGACGAGCTCCGCCGCTGTCAGGCACGGATTATAAAAGGAATGGACGTAGGAGGGCTGGGCCGGCCACCGGCCGTTGATGGTGACCACGCCGCGAAGCCATCCGCGGCTCAACATCCAGCGCTGCGCCCGGTACGACCACCGGTCCGCCGCCTCCGGTTTCCAATTTCCGGCGTACTTGGCCCATCGCCGCGCGGGCTTTTTAACCACCGCGAGAATCGCGAGCGCCAGGAAGCTGATATTCGCCGGGCACCGGATATGAGCGACATCGGCCGTGCGAAGCTCAGCCAGGATTGTGCGAGCATAGAGGGGGAACATCCGAATAATGTCCAGCTTCTCGCGCAGGCTGTCGCCACCGGCGGGCGGCACTGGAATGAGCGTGACATTGGGCGCGGAGTAGGGCAGGTAACTCGCCGGAGCCGGGCCGGGATGCAGAAAGGCGATAATCCGGACGTGATCGAACAACTGCGCCAGGTGGTCATACTCCACAATCGTGGGGCCCCAACCAACATAACGACCGTCACGGCGACCGTGCGGCGTATGGGCGACGATCAACAGATTCAAGCTTTCTCCTCTCCTCGCCGGCGGCCGGGCCGGTCTGAAAATCCACAGTTCCTCTTAATAGGATAATGGTCGGAGCCCCCCGCCCCCGATAACGGGGGAGCTATTGGCCCCCGGCCCCCGATAATGGGGGAGCATTGTGATGCCCCCGGCCCCCGATAACGGGGGAGTTATTGGCCTCCGGCCCCAGGTAACGAGGGAGCATTGCGGAGCCCCCCGGCCCCCGATAACGGGGGAGCTATTGGCCCCCGGCCCCCGATAACGGGGGAGCATTGCGGCGCCCCCCGGCCCCCGATAACGGGGGAGCAGTCCGCCAGGCTGGTTGCTCACAGGCGGGGACGCCTGCGCCACCGAGCGGGCCGGCCGGTCGTATGATGGCGACAGCGTCGGCCCCCTTGCCTCCGCGATTGCACCCCATCTCCGGTAACGGGGGAACATTTCAGGACCACGGCTGCCGGTGATATAAAAGCACCGGCGGCTGAGCCTTCGGCTAAGCGTCCTCACGGACGCGGGCCGCAGAGCCCGCGGGTGGGAGAATGAGACAGTGGCGCATCAATTGGCTTCTTTTTGGGATGGCTGCTGCTGTTGGACGTGCTTGTCATGAGTGAGATTCCTCGATTTTGAAAGGGTCTGCTGTGCTCAAATGAGACGGTTTGAGACGGAAATCCGATTCAGTGCGGACGCTCATTTCACCACAGAGTTATCATGAGCCTTCGGCGCAACACGACGAATGAAAATGATCGGGCCGCGACCGGGCCGCGACGCTCTTTGGCGGTGTACGGCGGCCCTATTTTCAGAAGAGGCGCGGAGCGCACGGAGAAAAGCGAAAAAGAAAGTGAGTGAGAAAGAGAGACAGTGTGTCAGTGACAAAGAAAGGCCTGGACCGGTCTGTTGGGATCGAAAAGTGACGCGGAGGATGGAGCTCCCTTATTGTAAGCGGCGGGAGCGGGGGTTTCGTGAGGTGGGGAAAGTTCTTTAAGTGAAATTTAGTCGCGGACGGAGGACGAAGGACGGATGACGGAGGAGATGGCGCGGGGCGCGTTGGCGGGCCGGGGGAGTGCAAGTACCCGCCGTGTATGCTCCCGTGGGCATCGTCGCGAGCGCCGGCTTGTCGTAAGATTGTATGGGGCGAGCGAGATAATCGTGCCTGTTCAGCGGCCGGGCGCTTGACGTTAGGTGGCGGCCGGGCTATACTCGCGAGAGAATCCGTGAGCGTTGGGATTTCGGCATCCCAGCGTGTGGGGGCACTTCGGCATCCAGCGCCGAAGTGTCCGGTTTGAGTCCCAAGCCCGAGTTCTGAAAGGGCGATGGTTCAGCAGTCCGGTGCCCGGCGCGTAGTTTTGGGCGCGCAGCAATGCGCCTGGCCGTACGACCGGGCAGGAGTATATCGACGGCACGAGAGCGACGTTGACCTTTGACCCGGCCGGCGAGCAAACGACCATGCAGGACGTGACCGGCGTGACGACCTATCTTTGGGACTGTGCCGTCCGTCAGATCGGCGTGGTGAATGGCGCGGGCAAGGCGCTCACGTATACCCTGGACCCGGCGGGCAACCGGAGCGTGCCGCTCGATTCTGACGGAGGGCTGACCACCTATACCCAGGATCAACAGAACCGGCTGACAGGAATCCTGAACCCCTACAACGAAATCACAACCATGCAGCACGATGCGCTGGATCGGGAGGTGAAGAAGACGCTGGGGAACGCCGTGATCGTTAGCCATCTCTACGATGCA
>DASRZA010000159.1:0-3890 GCA_035686845.1 Armatimonadota bacterium | reverse complement strand
GTGTGTGGGTGTGAGAGTGTGTGGGTGTGTCAGATGTTTGGACACAGGGATGGAGCATGATCAACGGACGACGGGGGATCGGGGACGGTCAAGGATGAGGGATGAGTCGGAAACGCTGGAGCATAGGCCCCTCTCCCCTCGCAGGGGAGAGGCCGGGAGAGAGGTCCGGGAGAGAGGTCCGGGAGAATGAAAGATGCATCAAAAACGCCGGACATCTCGCTTCCGGCGCCGGCCCATTCATCTTCGAACCCCGCGCCTCGCGCCCGGCGCCCGGCGTCCGATCGGTCCTCCGTCCCTCGTCCTTCGTCCTCCGTCCGCGCGCTCATAGAGCGTGCGATTTGTGCGCATGGTGGGAGGGATGCGCTCCGGCGGTTGGCCGCCAACTCGACCACAGAGGGCGTCCTTGAGACCTTCGGGCCGACGCCCAACACCATGACGCTCATCGTCCGGCAGAAGGGAAAGCGGTACCTGTTCACCATGATCGCCGGACCTCTTGAAGTCTCCATCTGTTCCGGCGACATTGCCTGGAAGCAGCTTCTCGGCTCGGTGACCTCTCTCAGCGACGCCGAGAAGGCGAGCCAGTTCCAATCGGCGGAACACGCCATTGACAGGTTGGCTCACGCGGGCGAACCGGGATGGAAGCTCTCCGCGGCGCCCGTGCGAACGCTCCCAGGCGTTGGACGGGCGCGCGGCGTGCGGATGACTCCGCCGGAAGGGTCCCCGACCGATTTCTACTTCGACCCGGACACGGACCGGGTCTTGGCGCTCGCCTATACCTCAATGGATCCAATCCACCGTCGCGAGCAGTCGTGCGTGAGCCGGGAGATGGATTACCGCCTCGTCGATGGCCTTTGCTGCAGCTTCCACACGGAACTTTACTCGGACGATAATCTCTCCTGGAGCTTCCATGCCCACCGGATCGACCTCGAGACCCCCATTGATGACGCCATCTTTTTACGCCCGGCGCCATTGGACGACCGGGGGCTCTGCCGCGCCTCGGCGTCGCTTTTGGCCGGCCCTGGAGGCCTCTTAGTGGAGGCGATATTGAATGAAGAGCGCCCGGCGCTCCTCGTGCTCGACACCGGCTGCAACGTTACCACTCTCTGGCCGGAGACGGCCCTCGCCCTGGAATTGGCGCCCGGCGGGGAGTGGACTGGCGCCGCAGTCGCCGGGGCTGTTAAGTTTGATCTCACCCGGCTGGGCTCAATACGAATTGGCGAGGCGATAATTACAGACCTCGACGCGGCCATTGTGGCGCCGCCCGAGGGTCTGCTGCATCGTCCGGAAGGAACACCGGCGTCGGATGGGATACTCGGCTGCAATTTTCTCTCCCGCTTTCAGGTGACGGTCGATCAGTTGGCCGGTCGGGTTGAGCTGGAGCCAGCCGCTACTTCGACTCCCTTCGAGAATGGCGACTCACTCGAGATACTCCACAGTGTGCCGGTCGTTCATGCGCAGATCGGTGATCAAAACTTGCGCCTCGTGCTCGATACCGGATCGGGAATCACCGTACTTCCTGCGCACCTGGCGCCATCTGATCCCGAAGTTGTTCTCGTCGAGGGCGCCAGCATTGGGATGGATGGCGCGGCGCTCACTCTGCGTCTCGGCCAGGTAAGCGCGCTCACCGTGGCCGGACAGACCCTCCACGATTTCGTCGCCGCCTTCGTGCCCGAGAACGGCCTCATAAGTCTGGAAGTTAGCGGCACCGATGGACTTCTCGGCATGGACTTCCTTCGCCGCTTCAAGGTCACCATCGATTACACGCGTCAGCAGATCCGTCTCGAGTCCCGAACAGGGCATTGATCCGCGTCTCGCGGCCTCATCGACCGCACAACCCAGAGCCAGGGATGGCGGCCAGAGTCGGCGGCCGCCGCCCTAACGGGGCAGATCCCGTTCCAGCCGGCAGGCGAGATCCTGCAGCGACTGCAGCGTCATCGCCTTCAGATCCGCCGCTGGAGTCAGGGGCTGCCCCAGGATTTTCTGCAAGAGCTCGATGCGCCCGACCACCATACCCTTCGCCAGGGCTTGGGCTGCCGCCGTCGCTTCCGCCGCCGCCGTCGCTTCCGCTGCCGCGCGGGCGTGTGCTTCCGCTGTCGCGCGGGCTTCAGATGCCTCCGCGCGGGCTTCAGATGCCTCCGCCCGGGCCAGGGCCTTCGCTCGATCACTTTCGGCCTGGGCGACGGCGTCGGCCAGTGCAAGCGCATCCCGCTTTGCCTTGAGTCGTCCCTCGTAAATCTCTTTCTGGATGTCTATCTTTGCTAGCTGCATGAGTTGCTCCACCGCCTCCCGTATCTCCGGAGCGTCTACCTCCTCCGGCAGATCTTCCGGGTCCATTCTTTCCGCGTACCCCACGACAGGTGTTAGGTGTCAGGTGTCAGGTGTTGGGCATCGGGTCTCGGGGCCGTGCGACGGTGTCGCGCGGGCAGGAGTCACCAGCGGGGCCGGAGTAGGGACCGCCCGCCGCCGCGTTCCGGGGCGCCGGGCAGGCTGCCGGGTGGCAGTCAATCCGCATCTTAACGCTCCATCATGTCGGATCCATACTTTCGCGCGATTCGATCAAGCCGGTTCTCGCTGAGTGGCTCGCCGCGCAACACCTCCTTATCTTACCATAGAGTCCAGACTTTCAGCGCTACCCCCATGAATCCGTTGATCTCACCATCCCAGTTTCTCACCATCAAAGTCCGACCCACTCACTCCCCCACGCACTCACCCTCCCACCCTCCCACACACTCACCCTCCCACACACTCACTCCCCCACACACTCACCCTCCCACACACTCACTCCCCCACCCACACACTTTCTCAACATAAACCGGCGGGAGTGTGGCTGGCTAAACTGGTACTATAAGCGGCGCATCCGATCTCGAAGAGCGCGGATCCTGACGGATAGAGAGCGAATGTTGAAAACGACGAAGCATCTGCACCGCCTGGCAGCGGAACATGCCGGGATTCACGCCGACCGGGCGACCCGAGCGCTCATTGCAATCGGTGTGCTGCTGCTTGCTCTGCCGGCAGTGTCGCGCCTCGGTGACGGGCAGCGCCCCCTGCCCGTCGATGGCCCCCCGCCGCCCGTCCGGTACACTGTCACTGATCTGGGCGACGGGGGCGCCCGGTTCGACTCTGTCAGCGCTCATTCTATCAATGACCGGGGACAGGTGGCATGTGGGATCACCGCGGTAGCTGGCGCTGCCACGTTCCTCTGGCAGAACGGAAGGTTCACGAAACTGGGGCCAGGGAGACTCATCGCGCCGGGGCGATCTCTCAACAATCGCGGCGAGGTCGTGGGCACGGCGACAAACGGCTCCTGGCTGCCGCATGTTGTTATTATCCGCGGTGGTGAGGCGGTGGATACGGGTGTACTGGGGTACGGTTATGGAATCGATGATGAATCCCGGGTTGTCGGGCTCTCGCGTGTCAACCACCACGCGTTCTTGTACGACAGGGGTAAGACGATCGATCTGGGGACTCTCGGTGGCGTCGGGAGCGCAGCCTACCAGATCAATCAGCGGGGCCAGATTGTGGGGACGGCGGAACTGCCGACGGGACAACGACATGCTTTCCCTCAAAGTGGCGGCGAAACCCGGGAGCATCCAACCGCCCCTGTACGGCCGACGGCGCACGCTTTCCTCTATAGCGACGGCAAAATGCACGACCTGGGAACTCTCGGTGGACGCATAAGTTCCGGGTGCGCTATCAATGACCGGGGCTGGGTCGCAGGTCTGTCGTACCTATCGGATGGAGCGCTTCGCGCGTTTCTCTTCCGGAACGGCAAGATGGAGGGATTGGATGACCTCGCCGGCATGGAGTACTGTTTTCCCTACGGGATAAACTCCGCTGGCACAATTGCGGGCACGGCGGTGAAGGACCAGCAGACTTCTTTCGCCATCGTC
>DASRZA010000158.1:0-4019 GCA_035686845.1 Armatimonadota bacterium | reverse complement strand
GATCTGCTCGAATAGCCGCGTGAGTCCCCTCAAATCCGCCTGTTCGTTCGCCACCAGGTCCTCTATCAACGCTGCAGGGGCGCCGATGGGTATCAACTGGCCACCCCACAGCCACCCGAAAAGGTCCGGATCGGCGAGCGTCTGCTCGATGACATAATCGCGAAGGCTCTCCCGGGTCGCGCATGCCTCCAGCTTATCGGACGGAAGCTCGGCGCGACGGGGAGAGATGTCGGCGTTATAGAGAAGCTTTCCTTTCAGACCGCGCAGCGTATTCACGGTGAGATAGTTATCGTTGTAATGGGGGCCGCGCGTTATCTCGGGAAAGACCGAAGGATGTTCGTTGCGCCGGTACACGAGCGCCGTATGGCGTTTATCCACCATAACGAAGCGGACGTGGTAGTCCTGTCGTCCCAGTGATCGGAACGCCCATGCGCTAAACACCGCGAAGAGCAGATCATGAAAAGCCGTTGGTTCCCGAATAACCACGCCATCTGCCGATTCGAGCTTCAGGAGTCCGACTTCCGATAGCCTCCTGGTAATCTCGTGGAATTCGGGGGAGTCAGGCCAGGAGAACATATGATGATCTCATCGGGCGACTTCGCTCTCCAGCTTGATATCGATCCCTAAACCAGAGTTTTGAAATGGCTTTGTCGTATAGACGTAATCCACAAGCTCGGCCAGCGGTCGTTCGCCCCATTTTTTTATGACTTGACTCAGAATTCGCTCAATGAGCGGATCATTAAGGTGTGGCGGGTTCAGCGCCGGCCCTCCCTCCGGAATCGAATAGATGTAGTGGCGATCGCCATAGATGTCGGTGTACCACTCCTCTTCGATGTACCGGCCATCCATGTGGGCGAGCGTGTTGATCACCTCATTAGAGAAGGGGCCGCTCACGTAGCCGGACCACTTTATCCCGAGCGCGGCGTGGCCCGTCTTCTGTGCCGTCATCAAATCTACGAGATACACCATTTTCATCAGCCGCGTACGACCACTTACCCGTCTCAAAGACTTGATGATCTCGAAGAGTATCGCGATTAATCTGTCGTTCACAATCGTCCCTCCGCTCACGCGGCCCGCCCAAATGGGCTCAGCGCCATCCGATGACATTATTATAGAGTAGTCTCCGCATGTCCGGACGTATCGGACTCGGAACCCAATGATGACCATTCGGATGACATTCCCTTGCGCGGTGAACGCGGCAGCCTTCACTCGGCCGCGGCCATCGGGAGCGTATGAGGCTTTATCGTCGAAAAGTTTCGAGGGCTGCGATGTGCAACTCCAGGGTTCGAGCCGGTCATCGGCGCGGCGCCGGACGCCGGGGCTCAGTGCCTGAAATGCCGGGCGCCGGTAAAAACCATCGCGACCCCGTAACGGTTGCAGACGGCGATGGCTTCGTCGTCCTTCTTGGATCCGCCGGGCTGGATGATGGCCTTTACGCCGGCCCGGGCGAGCGCCTCCGGGCCATCGGGCATCGGGAAGAAGGCGTCGCTGGCGCAGACGGCGCCGTCGGACCGGGGGCCGGCCATCTGCACAGCGAGTTCACTGGACCGCGCCCGGTTGGTCTGCCCGGCGCCCAAGCCGATCAACTGACCGCCCTTCGCCAGGATCACCGCGTTGGATTTCACGTGGCGAACCACTTTCCAGGCGAAGAGAAGATCGGACATCTCACCGTCGGATGGCGTCCGCTCCGTGGCGACGCGAAGATCGCTCGCTCGCTGCTCTCGTAGATCCCGTTCCTGCACCAGCAGACCGCCAACGATTCGCTTGAAGTCAAGCGCCGCAAGTCCCGACGCCTGTTCCTGCAGTGTCGAAAACGTCGGAAGCGGTCCGGTTACCATCAGCCGGACGTTTTCACCCCAGATCTTGCGAGTCTTGAACATCTCTTCGGCTTCCGGCGAGAACGCGGGAGCGATGATGCATTCGTAATAACTTTTCGGAGCGATTATCTCGTCAGCCGTCTCGGCGTCGATAGCCCGGTTGCAGGCGATGATTCCGCCGAACCGCGAACCCGGCGGGTTGAATGGGGGAAGCTCACCATCCCGGGCCAGGCGGTAAGCTTCAACGAGCGATTCGGCTGTGGCGCAGCCGCACGGATTGGTATGCTTGATGATGGAGCAGGCCGGCCGGTCGAACTCCTTGACCAGCTCGAGCGCGGCGTTCAGGTCCAGCAGGTTGATAAACGAAAGCTCTTTCCCATGGACCTTTCGAGCATTCGCAGCGCCCGGTTCTCCCGAGGTCGGTTCAAGATAGAGCGCCGCGCGCTGATGCGGGTTCTCTCCATACCGGAGGTCAGTTGCTTTGATCCACTCCGTACGCATCACGTCGGGAAATGGGGAATGCGCCGCCTGTCCGTTAAGATAGGCGGCGATGGCGGCGTCATAGCGGCTGGTGAGATCAAACGCCTTTGCCGCCAGTCTTGCGCGGGTACTCTCGGTGACGCCACCGGTCCGGATCTCGTCGAGCACGTCCGCATAGTCAGCCGGATCGGTGAGCGTCGCAACCGCGGCATGGTTCTTAGCGGCGCTCCGGATCATCGAGGGGCCGCCGATATCGATGTTTTCGATTGCCTCTTCTCGCGTTACCGCCGGACGGGCGATAGTCTGCTCGAAAGGATAGAGATTGATGACTACCAGGTCGATGGGCTGAATTCCATGAGCCTGAATCACCGCCATCTGCTCTGGCTTGGAGCGATCGGCCAGCAAGCCGCCATGCACCGCGGGATGCAGCGTCTTTACCCGGCCCTCAAGCATCTCGGGAAAGCCGGTTACGCGGTCGACCGGCGTTACCGGAACACCGGCCTGCTGCAGCGCCGCGGCCGTTCCACCGGTCGAGATGATCTCGACTCCGGCCTCATGCAGCGACCGGCAGAAGTCAGTAATCCCCGCCTTGTTGAACACACTGACCAGCGCCCGCTTCACCATAACCCTCATCACACAGTCCCTTTCTGCTGCGCCAGGCCGGTTGAAACGTGAACCCGGCGGCCCTCAACTGAGAGACGGCCTTCCGCGAAGAGGCAGACCGCTTCAACGTACGCGGCGTGCTCTTGCTCCAGCACACGGGCCGAGAGTGTCTCGGGAGTATCCTCTTCCAGGACCGGCGCCGCGCGCTGCAGGATAATCGGCCCGGCGTCGTACTCCTCATCGATAAACTGCACCGTGCAGCCGCTGATCTTGGCGCCGTAGGCAAGGACGGCCTGATGAACGCGCAGTCCGTACATTCCGGCGCCGGCGAATGCCGGGAGCAGCGAAGGATGCACGTTCATTATCCGGTTGGGATAGGCCTCGAGCACGGCGAATCCCACCTTCCGCATGAAACCGGCCAGGCAGATCAGATCAATCTTATGATCCTGCAGCAGTTTTAAGAGGGCCTGGTCGCCCTCATCCTCCGCTGGTTCCCGCGGCAGATAGATCGCCTTCACCCCACCCGCGGATGCGCGCGCCATTGCGGGAGTATCGGGGCTCGAGCTGACGAGGAGCGCAACATCACCCGGGATACGGCCCGACCGGCAGCCATCGAGGAGCGCCTGAAAGTTGGTGCCGCGGCCTCGCCCCGAAACTAACACCGCGATGCGGATGGGGTTTGCGGGCGTGAGGGACAGCTCAGCGTACCCCGACAAGCGTGGAATCCAGGAGGGTCGGATCTTCAGTATGGTCGCACTCTGTCCCGGTGGAACGACCACACTCCCTGCCGAAACTGCCCTCCCGCGGCTCTTCGGTATCCTTCAGAGGATCGGCGTTCTCCATCTCGAGTGAGAGCTTGGTGAGCCGCGCGTCGTTCGGGATCGGCACCGGGTATTCACCGCTAAAACAGGCGTGGCAAAAACTCTTTTTGGGAACCCCGATGGCGCGCATCATTCCCGACATACTCAAAAAGCCGAGGCTGTCGGCGCCGATATACCGCCTTATCTCCTCCACCGTCATCCGCGCCGCGATCAACTGGCCCGGGTCAGCGGTGTCGACTCCATAGTAGCAGGGGTGCTTGTAAGGCGGCGCCGTGATACGAACGTGGATTTCCCGGGC
>DASRZA010000157.1:0-9168 GCA_035686845.1 Armatimonadota bacterium | reverse complement strand
CAACGTGCCCCTAACCCCCGATCATATGCTGAGTGAAGTTTATTCCCTCAGCACGATTCAGACAGAGCGGCCCAATCTCTGGATCACGGGTGACGTGTGCGTTTACTGGGAACGAGGGAATACCCGCCTGTACGTCGCTCCCGATGTTATCGTCGTTGACTGTCCCCCGCCGAAGCAGAAGGAGAACGTATACCTGGCATGGAGCGACCCACCGCTGCTGTTTGTGGTCGAATTCGGATCGCGTTCCACATTCAAAAGGGACACCGGACCGAAGGTAGACCTCTACGAAAAGACATTGGCGGTTCCGGAGTATCTTTACGCCGATCCACCGAAGCGAGTTCTGCGCTTCTGGCGGATGGTGAACGGGAGATACCGGCAAATTGCGCTGAACGCGCAGGGCCGGGTCCGGAGCGAGCAGCTTGAGCTCTGGTTTGGCTTCGACGAAGAGGGGTTCTTCAGGATATACACCGACGATGGGCGGATGCTGTTAACGCATACGGAAATAGCCGAGCAGCATGCCGAAGAGGCGGCGCGAGCGAGCGAAGCGACCGCGAGGGCTGACGCAGAAGCTGCCCGGGCGAACAAAGAAGCCGCACGCGCCAACGAAGAAGCCGCACGCGCCAACGAAGAAGCCACACGCGCTGAAGAAGAAGCCGCACGCGCTGAAGAAGAATCTCGACATCGCATCGAACTCGAGCGGAAGGTGGCAGAGTTGGCCGCCGAACTCGAGCGATTAAAGCAGTCCTTGCCGAAGCGGGCAGACGGGCGGAGATAGGTTGGTTCGGAGCGCCTGGCAGAATTTTGGCGCGCCTGCCCGGCCCGCGGCGCTCATAACGGCCCCGGTTCTCTCCCTTCACAATCCAGAGAAGGCTCAATCCATGACCGATCCGGGAACTGTCCCAGGCATCACGACCATGCGGCGCACATAGCGCCGCGGCGAGTTAGGGACACCGCACTCTACCGCGGTCGGTCATGACTCGTAATCGATACACTGGAGGGTCCTTGAATAGCGATAGCTTCGCCGGGTTCAACTCCGCCGGATCATACTTCATCAAGAATTCTCGCTGATTCCTTGCAATGTATGAGAATACGTGGTAATGTAGTGGTGTCAACAGAGTGTTGACACTTATTTCCTGTTCGTTTTGTGTACGCCGACCGTTCCAAGCAGGTTCTGGATCTCTGACGCGTGTTACAAGCTGCAGGTAGAGGTACAGAATGGCAACTGGTACGGTTAAGTGGTTCAGCGACGATAAGGGTTACGGATTTATTACCCCGAGTGACGGGTCTAAGGACCTGTTCGTCCACCACAGTTCGATCAAAACTGAGGGCTTCCGAACCCTCACCGAGGGACAGGCAGTGGAGTTCGACGCTGCGGCCGGTCCCAAGGGTCCGCAAGCTGAAAACGTCCGCCCTATCTGACGTCGCTTCGCATCGGAACTAGGGAGTCTGGGAGCGAGTGTTCGCTCCCAGGCTTTTTTTTGGTTCGGCGTCCCGTGGTTGAATCTTCCTTGGGCAACTTCATGCCGGCGCGGTTCACTATTCATTATCTCTGACGTTTGCACCTCCGCGCCACACTGACGCCGGTTATTTCACCGCATAGAGATTGCGATCGGCGGATCCAATGTAAATGACTCCGTCCGCTCCGATCGAAGGCGCTGAGGATGCCGCGGCGCTCAGCGCGAAGCTCCACTTCTTCGTTGCGTCGGGAT
This sequence comes from Armatimonadota bacterium, assembly GCA_035686845.1. GTDB lineage: Bacteria > Armatimonadota > DASRZA01 > DASRZA01 > DASRZA01 > DASRZA01. The sequence goes on along the minus strand of DASRZA010000157.1, from coordinate 7,459 downwards.
TGACGGCGTATACATTGCTGTCCCCGCTGCCAACATAGATCACGCCATCACCGCCAACAGCCGCGGAGGTGACCTCGGCGCCGGTCGCAAATTTCCATTTCAACGCGCCTGCCGGCGTTACGGCATAGAGATTACTGTCCAGGTTTCCCAGGTAGATGGTCCCGTCTGATCCAATAGCCGGGGTTGACGTGACGTCCCCGCCTGTGGCGAACTTGAAGACCTGGGCGCCGACCGGGCTAACGGCATATAGATTGTTATCGCTGCTTCCCACGTAGATCGTTCCATCGGTGGCAATCGACGGCGATGATCCAATCGCTCCGCCTGTCACGAAGACCCATTTCAGGCTCGAGTCAGGATTAATCGCGTAGAGATTGTTATCAAAGCTGCCAACGTGAATGACTCCATCCGACCCGATAGCCGGAGATGAAGTGATTCCACCCGAAGTGCCATACCTCCATTTCTCCGTACCATCCGGGTTAACCGCGTACAGCCCCTGATCATAGCTCCCAACGTATATCGTGCCGTCAGAGCCCACCGCGGGCGACGATAAGACCTCGCCGGCGGTCGTGAACTTCCATTTCAGGCTGCCGTTCGGATTGACTGCGTAAAGATTGAAATCGCCACTCCCAACATAAATGGTTCCATCGGTGACAACCGCCGGCGAGGACCCCACAAAGCCGGTGGTCGCGAACGTCCACTTCATAGTGCCATCAGGGTTTACAGCGTACAGATTCTCGTCGGCGCTGCCCATGTATACGGTCCCATCCTTGGCAATGGCCGGTGACGACGATACCGTGGCGCCCGTCAGAAACTTCCACTTCAAGGCGCCGACAGCGCCCCGTCCCGCTCCGCGACCGGTGTGAAGCGCATCATTCGACAGCATCGGCCAGGGACTGCCTGGCTGCAGCGGTCCGCCGCCGCCGCCACCCGTGGGAGGAAGCTGGGACCCGGTTCCCCCGACACCCCCCGTGGCTGCTGGTGTCGTGGCCTTGTTGCAGCCGGTTAGCGCCAATAATTCGCCACCGGCGCCGACTATCAGCGCTCCCCGAGCGAGCCGGCGCAGGAACTCCCGACGCTCCATCACTGACTTGCGATTGTTGTCCGACATTACCCCTCCCACAAAAGAATGATCCCGATCCAAATTGGTACGCTAAGTACCCGATACTGGCTTTAGTAACGTGAGCGATTCTGATGCGCCCAACCCTATCAGGCATTATACCCGCGGGGGAGGCGCGTTTGAGGTTTTAGACGTGCTATTCTGCCTGAATAGTATGACGCTTTTATGAGGAGATTGGGATTCGATAGCCGGCTGCGCCGCCGTTGGCGGATTGTGTCGCGATCGGCTTTTCGGCCGCCGCCGATCGGCCCCGGCGCATTCAGGGCGGTCGGCGGTCGGTTCCGGCTTCCGGGGGGTTTAACGTCGCCAACCCGTCTTCACGCGACAGGGACTTCGGGCTCGACCGCGTCACGGTTCCCAAGCCAGAGCGCGATCGGACGCTGGACCTCGAGAGGCGGCGGCGTTCGCCGACTCTCGCTCATCCCGCGTCCGTCGCGTTCCGGTTCAGTGCTTGCCGAGCTGCCCGGTCGCCAGGGCGTGCTGGAGGGCGAAAATGGGCGTCATGAGGGAGATTGCGATGAAACCCACCATGATCCCGAGGCCGACGATCATGATCGGTTCAATCATGGCGGTGAGACCTTTGATCGCGGCGTCGACTTCGGTGTCGTAGAAATCGCTGATCTTCGTAAGCATCTCGCTCAGGCGGCCCGTCTCTTCACCGATGTCGATCATTTGGCAGACCATCGAGGGAAACCAGCCGCTCTCTTCCAGTGGGGCGCTGATCTGCTGCCCTTCTCGCACCGCGTTCATGGCCGAGTTGATCGCTTCTGTCAGGATGACGTTCCCGGTGCTTTCCGCCACGATTCCAAGCGCTCGCATCATCGGCACGCCGCTGTTGGTTAGGGTTCCAAACGTGCGAGCGAACCGTGAGACCGCCATTTTCAACACCAGCGGGCCGGCCACGGGCACCTTGAGCTTAATATAATCCAGTTGTCGCCGCCCGCGCGTGGTCTGATTATACTTTCTGAGCGCAAGCCAGCCAACGGGTGGGACGAAGAGCAAAACATACCAGTAGTTTTGGAGCATTTTACTGATGAAGAAGAGTATTTTGGTCGGCAGCGGCAAATCGACGCCAAGCTGCACGAATATCTCCGCGAACTTGGGCAAGATGAAAATCATCAACCCGGCGGTCAACAAAAGTGAAAAAACAAGGATGACCATGGGGTACATCATCGCCGCCTTCACCTTGTGCCGGATCTCATATTCCTTCTCCAAGAACACCGCGAGGCGATTCAGGGTGCTGTCCAGGATACCGCCGACCTCCGCGGCTCGCACCATGCTAAGGTAGAGTTGAGAGAAGCAGTTCGGATGCCGCGAGAGCGCTTCTGTCAGGGTGCTTCCAGCAAGGAGGTCCTGACGAGCGCTGATGATCGCCGGTTTGAGCACCGGATCATGGGCCTGGTTCGCCAGCACGTCCAGGCACCGCGACATTGCGACGCCGGCATTGATCATCGTTGCGAACTGCCGGCTGAAGACGACCAGAGCCTGGAGATCAACCTTCTTGAACTTAAGAAAAAGATCAGTGCTGCCAGCGCTGCCAACCCGGGTCACTTTGGTGATCAGGTAGCGTCGCTGCTGCAGTTGTGTGATCACCTGCTCTTCGGTGTCGGCGTTCGTGCGTCCCTTCAACGTTCGACCACCCGGGTCTACAACTTCATACGCAAATGTTGCCACCGGTAAAACCTCCGTAAGAAATGATCGCGCTCGCGTTCAATCAAACGCTCTTGAGGAGCCTGCTAAAATTATCGGCATCCGTACACCGAGTTAGAGCGTTGTCGGCGGAAATAAGGCCCTGGCGCACGAGACGGGCGAGCGATTTATCCATGCTGACCATGCCGATGTTGCCGCTCGTTTCGATCACAGTCAGCAGTTGGTGCGTTTTGCCCTCCCGGATCAGGTTCCGCACTGCGGCATTTGCGAACATGACCTCGCAGGCGACGATGCGCCCGCTGCCCGCTCGAGGAAGCAGCTGCTGCGCGAGAATTAACTCGACCGCGCTGCTCAGCTGGATCCGGATCTGCTGCTGCTGATGGGATGGAAAGACGTCGACGATGCGGTCGATCGCCTGGGAAGCGTCCCGGGTATGGAGCGAGGCGAGCACCAAGTGGCCCGTTTCCGCCAGGGTGATGGCTGTCTGTATGGTATCCAGATCTCGCATCTCACCCACCAGCACAACGTCCGGATCCTCGCGAAGAACAGCGCGAAGGCCGTTCTGGAAAGAGCTCGTGTCAGTCCCAATCTCACGCTGGTTGATCATACTCCGCTTGTGCAAATGAAGGTACTCAATCGGGTCCTCAAGCGTCATCACGTGGCAGGCCCGCGCAGTATTAATAAGATCCACGATGGCGGCCAACGTAGTGGATTTCCCGGAGCCGGTCGGGCCGGTCACCAGAACGAGGCCGGCGGCTTTGCGGCCAACCTCAGCCACGCAGGCGGGTAGTCGAAGGTCTTCGAGCGTGGGGACCTTGTTAGGAATAGCGCGGAATGCGGAACCGACCGCGTCTCGCTGCCGGTAGACGTTTAACCGGAACCGGCCAACATTCTTGACCGAATAGGAGCAGTCAAGTTCGTGGGTCCGTTCGTACTGAGCGATCTGTTCGTCCGAGAGGGCCTCATACGTAAGGGCACGCGTCTGGAGATGGTCCAGGCGTTCTTCGGCGAGAGGTACAAGCGCCCCATCAATTCGGCCCATCGGCGGGAGACCCATAGTGAGATGAAGATCGGAGCCGTTTCGTCCGGCAAGCACCTGCAGCATTTCATCCAGCGAGAATGGAAGCGGCTCAATCTCCGGAATCCCCGCCGGCATAAAACCGATCGGTGATAGGCGCGACATTTCGATAGCGCTGCTCCAGCCAGGTTCTGCCATCGTTACTCTCCTTATAAAATCAGTCCGCGCTACTCGCTATACAGGACGCGCGCCGATTCCTCAAGTGTAGTGATGCCAAGCAGGACCTTCTGCAGGGCATCATCTTTCAGTGTGCTCATCCCGCCTTCAATGGCGGCGCGGCGCAGCTCATGAGTAGAGCAGCGCTTCAGGATCAGGTCTCTCAGGTTATCCTGGAGCAGCATCATTTCGTAGACACCTACCCGGCCCCGGTATCCCGTTCCCTTACAAAAATCACATCCGGCGCCGCGGGAAAAGGTAATATCTTCCGACTCGGCGATATTCAATCCCAGCCGCCGGATTGCGTCCTGCGGGGGCGTATAGTTCTCTTTACAGCGCGGATCGATCGTGCGGAGCAGCCGCTGCGCGAGTACTCCGATCATCGCCGAGGCGACAAGAAAGGGCTCGATTCCCATGTCGATGAACCGCGTCACGGCGCCCGGCGCGTCGTTTGTATGGAGCGTGGCAAGCACGAGATGCCCGGTGAGCGCCGCTTCAATCGCCGTGGTCGCCGTTTCGGCGTCTCGGATTTCGCCCACCATGATAATATTCGGATCCTGGCGCATCATGGTGCGGAGACCTGCGGCGAAGCTCAATCCTGCGGCGTTATTCACCTGCACCTGAGTGATGCCCTCAAGCTGGTACTCCACCGGATCCTCAATGGTAAGTATGTTCTTCTCACCGGTGTTGATGCGGCTGAGAACCGAGTACAGGGTGGTTGATTTGCCGCTGCCCGTAGGTCCGGTCACCAGAATGATGCCGTACGATCGGCGGAACAGCATTTCGAACTGTTCCAGCATTTCAGGCAGGAACCCGAGCTTTTGCAGACCAAGGGTAAGCGCGCTCTTGTCAAGAACGCGAAGCACCACCTTTTCGCCGTTAACTCCTGGCAGCGTGGAAACGCGGAAGTCAAACTGCTTTCCACTAATATTGCGGCTGATGCGACCATCCTGCGGCGCTCGCTTCTGCGCGATGTCCATATCGGCCATGATCTTGAGCCGGGAGATGAGCTGGGCCTGGACCTTTTTGGGGAGCACCATCGCATCGTGCAGAATACCGTCGATACGGTAACGCACTCGGACCTGGGTGCGGCCTGGCTCAATGTGAAGGTCGCTCGCTTTATCCTGAACACCTCGCTGAATGATCAGATTAGCAAGCGAAATGATCGGCGCTTCGTTGGACATCTCGCGGAGCTGATCCGCGCCGATATCCTCGTCCTGGCTGTCAGCGACGACGACCTCAGCCGTACCGTCCATGTCCTTCATCATACGGTCGAGCGTCTCGTCGAGGCGCGCGCCGGTATTGTGCTGACCGGTGATAACAGCCAGTATCTCTTCGAAGCTGGCGAAGTACGGCTCAACGTCTTCCGCGGTGATGAGGCGAACCTCGTCAACCGCGTAGATGTCGAGCGGGTCCCGCATTGCGAGCGCAAGGCGCCCGTTGCGATGGCCGATCGGCACGCATTTCAACCGCATCGCCACGTCGGGCGCCAGGCGTTTGACAAACGTCGGGTCTGGGGGATTCTCCTGTAGGTCGACAAATGGCACCTGCCACTGCTCGCTCAAGGCCTTTGCCAGTTGCTTCTCCGAGATCAGGTTAAGCTGAACCAGCATATCTTGAAGACGCTGGTCCTTTTTGAGCTGACGGTGCTTCTCGACCGCCTGATCGTACTGATCGCGGGTAAGTAATCCCTGGTCAATTAGAATGTCGGAGAGGATGCGCTGCGCCACGTTTCCATGTTCCTGTATCCACGAGGCCGCCAGATAGCCGCCGGATGTCCCGCTGCTGAAGCTGCTCGCCAGCCAATCTTAGGAGTGTTCATCAAAAATGACCCTGCGCGAGCGAATTGTACGCTCGCGCAGGGCGCTGTCGGGCCGGTTGTTATTCGCCGGGAGCCGACGCTGGTATGGTCGCGGCCGTCGTCTTCATCTGCGGAAGAACCGTAGCCCGAATGAAGATAACCACCTCGGACCGCTGATGGGTTAGAGTCCGATGGCGGAAGAGGGCGCCGAAGAACGGAAGATCCCCGAGGAGAGGTACCTTTGAGCTGGCATTGAGATCTTCGTCGCGGATGAGGCCGCCGATGGCGATGGTCTGGCCGCTGGCAACCCGCATCGTCGTTTGCGCCGATCGCTTGGAGATAAGGGGAAGCTGGGCGCCGTTCCCAGCAGGCACAAGTGACGTCAGCACACTGACGTCAGGCGACACGTTCAGAGTGATCTCGCCGTCAGGCTCCACGTGCGTAAGCATGTTCAGTTGGATACCAACATTCTCGGTCGCCGTGGTGACGTTGACGCCAGTGGTCGCTACGCTCACGTTGCTCACGTAATGAACCTCGTCGCCGATGAAGATAGTGGCCGGTCGATCTGATTCGGCCACCAACTTCGGGTTGGCGAGCACCTTATTGTGCTGATCCTGAGAGAGGAGATCAACATTGGCATTGATGAACGAGCGCCCCAGTGGCCCGCCGGCGAACGGGAAAATACTCTGCATCGGAGTCGTTCCCGTGCTCCCGGTGGCCCCGGTGGCCCCGCCGGCGCCCGCCGCAGTCGCTGGCGGCACTTCACCGAACTGAAAGCCGGATGAAAAGCTCCAATTGACGCCGATGGACTTCATATGCTCAAGATCCAGGTCAATCACGCGCACGTCGAGCTCCACCTGCTTAGGAAGCACATCCATCTTTTCGAGCACGGTCCGCGCGACAGTCAGCCGATCGGGCGTTCCGGTGAGCAGAAGGAGAGCGGTTCGCATCGCGAGCGTGCCTCCACTTCCGCCGGACCCGCCCGACCCACCAGATCCACTACTTCCGCCTGCGGAGGCGCTTCCCCCACCGGGCGAGCTCCCGCCACCTGACGATCCGGAGGATCCACCAGATGCGCCCGACCCGCCCGACCCGCCCATGCCGCCCCCACTGCTGGAGAGCGACGTGGTACTGCTGCTTGCGGCGATAAATCCGGGCCCGGGTCCCACAACCACCTGGATATCGGGCATCTGCTCTTTCAGGATTCGCGCCAGGTCGTTGACATCAGCGTGACGGGCTTCATAAACAATCGTCTGAGCGCCCGCCACAGTTTCCGTGGGAAGAATATCCATCTTCTGTATGATCGCCTGCGCGGACGCGATGTCGGTCGGATCGCCGAGCAGCAGGACCTGGTGCGTCCCCTGCGCGATAATGGTTAGACCGGGATAGAGCTTGGCGAGCACCGGCGCGACATCAGTCGCGGAGGCGTACTGCAAACTCACCACGGTGGGCGGCCCGGCCTGCGGAGCGTCGCCCGCCTGCATCTGGGCAATCAGGCGCTGCGCCGCTGCCACGCTGTCCGCGGGACCTGAGAGCATCACCAGAGTGGGTCCACCCGCGCTCACCTTTAGGTCCGGGAATTGTTTACCAACCGCCGCCGAAACTGCGGTGGAGTCCGTTCGCACCAGAGTCACGATCACGGGAGGCTCGTTTGAAG
>DASRZA010000156.1:0-19298 GCA_035686845.1 Armatimonadota bacterium | reverse complement strand
CTGATCTCCGATCTGATCACGCCTGAGCATACGGCGCCGAACCTCTTCGATCTCCACCCGCCGTTTCAGATCGATGGTAACTTCGGCGGAACGTCCGGCATCGCTGAAATGCTGCTGCAGAGTCACGCCGGCGAGGTCCATCTGCTTCCGGCGCTTCCGGCGGCCTGGCCGCAGGGGAGCGTGCGGGGTCTGCTGGCGCGGGGCGCGTTCGAGATCGACTTGACGTGGAGCGAGGGCAAGCTCACCCACGCCGAGATCCTCTCTCACGCCGGCGAGCCTTGTAAAATCCGGAGCGGGACAAAGGTCGTGGATATCGAAACCAAACCCGGACGCCGATACCGGTTTGACGGGAGTCTGACCCAGGTTTGACCTCGATCCTCCGGGGATCGACGCCATGTCAAAAAGCTCGATCGACTTTTGACTTCGCGGAACTCTGGCAATAATGTCCTTACTGAAGAAATGGGGCCGCAGATCCGGAGTCCTGATGCAATCGGGGTGAGTGAATGAAAGCGGCTGATGAGCGGGGGAGAAGAGTTTAAATGAATAAGACGCGAGTCATGGTCGGAGTGAAGATAATGTTGGCGGCGTGCGCCCTGGTGGCGCTGGCGAGGCCGGCGGTGGCGATACCCGACGCCTCAACGCCCACCCTTCTCGGAGTGACGCTGGGAGGCGAATTGGGAGTGGCCGGGCAAGGGGTTGGCAGCAGCGCGATCCCGTATTATCTCTATGGCCAGGGCGGACTGGCGCGGCTCCTCGCCGTTAAGGGTGAGCTGCTCGGCGGCGGCCATCGTCCAACGATGAAACTCCTAACGGCTGAGTTCGCAGAACTGCCAACGCCTCTCTTATCGGTATCGTTTGAACCGGGAATTGTCTCATTCCGTAATTCCGTTGGCCCCACGCTGGGACTTCGCGCCACCGTTGGTACTCCGATCAAGCTCCGGGCGACGGGATATGCTCGGGTCCACTTCGTTGAAAGCCAGACGACAACGGAGTTTGGCGCGGGGGTGGATTACCCGATCGCGAACATGCTGCGGCTCTCAGTCTCCGCAATTCACTTCGATGGCGGTTCCGAACCGGCGGGGACGCTGTTCCTGGCCGGACTTAAGCTCCACGTTGGTATCTGAAGATCCAGATCCCTTTACGTTCACCCGATAATTGATCCGGTTGGTGGCTGAGGCTGCGGACGATCGGTTTCCGGGGGCACGTGTTGAAACGACTGGCGCGACTCTCTATTGGCAAGAAATTCGGGATCGCCTGGCTCGTATGGCTATCGGTCTTCGCGGTCTACTGCCTGATGAGCGTCTCGGCGGTGAGTCTCGTATCCCGCCAGGCGGAGGCTATCTATGCGGACCGCCTTCGGCCGACCGAGGCTCTCAATACCACCGCCAGCAATCTTACGGCGCTCGAAGCGGTGCTGCAAAATCCGGAACAATTGAAAGACACAGCTCGTTTTTCTCATGGATATGTCCCCCTTTTTAGGGGACGCGTGGCGCTGAGTATGAGACAGTACTGGCTCAGCTATCGGGATTCGCTCCAGCGTTCGGATGACGCCCTTCATACCGCGCAGGACCGCCGTTCCGCGCGACGATTGATCCGCAGCGAACGGAATGCGCTTGCTAAGTGGGACCAGCGATGGGCCCGCGCGGATGCCCTTGTGAATCGTGTTTCACTGCCGAATCCGCCGCAAGACATCAACAGGCAGATCCAGGACGCTTTTACCGCGGCATTGGCGAGCGTGACTGAAATCGCGAACATCAATGATCGCCTCGGACGAATCGAGGCGCAGGATGCTCGCCTGGTCTCTCGCCAGGCTTATGTCAACGCCGCGGATCTTGGAGTTCTTGCGCTCCTCGTCGTCGGTCTGGTCGCGTTGATACAACAGCGACTGATCGTGAATCCCCTGGAACGGCTGACTCAAGCGGCGGATAGGGTCCGCCACGGCGACCTGTCGGCGCGAGTTGACATCGGAGCGCGCGACGAGATCGGGGTTTTAGCCACCGCGTTCAACAGCATGATGTCGGCTCTCGCAGATGCGCACGAGCGATTGACGGCGCAAAACCTCGCGCTCCAGGATCACGCGCGAGCGCTGCAATTGCTCGCCGAAGCGGAAACCGCAAAGCGCCGCGCAGAGGTGGAGGTGAGCCGGCTCAAAAGTGAGTTCTTAGCCAACATGTCGCACGAGCTTCGTACCCCGATGAACTCGGTGATTGGATACGGGCAGGTGCTCGCCGAGGAGATGGATGGTCCGCTCAATCCGGATCAAAGAGAGGACGTCGCCAGAATCCTCGGGTCGGGGCGCCATCTTCTGGAATTGATCAACGACATTTTAGATCTCTCCAAGATTGAATCGGGAAAGATGACCTTTCATCTTGAAGTCTTCTCCATCGCGAGCATCGTTGAGTCGGCGCTTGCGACCGTGCAGCCGTTGGCGGCGCAGAAGGGACTGGAGCTGGGAATGGCCATACCCGATCAAGCGCCGCCGGTGTACGCCGATCCGGCGAAGGTGCGGCAGATACTGCTGAATCTGCTTTCCAACGCTATCAAATTCACCCCATCCGGCGCTGTTCGCGTTGAAGCCGCTCAGCGCGAGGGCACGGTTGAAATCCGGGTGGTCGACAACGGAATCGGGATTCCGGAATCGGCGCGGGAATATATTTTCGAGGAGTTTCGCCAGGTGGATGGGGGCGCCTCGCGGAAGTTTGGCGGAACGGGACTCGGGCTTGCCATCAGCCGGAAACTGGCCCGGCTCCAGAATGGTGATATTACGCTGGAGAGCCACGAAGGCGCGGGCAGCGTATTCTGCGTCCGGCTGCCGGCTGCGGGCGCCGAAGACCGAACCGTGGTGTCCCAACCAGCGACTTCAGAGGGAGATCCGGCGTGTCCACGGGCGCTCTGTATCGATGATGATCCGCTGCAGCAAGAGCGAATCGCGAACGCGGACGTAGTAGGAAAGAGCCCCTACAACACTGCCCCGCTTCTGGCCGCGGCGACTCGGGCCGCGGCGAGGCCTACGGGAACGTCATCGGGAGACTGCAGTTATGGCTGAACGTGAAAGTCACTCTCAAGGCATGGGCGCCGAACGCTCGAGCCCGGGAATGCCGCCGGAAAAATCGATCCCCGGATCGGCGCCGCCGGTCGACAATAGCGGATCCTTCCAGGCGTCTGCCGGCTTGGGGCGGTCGGGAGCGTCGGACGATGCGCTGGACGAGGGTCTTGCTTCCACTCCTGGAGGCGGCGCCTATCTGCTGCTGGTTCTCCACGATACGCCGGAGAATCGCGAGCGTTCGGCGCGTAAGCTCGACAGCGCAGGATTCCGATGCCTGGTCGCCGAGTCGGGCGAACATGCGCTCCGAGTCGCACGCGAGAAAAAACCGGAGCTCGCGCTGATCGACGCTGCGCTGCCCGATGGCGATGGCTACGCCTTTTATCAACGGATGTTAGAGGATCCGGCCATCGGCGACGTGCCGGTCATTTATCTCATTACCAGCGAGGACCCGAATGAGCGTGTTCGAGGACTGCAGCGGGGCGGCGCGGATTATCTAACCCGGCCGTTCTCGGGGGTTGAGCTGGCGGCGCGGGCGGTGACCGCGCTCCGCGCCCGGCGCGAACGCGATAGCTTGCGGGAACGTGCTCGCCGTCTGGAAGAGCAGTCCGTTCGAGACGCGCTCACCGGTCTTTACAACCGGCGATTGATGGATGAACGACTCTCGGAGGAGCTTGCCCGCGCGGATCGCTATGGGCTGGTGGTCAGCTATTTGATGATCGATATCGACTTCTTCAAACAGGTCAATGATACTCTGGGTCACAGCGCGGGCGACGATGCGCTGCAGCAGGTGGCGGCGCTGATCAGCCGCTGCGCGCGATCCAGCGACGTGGTGGCTCGCTATGGAGGCGAGGAGTTCGCGCTGATCCTGCCGCAGACGAGTTTGCGAGAGGCTTACGAAGTGGCGGAGCGCGTGCGGAGGCGGGTTGGAGAAAACCCTATTCGCCTGGCGATTGGGGAGCGCGCCGTTACCGTCAGCGTCGGTGTCGCCTCTTTCCCGGGGCCGGGAATTCATGATTCAACCAGCCTTATCAACCAGGCGGACCTTGCGCTACTTCGAGCCAAAGCGGCGGGCCGAAACCGGGTCTACGTGGCCGAAAATGAAACGGTGGAGGGCGATATCACCGTTCCCACAGGACCCCGGATTCTCATTGTCGAAGACGAACCGAATAACCAGGCGCTCCTTCAGAAGGTGCTCAGCCGGATGGGCTACGAGTGGATCTGCGTGAGCGATGGTCGCGAGGCGGTGTCGCAGGTGGCCTCGCAGCGGTTCGCCCTCGTGCTCATGGACCTCTCGCTGCCGGGCATGGATGGATGGCAGGCGACCCGGCTGATTCGCGCGTCGGGAAACGACATACCCATCGTCGTCACCACGGCCCACGCGATGGCGGCGGATCGGGGGAGAGCCTCGGACGCCGGCTGCGATTCTTATCTTACCAAGCCGTTCAACCTCACCGAGCTTCGCCGCATCATCGAGAACTTTGCGCCGCTGCCGGGCGCCCGGGCGCCCGGCAGCGCGTCGTAGTTCTTGCGTCAAATTTCGCGCCGGTTTTTGCGAACAGGTTGTTGGTTGGTGGGTATTGGGTATAATGTGTTAAGAACGAAGTCCGCAGCGCTGCGCTGCGGGCGCCCACACTCCCACGTTCAGAATCCCGCGATCTGAAACAGATGCCCGACACACCACACGATCCCTATGCCGCGCTTCATTTCCGGGATTATGGTCTCTTTACGATTGGCCGGAACGCGTCGGTCATCGGCTCTCAGATGCTCACGGTAGCGCTCGGGTGGGAATTGTACCTGCGAACCGACCGGGCGATGTCTCTGGGATTGCTTGGGCTGGCGCACGCGATCCCGGTCATCCTTCTGGCAATTCCGGCCGGACATCTCGCCGATCGTCTGGATCGGCGGCGCATCGCCATGGTCGCCCAGGTGGGGCTGGCGATCTGCTCGATCGGGCTGGCGATCGTCTCGCGGCTGCACGCCCCAATCCCGTACATCTACCTCTGCGTCATCTGCGCGGCGACCGTGGGAGCGATGAGCGGCCCCGCGAAATCCGCTTTGCTACCGCAGTTGGTGCCGCCTTCCGTCTTCGCCAACGCCGTGACCTGGGGCAGCAGTTTCTTTCAGCTTTCGTCGGTGATTGGCCCGGCTATTGGCGGCCTGGCGATAGCGCGTATGAAGAGTATCTGGCCGGTTTATGTCGCGGACGCCGGGTGCGAACTGGTATTCCTGGTTCTGATCGCGGCGCTTCATACTCCTTATGCCACGGCCCGGGCGTCAGGACCCACGACCTTGAAGTCGCTCGCCGCGGGTATTCAGTTTGTTCGTGAGAAGAAGATCATCCTCGCGACGATCACGCTGGACCTCTTCGCGGTGCTGCTCGGCGGCGCAGTGACGCTGCTTCCGGTCTACGCCCGGGATATTCTGCACGTCGGGGCATCCGGCCTGGGATGGCTGCGCGCCGCGCCGTCTGCAGGGGCGCTGATCATGGCGCTGGCCCTGGCGCATCTTCCGCCGCTGCGCCGCGCCGGCGCCTCCATGCTCGGCGCCGTCGCCATGTTTGGCGCGGCGACGATCGTCTTCGGTCTTTCCAGAGTTTTCTGGCTGTCGCTGCTGATGCTGTTCATTACCGGCGCGGTCGATAACGTCAGCGTTGTCATTCGCAATACGCTGGTGCAGGTGCTCACGCCGGACGAAATGAGGGGCCGTGTGTCGGCCGTGAACAACGTCTTCATCAGCTCTTCCAACGATCTCGGTGGGTTCGAGTCCGGGACGGTGGCGCAGTTTTTCGGCCCGGTGTTTTCGGTTGTAAGCGGCGGCATCGGCACGATCATCGTGGTCATCGCGGTGGCGCTCATCTGGCCGCAGCTCCGCGATTTCGGATCGCTCACAAGCGCCGGAGATCCGTCCCACACCCCGACTACAGTTCAGCCGCAAGGAATACCAGTCTCAGTCGAAGAATAAGCAGGGCATGCAACGAACGCGTCTAAAACCCGGTGATCGAGATCTGTCTCTCGCCGCGCCCATGTCTTCCACAGCGACGGAAGCGCGAGAGCAAACGCCGACTCTCATGGCCGGTGAGGCCGCGGGCAGCCAGGGCGCCGTGCAAGTATGGGCGCCGGAACGGTGGCGGCTCTGGCTGTGGGCAGCGGCACAGGTCCTTGTCGTCGTTATGGTTCTTTGGCTGATTGTCCATGACTACCTGGGAAAGGGCGATCTACCGGGCGCTATCCTGGACGCGCTGTTGGGCGTTTACTGCATAATCTCTTCCGGAGCGGCGGCGTATGCAGTCCTCCGGCGGCCATGCTATCTGACCACCGACAACGCCGGCATCGGTATCCGGATGGCCGGTGGGGGAACCCGATCGCTGCGCTGGGAGGACATTGATATACTCCAGCGAAAGGGCGTAACGCTGACGTTGACGTACCGTCGCTCGCCGTACAAAACGGCACTCTTTCTGACGGGCTACCCTGAACGCGACCGCAAAAGGATCGAAGCTCTCATCATCAAGCAAGCCAGGCTTACGCGGAACCCCTTCAACCGCCTGATGTGTTACCGGACGCCGACGGATCCGAGAAAGCCGCCGCTCAGCGCCCCGTCCGAACCTGAGAAAGCGCTCAAGTCAGGCGATTGATCGAGTTTCGTCGCCCCTACTGATCGTCCGGCGCCGTATCCATCGCCCGCATCACCATACACGCGTTGATGCCGCCAAAACCGAACGAGTTGCTAAGCACCGTGTGGAATGGTTGGGTGACCGGGCCGGATTGGGCGTAATTGAGGTCGCATTCGGGGGACGGATCGTCCAGGTTCAAAGCGCCGGGGAGCCACTGGTGATGGAGACCCAGCACAAAGATGGCCGCCTCGATAGCGCCGGATGCGCCCAGCGAATGCGCGTGCCGCGACTTGGTCGCCACAATCGGTATCTGGTAGGCGTGATCACCGAGCGCGATTTTGAGCGCCTCTGTTTCGATGGAGTCGTTGAGGGTAGTGGAGCTTCCGTGGGCGCTCACCGCATCGATTTCCTGCGGCGCGCAGGCGGCGTCCTTCAGCGCCAGCCGGATCGCCCGGGCGGCCTGCGCCCCATCCGGCCGCGGCGCCGTCATGTGGTGGCCATCATTGGTGAGGCCGTACCCGCAGATTTCCGCCAGGCAAACGGCGCCGCGTCGACGGGCGTGCTCCTCGCTTTCCAGCACTAATACCGCGGCGCCCTCGCCCATCACGAAGCCGTCCCGCGCCCGGTCGAACGGCCGGCACGCCGCGCCCGGATTATCGTTGTAGTGGGTCGACATCGCACGGATCAGATCGAACGCGCCAAAGGCCAGCGTGGTGAGCGGCGCTTCCGCCGCTCCCGCCAGCATTACGTCGGCGTCGCCGCGCCGGATCGCGTTCATCGCCCGCCCGATGGCAATGGGGCCCGAAGCGCAGCTATCGGCGTTCGCCGACGCCGGCCCGTTGATTCCCAGTTGGATCGAGATATTACACGGCCCGGCGCCTCCGAAGACAGCAAGCGCCAGCGACGGATCCACGGAGCGAAGGCCTCCCACGTGATATTGCTCGTACTGCAGTTCGGCGAAACTCACCCCACCCAGCGCCGATCCAAGGAAGCATCCAACGCGTTCGGAATCTTCCTTTTCGATTATAAGGCCCGCGTCTTCAACCGCCATCCGGGAGGCTGCGACGCTGAACCTCGAATAGCGATCCATTCGCCGCAGCGCCTTTGCCGCGATCCACTCTTCCGGCTCAAACCCATGCACTTCGCCCGTCACCTGGCAGTGGCGCGCAGAGGCGTCCAAACGGGTAGCCCGTCGAATGCCGGACACGGCCGTGTGCAGTCCCGCCCAGAGCCCCTTGCGTCCAATGCCGATCGGCGTCACGGCGCCGACGCCAGTCACTACAACTCGTTTCATGTATCATTCCTGTGTCTCTGTATGTAATCGATCGCGTCCTGCGGGGCTGACGGATGCGGTAAAGGATGAAGGACCTCAAAAGGATGAAGGATGAAGGATGAAGGATGAATCAAACCCACCAGCCCGTCCCTCGTACCCGCGCCTGCCACCGGGCAGTGAATTACCCGTCTTGCGCCTCCGTCCGGCCGTCCTTCGGACGAAAGCGATCCCGCCCCGCGCCCCGTACCTCGCGCCTCCTTATTATACCTGTGTCACACGCTAACCCGCCTGCTCGAGAATCTGTTTGAAGCATGCCAGCGTCCGGCGCGCCGTGGGCCGGATGAAAAGTTCGCCAACCACGTAGTGGGCGATGAGTGGACCAATCCAGGGGATAGGATAGTTCAATTCATGCTCGATGGTGACGCGGGTATCGCCCGATTCGAGCGGCTCGATTCGCCATTCCACGAACATGCCGCGTGTCGGACCGCGAAGATGGCGGAAGAAGACTTTCCCGGCCGTGTCGTCGCGCCACTGCAGCGATGTCCATTTGAGGGGAAGCCATCCTCGCCGGGCGGCCATTTCCACGATCCGGCGGCCCGGTTCCTCATTCCGGACGACGCGAACCCACCGATAATGGGGCAGGAGATCCGGCCATCGCTCCACCGCGTAGGCGGCCTCAATAATCGCCTCGGGACTGGATCGAATGACAATCGAGTTATCGAGATGTACGGGCATAATCTGTGCGGGTTCCGAGCGGCGCGCGGCTAATGCCCGACGGGTGTAACAGTAATCGGCGTATTATACAGGTTGTTATCGATCCACCGGACCCGGCCATCCACGAGGCCCATGCGGTAGTTTGTTTTGCCCGGCGTCTCCACCCGTATTGCCCCCTCGACCAGCTCTGTCTCGCCCGGCGGCAGCGGATTCGGCAGCCCAAAGAGGTACGGCCATCCACCGCCCACCAGATCCGAAGTCACCCGGACGTAGACGAAGCCGGCTTTTTCAGGGATTCCCTGCGATTGATAGCTCTCCTTCTCATCATATATCTCGCCGGCGCCAGGTTCGGCGGCCGGCAGCGTGAACGGCGCGTTGTTTTTCACGAGGGCTTGGAAATGGAGAAGCTCTCCCGCAGCGAGAGTCGTCGGGGTGAACGTGCCCGAAAGAATATGCGGCTCCCAATCCGGGGGAACGGTCACCGAAAAATCGAACGGCACGCTCTCTCCGATCGCCCGGACCACCAGATGATAGTGGCGCGTGGTCAGAAGTCCTGGCGGCGCTGCGAAGCTGACGGAGTTGGGAGTCGACGCCGTGCTGCGTACCCGCTTTCCATCCAGATAGACCGTCGGCCGTAGGCCGTTCCGGCCCTGCAAATGAGTTCCAATCACAGTTACCGGAGTTCCGGGCGCCACCGATGCCGGCGTGACGCTTTCGATGCGAGGGCGGACAGACGTCCACCTCAATTCGAGGGAGAATTTGGGGCTGAAGGCCGCTCCATTGAAGACCCGAACCGGCGCTGTGTTCAAGACGCCGCGGTTCCAGAAGTCGTGAGGAATCGCCGCCACCAGCCGGTCCGGCGCCTGGCTTACCACCATCGCGGCAACGCCGTCGACTTCCACCAGAGCAGGCGTGTCTCCGGATGCAAGGTTTGTTCCGGTTACGGTGAGATAACTGCGATCCTCTGGCAGCGCAAAGGTATTCGCGTATTTCGAGGATGGCGCCTCCGCCGTGGCGAGCGCGAAACGGTGGGGCGGAAGCGTGCCGCCAACGGGCAGCGGATCGGGCGCCAGTTTCGTGATACGCGCCCGAGCTGTTCCGACGACGGTTGCAGTCTCCCCGGTTGCTGTTACCGGGGAGTTCTGGTCACCGGAGAAGATTTGAGTGGACGCGGTGATCACCCGGTTGCCGCTGGCGGTGACCGGCGTATCGATCAGTTGCACCGGATGCACGCTGCCCATGAAGACGTTAGCCAGGATTTTGTAGGGGCCCGAGGGTGTTTTATCGCGGCCGTTCTGCCGCAGCAGAATGAGCGGCTCCGCTGCTTCCTCCTTGCCGCTCACGAAGGTGTTGTCCTGCAGCGTGTCGTTCTGGCCGTTTTCAATCTCGATGGCGCGCGTGCTGCAGCCGACCACCGTATTTCGCTTGAGATAGTTCCGGCGGCTATAGCCGAGCCAGAATCCATAATTGCTGTACGAGCAGTTGTTATCAATGAATTGGTTACCGTCGCAGAAGTCGGCTTCTATGGCGTTGTTGGGGCTGAAGGAACAGTCGTTGTCCTCAATCACGTTATTGTTGCTGGGATGGAGTGGCGGAACCGGGCCGGCGCTCGTCGCGGGGCCTTCATTGGCTCGGATAAAAACGCCGTCGCCGCCGTAGCGCAGGTCATTATCCCGGATCAGGTTGTAGGAGGAGCTGTGCTCAACGCAAATCGCCTCGGCGTCGTACGTCTGCCATCCTGATGTGCCCTGGTACGTGCGGCCCTCGCCGGTGGTACACCAGATTGCCCGGCTCCCCTGGAAAGTGTTGTGGGAGCTGTCCCAGAGATGCAGACCCCAGTTGTTCAGATAGCTAAAGTCGTCATTCCGGAAAGTGTTATTTGTGCAGCGTACGACGTCAAGCCCATCCCATTCGTGCTCGGCGCTGCAGCCAATCACCCGACAGTGCTGATCATCACGCAGCAGGAATCCGCCCCCGTTGGTGTCTTGCGGCTGCCGCCCGCTCTCGTCGATCACCGTTCCCACCGGCAGGTCGCCATTCAGCGACGAGACGCATCCCTCCAGGTAGACGCCCGTGCTCTTCTCGGCGATGATGCCCCAATGGAACGCCGAAACACTCAATCCGCGAATGACCACGTCGGCAGCATCGATCATTCGGAGGCCGGTTCCTTTGCCGCTGCCAACGGCGCTGCCCACCAGGCGAACACCGGTGCAATCGAGCGTAATCCCCTTGCCAGTTACCTCGATGGCGCCCGCGTCTCCGGCCTCCATGTGATATACCCCCGGCTTAAGCCGCGAGCTCGAAGTAATCACCAGGCCCGCCGAAGGGATGATCATGGGAAGCGCCGGGGACTTTACCGTTCGATGCGAGGGGGCGCCATGCCGCACTGAAGGCGCTCGCCGCGGCCGGACATTTATTCCAGGGGTAACCGGCGCCGCGGTCTGCGCCAGGGAGGGCATACCGGTTATGGCGGCGATCGCGGTTATGGCGACGGTCAGAGCCATCAGCATGGATGACCGGGCATACCAGCGTTTTTGTGAAGCAATCCATCGGATCAGGATTAATCGCGCGGCGCGATCAGGAGCGAGTATCATGACACCTTTCAGGTTCTGGTTTTTAAGTCTCTGGGACTTCAAATTGGGATGTTCCGGAGTTAGGGACCCGGCGCAAGCTACTCTGAATCTTCGTTTTTGACCTCGTCTTCTCCTTCCATCGGGGTTTTAACCGGACGGGCACCCACGGATGAATTCGAGGGCTGCGATTAGAAACCCTTATAATTGTACAAGATTGCATGAACTCCGGGGCTGATCGATATGGGTACCAGGGGCAGGGTACGGGGAACAGAGTGCGAGGGACGGCGCTTTTCGCCCTTGTACCGTGCCCTCTCCACTTCCACCGCGTCCCCTGATATATTGCCCATGGGAGGAGCGCATGAGATTCTTCAATACGGCAGGACCAATCCAGGACGATATCCATTACTGCATTCCCCCGCTCGAGCGATGGAACCTCGAGGAGGTCCTGTCACTCATTGCGCAGCGGAAGTACTTCGTCCTCCACGCGCCGCGCCAGACCGGGAAAACAAGCTGTCTTCTCGCGCTGGTGAAGTACCTCAACGAGCGGGGAGGTTTTCGCGCGATTTACAGCAATGTCGAGCCCGCACAGGCCATGCGGGAAGATGTAGCGCAGGCCATGGCGGGAATCGTGCACGGGCTGGGGCGTGACGCAGAGTTCTATCTGGGGGACACGGCAGCGGTTGAACTGGCACGGGAGGTTCGATCGAGCGCTCCGGCGTCATTAATGCTTGAAGAGTATCTGGCTCGCTGGTGCCAGCAGTCTCCGACGCCGGCCGCCGTCATGTTAGATGAAGTGGACGCGCTGGTCGGGGATACTCTCATCTCGCTTCTCCGCCAACTCCGCTCGGGTTACAATCGCCGGCCGGCGGCCTTTCCCCAGAGTATCATCCTCTGCGGTGTCCGGGATGTGCGGGACTACCGCATCCACTCCTCGGCAGAGAAGAGCATCATTACCGGGGGCAGCGCCTTCAATATTAAAGCAGCGTCTTTACGACTGGGCGACTTCAACCGGGAGGAGATGGAGCGGCTCTACGCCGAGCATACGTCCGAAACCGGGCAGACCTTTGAGCCCGGCGCTCTGGACGCTGCCTGGGAACTCTCCTGCGGACAGCCCTGGGTGGTGAACGCCCTGGCCTACGAAGCCTGCTTCGAACTGAAGGAGGGGCGGGACCGCGCCCGGCCTGTTTCCCAGGCGATGATCGAACAGGCTGGTGAGAACCTGATCCTCCGCCGAGAGACACACCTGGATCAGCTTGCCGACAAGCTGGCGGAACCCAGAGTCCGCCGGGTCATCGAGCCGCTGCTGTCCGGCACGTCTATGACAAAGGAGGCGAGTGATGAAGATCTGCAGTATGTCTTGGACCTCGGGCTCATCCGTATCGGATCAGAAGGCCCGGAGATCGCCAACGGCATCTACCGGGAGGTCATCCCACGACAGCTCACCAGCATTACCGAGCACAACTTTGAAGCTATGGTGAAGCGCGCCTGGTACGTCAGATCGGATGGCTCACTGGATATGGAGAAGCTGCTGACAGACTTCCAGCAGTTCTTTCGGGAGAACGCGGAGCACTGGACGCAGCGGTTCGACTACCAGGAAGCCGGACCACAGCTCCTTCTGCAAGCGTACCTGCAGCGAGTGGTGAATGGTGGGGGACTGATCCACCGGGAGTACGGGCTCGGGCGCGGGAGGACTGATCTACTGGTGAGGTGGAAGGATCAGAGGATTGTGCTGGAGCTAAAGGTAGTGGATCCGGAAGCGCTGCACCGAACCCTGGCGCGCACGATTGAAGAGGGTCTGGCGCAGACCGCGCAATACATGGACCGGTGTGGAACGAGCGAAGGGCATCTGATCCTTTTCGACCGCACCCCCGGCAAGCCGTGGGAAGAGAAGATCTGGCGCCGCGAAGAGAAGATCGACGGTAAGAGCGTCACGACCTGGGGCATGTGACGCGAAGGGGCGTTCTCGCGTCCTCACCCTCCGTCACTCCGTCCCCACGTCCCTTGCGTACCCCTCATCCCCCCGCCTCCCACCGCGCCTCCCACCGCATCCTCCATCGTCATCGCCCGGCCTTCCGCCCCGACCTGCAGCGTCAGGCGCGTCTTATCCTCGTTTCTTCCGATAAAGGATGTGAGTTGCAGCGGCGGGTTGTGGGACCGGCCGCTCATCGACCGCAGGGACGGGGATTCGGAGGCAAATCCGGGATGGAAGGGGGAGATTGACCGATTCGCAAGGATCACAAGTGGCTACCAGAGCTGCTCACCCGGGACGTTCTTCGCCAGGCTCCGGATCAGGGACGCCAGCACCTGGTCTCGGAAGGGCGAATTGAGAGCCAGCCCCATCTGTGTCTCAACAAACCCGAACGGAACTCCCATGTCATACCGTTCCCCGCGTGCCACAAAGGCCACGTAACGTTCCCGCGTTCTCAGGAGCTCCTGCGCGCTGGTGAGCTGAATTTCTCCTCGTTCCCGGACATCGCCGCTAATCTGATCTTCTAAGGCTTCGAAAATGCCCGGCGTGAAAACGTGCGGTCCGAAGAAGCAGAGATAGTAACCGCGGCGGATTGTATCCACGCGGAGTCGCTCTTCAGCAAATTCCAGATCAGGTTTTTCGGTGATCAGGTTCACTTCGTACACATCCGGGTCCGAGGAGATTCGCTCACCGGCTATCGTCCCAAAAAGATGCAGCAGGTGCTCGGGCGTGGGGATTACGGCGGAAACAGAGCAGCGGCACACGTTGAAAACGTCAATTACCTGCCGGGCGCAAGGCCGGTCGTTCCGGCTGATATAGACGTGATCACCCAGGAGCAGCAGGAATGGCTCGCCCCCCACAAACTCCCGCGCCTGGAAGACGGCGTGCCCATAACCCTCTGGTTTCTCCTGCATCACGAACGTGAGCCGCTGCTCGAGATCGGCCAGTTTCTCGCTTTGTTTGAGCGCCCACTCCTTGCCCGCAAACGATGGCAGTCTTTCGGCCGAAAGGGGACGGAAATGCCGCCGCATTTGCTCGTCCACGTCCGGGTTGGTAATAATACAGATCTCTTGGATGCCGGAGTTGATCGCCTCCTCACAAATGATCTGGATCGTCGGCTTCGTGATGCCATCCACGTCGACCAGCGGCAGCATTTCCTTTTGCACCGTCGTCGACGCCGGATACTGCCGTGTTCCTTTCCCTGCGGCGGTAATCACGGCTTTTCGTACCGTTTGCATCGTCTAGCTCCTTTGTGCGCTGCGCAGGCACGGATGCCTGCGCCGGTTGTACGGTCGAACGACCCCCGCCGCGAAACCCACGCCTGGCCCAACGCGAATCCCAATACGGGCCCCTTCCAATGTGCAAGGAAATAAGCGACTGTCAATCTTGCACAATTATAGAGGTTAGCATCGGTTATTGATGCAATCGGCCGGTCACCCCGAAAGAACTCGGGGCCTGTGATACGAAATTCCTCCGGGATCATAATCGGTCATTGGTGCGGCGCCGATTCGCGAGAGCAGGCGCCGATCCAGTGTCGCGACCGCGGTATGCCTGAGCGTGAGCCGTTTTCTAAGACTCGCGAAGCAGGAACTCACGCTGTGGTTCTATAATCCATCTCTTATTCCTCGGACCCTTTGATTCCGATATGATCATTGTAGTAGGCGATCGCGGGCGCGCAGTTAGTCGGGCATCCCGGGCACCGACGCCAAAATTCGCCATGGAGAGTGTATGACTCGTTTTCCCATTCGTCTTTTCGCCGCCGCGGCGCTTCTTCTTGCGGTTACCCCCGCCGGAGCGCAGCGGCTGCTGCCCGGCGTCACGCTCAAGGTTGACCCGCTGCTCGCCCGGCCCTATTCCCCGCAGGTTCCGTTCGGATCGACCGGCAGCCGACTGTGGGCCACCGCGCCCCAGGGGTGGGGATTTCCTAACCAGGCGCAGTTTATCTATATTACCAATCTCAACGCGTACGACCTGCGTGTGAAAGTGGGGGATCAAAGCGTTTGGCCGGGCGCCGCCGTCTCGTACCCCAGCCACGTCCACATAACCGGAGATACCTCGGGCGCCGGAATCGCGACCGGATCCGCCTCGTTTACGTTTTCCACCGACAACGTCCAGGCACCGCTGCAGAAGACCTTCGATCCCTCCAACCGGTGGACCTGCTGGAGCTCGGGGCATCGGGAGGACTGGTACCAGGCCTCATTTCCCACGGCGCGAGTGATCCAGTCGCTTAAGCTTGACTTCTATAATGACCAGCCGACCGGCGGATGCGCTCCGCCCGCTTCGTACAGCGTGGAGACCCGGGTAGGGGATCGCTGGATTCCGGTGGAAGACGCCCGGTTCTCGCCTGCCGCGCCCGCCGCGGGTCAGAACCAGGTCACTTTTCGGCCGGTGAAAACCGACGCCGTACGCGTTCTCTTCCATAACCGGGGAACCAACCTCTACACGGGGCTGTATGGCCTGGTGGCGCTGCCTGCGGTCACGCCATCGCCATCGCATTCTGGTGTGACCGTTTCCGGCGATAAGTTCATCACTCAGAACGACGTGATGGTGAGCGCGCTGACGTTTGACAATCGCTCATCTCAGTCTCACCTCATAACGATCGACGTGGACGCTCCCTGGGCGAAACATTTTCAAGGTAACGCCGCCGCCGGATCCGCCGTTCTGAGCGGCATTCCCGTCGATTACTCGCTCCAGGTCTCCGCGGCACGGCTTAACTCGACGAACAGTGGGACCGGTCAGTTTAGCGTTTCGCTGCCGGGGCGTCAAATCCGGCACGTGCTGGTGGCGATGGGTGTGGATACGACGCCGGCGCTCGCGAAGCAGCATACGGCCGCGATCCTTGCCGAGAAAGATCCCGTGAAGACGCAGGAAACCCGGTACCAGGGCTGGTTCGACAACAACACCGCGGGGTTCGACTGCCCCGACCGGTGGGTACGCAAGATGTATTATCATCGCTGGTACCTCATCAAGAAGAATGCGATGGACCCTCGCCTCGGCCACCTCGATCACAAAGCGTTCGCCGAAGGCCGCTGGACTTCCGACTGGTACGCCAACGTGATCAGCTATGGCGCCGGGCACGTGGCCCGGGAGACTCGCTGGCTGCGTGATCCCTCGTACTCGGAGGGACTGATAGACACCTGGGCTGAGAATGAGCGTCCGGACGGCATCTATCCCAGCCATATTACCCCGAAGGGACAGCAGGGCGGGCAGTATACCGACTGGATCACCAGCACGGCCTGGGATGTCTACCGGGTCCACCCGGACCGCTCGTTCATCGCGCCCATTGCTGGTGACCTGGCGAAGAACGTGGAGGGCTGGAAGAAGGTCTATGGCTGGAACAATGATTATCTCTTAGTCGTTGACAACCACTGGTGGACCGGGATGGAGTGGCAGCCGTCCTTCTTCTATTTCAATGGCTATAAGACCGCGCATGACACTCCGCTCCGCCGGGTAGACCTTACTTCGTACAACTATGGCAATGCCGACGCCGTTTCTCACATTTACGCGGCGCTCGGAAACCGGACGAAGGCGCAGCAGTTCCGGGCCTTCGCCAACGCCACCCGCGCTGCGGTTTTGAAGCGGATGTGGAGCCCGAAAGATCATTTCTTCTATTCCCTCAACGCCCATACCGATGCCCCGGCGCTGGTGAAGGAGGTGGTAGGATATTATCCCTTTGCCTTCGGCCTGGTTCCGGCGGGGCAGGGGTATGAGAGCGCGTGGAAACATCTGCTCAGCCCAACGGAGTTCTGGACACCCTGGCCGGTCGCCTCCACCGATAAGCAGTGCCCGGCCTACTCGCAAACCGGCTGGCCAATCGGACCCGGCGGGAGCGTCTGCATGTGGAATGGCCCAACGTGGCCGCACGCCAACAGTATGATTATGCGAGCCATGGGCCGGACGCTGCGATCCGGACCTTCGCCTGTCACCCGCGCCGATCTCTATAAGCTGTTCCACAGCTTCACCCTCGCTCAATATAAGAACCAGAATTACACCTACCCCTGGACCGGGGAATACTATAACGGGCTGACCGGGCAGTGGAAAACGGACCAGCGCGACTACAATCACAGCACGTATAACGACGTGCTGATCAGCGAACTGATCGGCATCGAGCCCCGTGCCGACAACCGGCTCGTCGTCGATCCACTGCTGCCGAAAGGCGAATGGTCCTACTTCGCGCTCGACGACCAGCCCTATCACGGCCACAACCTTACCATCCTCTGGCAGGACCCCGCGCGCCCGGCGCATTACCGGGGCAAACCGCGAGGGTTCAGCGTTTACGTCGACGGAAAACTCAAAGCCCATCGACCAGCCCTGGGCGAGATATCCACGACGCTGCGAAGTTGAAGGGGCCGGCGGCGGCGGCTTGATCGCGGGGTTGGCGGCGTGGTAGAATAGGAACGGATACAAGCCCGAGAGGGTGTTGAGGCAGCGCCAACACGGGTAATATCCGGCTATCGAGGGCCCTTAGCTCAGTCGGCAGAGCATCTCCCTTTTAAGGAGAGTGTCGTTGGTTCGAATCCAACAGGGCTCATGAAAACGGGCGCGGGGTACGAGGTACGGGGCGCGAGGTACCCGAAAAAGCGGGCTCGAGGTACGAGGCGCGGGGCGCGAGGTACGTAGGGCGTTTCCTGCGCCTGCTCCTCGTACCCGGCTGCAGACCTGGTT
Source organism: Armatimonadota bacterium (assembly GCA_035686845.1). Lineage (GTDB taxonomy): Bacteria > Armatimonadota > DASRZA01 > DASRZA01 > DASRZA01 > DASRZA01. The sequence goes on along the minus strand of DASRZA010000156.1, from coordinate 1,448 downwards.
GAACGTCCGCCCATTCCAGCCCGTGTGGCAACCGGCAGCAGACCCGGTTGAAACCGGGCTCTGCGGACGCGAAACCCTCCCTCGAGGGTTGAAAAACACGCGGTCGTCCATCCCCTCAGTCGTTTCTCTCATTTTCTCTTCTCCGTGTCCACTGTGCCTCTGTGGTGAAATGATCGTTCGCCATCGGTCCGCGCCTCAATTCCCCCGAAGGCTTACTTATCGGGAGCGCTTCGTGTCGAGTCATGTTCGTCGTTTCTGAGACGGTTTGTGGTGATTTCGAGGTCGTACGTGCCATATTTGCGGTCATATCCGGGAAATTTCGACGGGATTGAGTGGCCGCGCCCGTGGATTTCGTGCTCACGAGAGCGGGAATGAGACAGTTTGAGACGGTTTTTATGATCGTTCCTTGGGTCTGGCAAACGGTTGACGGAGGAGAGCAGAAAAGCGGAAGACCGAACACCTGGGCCGGGTTGATAGGGCCTCCCAATTGTAAGCGGACAAAGGGGTGGTTTCGTGAGGCGCCGGAAGTTAATTGAGTGATAATAAATCCGCGACGGTGAAAGAGCACGGGCGTGTCTGGACGGATCACGGAGCCCGCCGGGAAATCCACGCGGGATCGCGGAAAACCGTAGAGTTACCCATGAGCGCCCGGCTCGCCAGGGCCGGTTTTCAACCCTGCGCCCGATTCCACTGTAACTGCCGCAGAAATCCGGGCGCCCACGGCCTGCTTCAATAATCGGGGGAGCTGCGGCAGCACCCAACGATCCACGACTGCACGGTCGCTGGCTCGCAGCAGATCCGCCCAGCCGGCGAGGGATGGCAGCGGGCGGTGCCCGGCCCCTTCATCGATACAACCTCGCTCCAGCCCGTCAAGCGAAGCCCGGAGCAGTGATGACAGAGTTGCGGACGCGGTCATATTGCACTCTCATAGGCCTGCGCAGCTTCGCCATCCGCGAAGTCCATGGATTTCCGCGGGCGGCTTCGGCCTCGTTGGACTTCGATGGACTTCATTAGGCTAAGCTCCTTCGTCCGATGGCCTCTTGAGCGACCATCGCGCAGATCTTCCCCGCCCGAGAGACTCCACAAGCTCCAGATCGCGCAGCAAAGGCAAATCTGGCCGGATCGTGCGCTCGGGTAGGGGATCCGGAAAGGTCTTAAAGACATCGGGAAGGGCATAGGTCTTGCCATCACTTAATAGCAGCGGAATCCGCCGCTGCCGCTCGGTCAGATTATGACTCACCCGCAAGGGCGGATGATAGCCACTGGGCAGGAAGCGGACGGTGACGGCCCCGGCTGGCTCTTCAAACTCCGGTTCCGGCCGCCCGGCTGCCAGGCACAGCTCGACGATCTTCTGGGTGCCCCGGCCCCATCGTTCGATCAATCCCCGCCGGTAGAAGACCTCGGCGATCAACGGGTTACGGGGCCGGGAGAGGTGGTCGCGCTTCAGG
>DASRZA010000155.1:0-9551 GCA_035686845.1 Armatimonadota bacterium | reverse complement strand
TCCAACTCCTTCCGCCCCAGTTGAGGAAACTTGTAGACCAGAACGGTCTCTACCGATTCTATCATCTCTCTTTGCTGCGCGCCAGCCTCTTCGCGCGCTCGCCTCAACACCCGTCGCGCCTCATCCTCGGATTCTCGCTCCGGTGTCACGATCAGTCTCAGCAACTCCAAACCCAGCGGAAGATCGTTCTGCTTCCGCAGATCCTCCAGGTAATACCGGTTCATTACTCCCTCTTTGATGGCGTGTTCGATCTGCAGCGGTATTCCCGGGTCCAGAGACCGGCTGGCGAACAGCGCCCACGCATACCATCTCCGAGTTTCACGCTTCTGATCGAAGTAATCAAGGATCTTGGCGCAGAACCGCTCGTAAAAGTGTTCCTGCCCCTGGAATACGACCTCCACAAAGTAGATTGGCCGCTCCGGGTCATCCGGACGAAAGATCCCATCCAGGCGATAGGACGTCTGCTTGATCTCCAACGCCTCGAGCCGGTAGCTTTTCGCCTCTCCGGGAGAGCACCCGATAAGCTCAAAGAAGATCTCCGGCCGATCGGCGAAGAGATTGTAGAAGAGCACGTCTGTCTTCATAATGTGAGGCTCCGGCAAGCAATCCGAATGGCATCTCTGACATCATGCCATCACGAAGGGCGCAGTACCACTGTAGCAATGGTCGCTCCCTTGTGAGCCGAACCAGAACCCGGCAGTACTGGCGGTCGCCGGCGAGTGCCCGCCGATTCACACAATCCTTCGCATTTCGATTAACGGCTGGGGAAGGATGGCGTCAACGGCCGACGCGCGCGATGTTAAGCGTTCGGGCGCCGCCTGGCGTAATACCGGGACCGAATATTTTGAAGTCGCGCCGGGCAAGAATTATCAATTGAGCGAGGCGCCCTCTCAAGGGTTGGCGGCAGGCGTGATCGCTCAGCGGCCGTATACCTCAAAGGACGTCACACGGATGATGCCGTCGGCGCCGGGGCGGGTGACGACCAGGCGGGCGTATCGGGCCTCGGTGGGTTCGACCGGCCGGTCGGCCCAGGCGGCGCCGTTCGTCTCCAGCCGGGCCGCCCGGACGAACTTCCTCCCGTCTACGCTCAGGTAGAGGTCGGCTTCCAGCGTGTTTAGCCCGCGGTCCAGGAAGAGGCCCGCGCTCTCAATCCCGAACCGATCCACCATGCGGACGCGCCTCAGATCCACCTGCAGCCAGCTTCCGGCCGGCGCTTGCCAGAAGGTACGTGGATCGCGGTCCAACGCGAGCGCCGGCCCATGCCCGGGCGCCGCTGCCGACGCCGCGGCAGGCCGTCCGTCGGCGAGTGACGCTTCGTCATGAATAACGATCTGACCTGGACGGAACCGCATCGGATGATTCAGGAAGGTTGGCTGAATCGCCTTGCCATCCACTTCCAGAGGACCACGGAACTTCGGGCCAACCTCAACCCAGTTGGAGACGCGGTCGCCCCCGCCGCCGGTGCCCCAGAGGCCGATGAACCGGATGCCGCTGCCGCCATCCATCTCCAGCAACGTCCGGTAGGGCACGTCGAACAGGGAGAGCCAGAACGTGGAGCTGGTGCAGCCTCCCCCGCCATCGTCCTGGAAGCGGCAGTGAATGAATGGATTGAAGCCGACGAGGCCCCATGCCTGCTCACCGCTGCAGTCGCCAAAGATGTACTGCACGGTATGGAGGCGATGGTCGGCGGCGATACCCTCCGTGCGAGCGCGGTCGGCGGCCGAGAGCAGCCAGGATTCCGCCCAGGGCCCGTATGAGAAGGCCAAACGCTCCAGATATCCGCCGCGGGAGCCGCCGCCCACGCGGATGCCGTTCCGCATGGCGGTACCCCAGACTCCCTCCACCACGTGGTGATCGCACCGATGCGAAGCCAGGTCTATCCCTGAGTAGGCGTTCACCAGCAGCACGTCGACAATCCAGACGCCCGCGCCCGCGCCCCGAATGGCGTAGGGGTACGACTGGAGACGGGCGGCGTCGAACGGCTGATCCGGGTAGGCGATCTCCAGGCCGCGGATGCCGGCGTGGTCCTGGAGGGTGACCAGCGCCGGATCGGTTTCCGGGGCGCCGGCGCCGAAAAACGCCTCCAGCACGCAGGTGGGTCGGAACGCCCGGGATTTGCCCCGGCCGAGCGGCCCGCGCAGCTCCACACCGCGGGGCACGGTGAGCGGGCGCGTGATGCGATATTGGCCCTGCGGTAAGTAGACGGTGCCACCGCCCGCCCGCCCCTCCGCGTCCAGCGCGCCCTGGATGGCAGCCGTGTCGTCCGCCTTTTCCGGCTTTCCCGATGTACCATCGGGAAGACCGGCGGAAACATCACCTACGGCCCCAAATCGCGCTCCAGGCTTCCCGGAGGCAACCGGCCGGGTCACGTCAATGAATGATCCCGGGTCCCGCCGGGCCGGCGCCGGTACAGGCACGACCGGGGGGCGCTGCCGCAGCGTTCCCCGGGAGACCAACTCGGGTACCCGATCCACGTCGACATAATGCATCCCGTAGTACCACGGGTCCCAGCCAAATTCCTCCCGCGGGCCGTGGACATCCCGCACGACGCCGCCGAACCCAAAGACGCGGTGCTGGTTCTCATGGGGATCCTTCTCTATTCGTACAGCGACCCGTGCGTCGTCCGCGCGGAAACCGTCTACCGCCATCCCGTCAATGCGGCCGAGCTCCAGGCCCACGAGATGCAGCCGCGTGAATCGGTCGAGGCTCGCGGCGGCGTCCGGAGAGAGCGCTGGGCCGCCCAACTCAACCGCCGCCTGGCGCCAGAACCGGTTGGCAAAGTGGACGTCGCGCATCCAACTGAACTCCGTGCTGTGCTGGGCGGACAGGCCGCGATTCAGAACCGTGCCCACCAGGTGATCAACGAAGCAGGTGTTAGCGGCCTGGATCTCCACGCCGTTGAAAGAATCGAGCAGCGCCACGTCCCTGAGATCAGCGGCGCTGGCCAGAATGGAGAAGGGATACGCCACCACGTCTTCCGCGGATTGCTGCGGGTACCAGATGGCGAGTCCCACCAGGGCGCCTTCGCCGGCGGTGACATCCAGGAGCGGCCGGTCGAAGGGCGCTCCGGTGGCGAGGAGAACCGTGCGCTGCGCGGCAGGAAGGCGATCCGGATCGCCGCCGGCGCCGCGGAGTGTGGTGGCATAGCCTATCCGGAGTGGGCCATCGAGCCGGAAGCGGCCGGCGGGGAGGAAGACCACGCCGCCGCCCGCGGCCGCCACGTCATCGAGAGCGCGCTGGATGGCGCCGCTGGAGTCGGCACGGCCGGTAGGGTCCGCGCCCCAGCGAGGGTCCGTGGCGACCGCGGAGGCAACCACCGTCTCGCCATGGATATCCAGGAAGGTGGGGGCCGGCAGCGGCGCCGCAGCTCCGGGAATGCTGCTTATTGTCACGGCGGCAAGGATGAAAAGGAGCGTGCGCACCGTCAGGACAGAAGAGTCATTCACAGCGATAGCTCCAGCGGCCGCCTCCGACACAATAGTGATGGTTGGAGCGAAGCATTCTGATAGGTTATCGAAACATCAGGCATTTTGCGAATGCTTCGCCCTACCGAGATACCATTATCGGAAACATCTGCTTGAGATGTCACCAGCCGGGATCGCTCCACCACTGGGCCGTTCAAGAGGCACGACCCCCGCGCGAATGGCTGCGATGGAGGGTTTTCCTGCAGACGACGAGTCGCAGGTCGAGTTCCCGGACGCCCGGCCATTTCATCGCCATAACATGCGAAAACGAAGCGCCGCAGAAGAAGCCCATCGCACAGAAGTCTACAGGGAGTTTAAGATTGGGCCAATCCGCCGCAGCTTTTTATCCCTATCAGTTATGGGCATAAGCCGCTGTAGGACGCGAGGCGCGAACGGAGGCCGGCCTGAATCCTCGGGGAGGCAGCCTTAGGATTGGCGCCACTCCAAGTTCAGGCGTCGAACATCGGATCACTCTATGACTGAAATGCGCTCGTGCGTGCTCATCCTTCGCTCCGTAGAGCGATGGGCGGCATGCCGGGGACGCCGTGCGGCGCCCGGAGCCGCGGGCGTGGGATCTTCGCCGGCCCGGGGACACTGGTCCGCGCGGCGGGAACGTCTGATGCGATGACTCTCGCGCCGTTGTCGTCGAAGAGCTCGAGGCGTCTGACGTCGCAATCCACTTCGCCTCGCTTCGTCTGGTACCTGGCCGAACCCTTCTCGTAAACGGCGAGCCGCCGGCCATCGGCAGACCAGGAAGGCATCGCCAATTCCCAGACCATCCCGAGCAGAAGTCCGCCCGCAGGCGGACTATCCACTACCGTGGCCTTCGATGACGGCTCCTGACGGGCGGCGCCAACCGGCAGCAGTCGCTTCAGGAGGACCACCTGTTTGAGGTGAGGATCCACCCGGTAGATACCGGCAGCGGTCCCGTCGCCGCCCGATGAGTAGAGTATCAGGGCCGTCTGCCCGGTTGGGCCCGCGATGCACATCCGTGCCCAGCCTTCTCTCTCGCCCGGCAGCATGTGGCAAAGGTCCATTCTAAGCGGCAGCAGTTTGCGGGCCCCCGTCCGCAAGTCGAGCGAGCACCACAGGGCCGCTGCGCGCCGTATATGCTCGCCGTCCATGGATAGGGCGATGGGCTCCCGCGCGTAAACCAGGAGTCCGCGCCGGTCCCAGGAGAATGTTGTAACGTCACCGCTGTCAGTCAGGCGGTGGAACCGATCCCCCTGCACCAGGTACAGATCCCCCTCCGGGCCCGGAATACTGCCGCCCTGCCTCCAGCCGAGCACCAGCAGCCGCGGCTGCTGACCGGGAAGCCATTCGATGTTCATCGCCGTGAGCCGTCGGGGCAGCCATATGCGCCGCCGTCTCCGCAGCGACCACACGTCGTAAATGACCAGGGACTCGCGGCCGCGACGCTCCCCGAGAACGGCGAGCGAGCGGCCGTCCGGGCTCCAGGCACTCTCGGCTTCCACCCGGTCTGCCACGATCACGGCGCGGTCTAGAACCGTATCGAAGCACCAGAGCGAGTTGATCTCCGTCTGCGACTTCTTCCCCGGCGCCTCCTCCTCGCGGCTGCGGAAGAACAGGATCCGCCGACCGTCGGGGCTCCAGGACGGCAACTGTGCCTTCGAGGTGTGAGGCAGCACGTGGAATCCGCTGCCGTCGGCATTCGACACCGCCAGACCGGTCTTACCAGCGGGCTTCGCCCACGGAAAGACCAGCCGGCCGCCATCCGGCGAGAAGCTCGCGGTCCCGGGCTCCCGACTACATCCGCCCAGGATCACTCCCAGCGCCACCACCCCGGCAAGACTCATACGCTTCAGGACGTTCATTCTCCGCCTCCACTCTCGCGAGAGATTTGACCGGTAGAGGCGGCGCATGCGCCACCCCTGCATCCACAAATCCGTACATACGTCCCACCCCGCTCCGCGGCTAACTCACCACTCGGTCCGGCGGCGCAGTCCGCGATTTCAATCCCCTACATTGGAGGGGATGAACGTGTCGCGGGGTCCTACGGATTATCGATATGGGCAGCGGATCTAGTTTCAATCCCCAACATAACGGGGCGATGAATGTGAACTATAGGGGCTGCGACCCCAACACAGTCACCGACAAGAACCACACCGACCTGAAGCTGAGCGATGATCCGTACCGGTACCTTCGATGGTAGAAGGGCTCTCTCTGCCGGGTAGAGAAAGGAACCCGATCCGGGTGGCGAGATCATCCTGCAGGGGGTATTCGGACTCTCGGGGCGTCGAGAGCCGGGAGAGTGAACCAGCTCTGACGATCTCTGCCTGTTCCCACACGAATGGGGTGATGTCTTCGATGGCCACGATCCACTCGCCGGCGTACCGCTTGAGAAACTCGCTCCGGAGGCCGAGTTGGATGGCGCGCCGCGCCAGCGGGAGGCCGGAAGGATCGTGATCCGGGTCCCACTGCATCCGAACCTGCGACTCCGAGAGTGCCCGGCGCCATTCGAGGTCCGAAGAGTAGAGCGCCGGCGCGAATGTCGATGGAACTGCCTCCCGCAGGATCGCCTCGAACCCCTGCCGCTTCAGATAGACTGCCAGGACCACTTCCTGTCCCTCCTTCGATGCCCAGCCCGATCGGTACATCATCCAGAGGAAGCCAGGCTTGATCCAGCTCATCCGCTCGAACTTGAATCCACCACCGCCGAACCTGCCGTGGCGCGCAGCCCAGTTCCCGATGCCGGGGTGGTACGCTTGATAGACGACAACAACCGCTTCCGTCCACTGCGCCAGCAGGCAGCGTCCGCTCTGCGGCCACCCGCGTGATTGCTCGGTGTAGTTATGAAGCGTTAATGGCATGAGGTTGTCTCGACGCGTCTGTTTCGGCGGTTGGCCCGAATGCGGCGCCACTGCAAACAGAATGAGCTGCGTGCCGGCCCTGACCGGCGACCCAATTGAATATGCCGAAGCAGCGGTACCACTGGGTCGTTTGCCTCGGATGTACACATGGATTATGCTCAGAACATGTGCACGCGCGTGACAAGTGACCCACTACTCGGGCCACGGCGTTTCAATCCCCTACGCAGCGGGGCGATGAACGTGAGCGCTGGACAAATAAACGTCTGCGAGGGCTAAACCAAACTCCGGCCCGAACTGTAGATTAAATCATGGCAGATTGTCAAGCCGCTTGCAAGCTCTCCGTTGATTCGGAGTGTAAAGCTTCAAACATCCGATCGATGGCCCTTGCGCGCGTTGATTCGGCCACTTGTCTCACTTCCGTCAATCGCATCGGAGCATTCTGTCCGAGAAGCCATTCGGGAAAGTCACTCACCGTCAAATCTTCAATCTGTTTTGAGGATGTCAGCAACGAGGAGCCGTAGCCATCGAACCATTCGACACCTTGCGCAGAAGACCAGACCGGGAGCTTTAACGGGCTATCATTATCTCCCACAATTAATCGGCGATAGCGAACAATCTCCATCATGGTACTCCTTTGCTCTTAAAGAAGCCTTTCGCCCGTTGAATATTTACCCGGGATGGACGAACAAGAGTGATATTCCAGTCATCTTGAAGCATTCTGTTGATTCGATCTACCTCATCCGTCCCTCGATAGGGATGTCCGAACAGGAACGCCTCTGCAGTCAAATTCTGTGCCTCAGTGCTCGCCCACCTCTGCCAATACTGTGCTTCCATCCACGACGCCAGTGAATGAGCCGACCAGTACTTATCGCTATCCCTCGCCAAGCGCTCAGGATCAGCAATCCCCATTCGGGCGAGCGCCCGGATTTCTTCTATCTCATGATAGTAGATTGCTCTGCCAGCATCAGCGCCCATTACAATTATGTTCCAATACGGTGAAAAGATAGTTACCAGTGGCGTGACCGGAACATTCATGTGAGCCGCTACACGAGCTACGTCCTCTCTACTTACATTCTGAATAATCCTGGCAGGATCAGGCTTGGACAAATGTCGCAGGGCCTGATCTATCTCCCGCACATGGATGCGGCGTTTCTGCAGATGTCTTTCAAGCTCGCGCCAGTCAGCAGTCGCATACCCCATAAGAATCTTACCACTTCCAGCCTTGCAGTGTCCATGCGAGACACCCATCGCTCCATTCGCACATAGCGGGGCGATAAATGTGACCACGAGCGCTCCTCGAAACCTTTGCGGAGCCTGCTCGCATTATTGCACCGAATGCGGAATGATCCGGATTTCTGCGCAGCACGCAGTTTTCCGAATGCCGATCCATCGCTACATCCATTCCCGGATCACGTTTCCTTGTTCCAGCTTTTATCCCAATCCGTTACGACCTAAATCAATCTCCGGTAGTGAGGCGCGGGTGCAGAGCGCGAAGCGCGAGCGGTGTGCTGCGTCCTACCACAAGCACTCAAGAATTGGATGAAACAGTCGGTTTGCGACGCGACCGGGGTTTGCGGGGTAGTGGACGCTTCATGAAATGTTCTGCGGTACCATAATCGCTCTCTTGCAGGCCTTCGAGGGAGTGGTAGATATCCTCGAGTCCGCCAGACTTGCTCGCCCATTGTCCGGTTTCTAACTGGCGGGCCGTGTGGGTTGGCGTGCCCGACGAATCCAGGTAGATTGCCAAGTTTTCATAGCCGTCCTCACAATCTGGAGTATTACAAGATTGGTAGCCGAGGTTCTCAAAAGCCTCAATGAAACATGCCAATGTTTCTTCACGGCGCGCAATCGGCCAGTAATAGGCGGATCCGCGAGGCCACCACCATCGATCGGCGACCCCTGCCGCCCACGCGATGCAGTTGTAGGTTCTGGTTTTCTCACTCTCGATCGTATATGGCGTATCTTTGAGCCGCGGAAAATACTGCTCCAGTTCCGGATCAATCACTTCGCAGAGCTTTTTCCGCTCAGGTAGGCTATCCACGCCTCAGCCATCCTGGGTACGTCGCCAGCGACATCCGATGGCACAGGGTTGGCCCCCGTTATAGCCTCAAGCGCCCAGAACCAGTGATCCGGCTCACGCCGGAGCCGGCGAAGAATCAGAGGAAGAGCTGCGGGTCCCATTCCAATTATCTCCTGATACGCGGGATGCATAGCTTGCCTGGTCACTGAAGGCAGGTGGCTGGTACCCCGGGTCCACTCTGACGCCAGCCTTTCGAACTTCGCTTCGATGGTCTCCGAGCTATCTTGCGCCAATGTCGACGAGTTCCGCCACGACACCATCTCCGGTCCCTCGGAAATTACTGTCACCCTATATTTCCGAGACCCGGGCAATTTGCTGAGCTGCTCGACGAGCTGTTCAGGCGTTCCTACATATACGAGGGTCATGTGGATTACCTCCGTTTCCATCCTCTCCTTATTCTATCACGACTTAGCGCGGCGAACGGAGCGGCGTCGGGCGGCTACCGACGCCGTCAGCTTCCCGAACAGGCCCTGGGTATGCGGACCGGTGGAGACGTATGAGGCGGTGGCGTCTGAATCCAGGAAGCCTGCTCCCGGAAAGCCGCCTTCCAGGACCGGGCGTCATCTCCACGGAGCATCGGATGAGATGAGTCGGGTGGAATCGTTCCACAACCGGGCCGATCAAGAGCGGAACCCGGTCTCGCCAGGCGGTGTCGGCTAGAATAAGACCACCGCTCAACCACTGACGTGACCGGGTCAGAATCCGTCACCCCTGAAGCAGACGCCCGCACGCTACTGCGGTGACCCTGCCTGCCGAGGCAGCAGCATCCACCGAGGCGCCCACGCCCGGTGAAAAACCGCGCGCGGCGGGAGCATCACGCCCACCGGGGCAGCCGCGGAACCGGAAGTGATGGTCCTCATCTGACAGCCCGGTACAGGCAGGCTGATCCAGCGCCTCGCGCTCAAGCCGTGAGCGCCCCGGGGGAGGCCACTGTTCCTGCAAAGGGAGGAAGCCATGAAGCAAGCGCAGTCAGCGGACAGCCGCAGGATGGCCGATCCGCATCTTCCAGCGAGACTCAAGGGCATCTGAGGCACATGCCTGCTGATTGCCGCGTGTCTCCTCGTGCCGACAGCGGCCCGAGCCGAGAAACGCCTGGTCGTCGCCGGTATCGATAAGAACGGCCATCTCGCCTATACCTACCGGGGAGAGAAGCCCCTGTACAAGGTGACCGTGACC
>DASRZA010000154.1:0-3287 GCA_035686845.1 Armatimonadota bacterium | reverse complement strand
GTGGGAGCGCCGTAATAGCCCGGCTCTACGCAATAGTATTGGTTCTCCGCTCCATCCCCTTCCACCACAATCGGATAGTCCTGGTTGGTCGTATCGATAAAACAGTTCAGGCTGTGCGTCCACTTGGGACCGAGGGGGCTCGTTCGATTGCTCTGGCTGCTGTAATGCAAGCTCAGTGAGAGACCGCCGCCTTTGCCGCCCCACCCGGTGATGGCGTGGACGATATGGGCGTTGCCGGTGGCGAGATTGACTTCACCCTTATAAATCGAGGTCCCTCCCTGCCATGTCCGGGGACCTCCGGGTCCGGAAGCTGAAGGGGAACCGGTCCCGTACGCTTCGGCCGGCTGCTCATCGCCGAGAGCCAACGGCGCCACCACAAGTCCGGCGCCGGCAATGGCGACATTTCGTAGGAAGTCCCGGCGGGACGTTCCCTTCGCGGCCGCCGGCTGAGCGGCCGGTTTAGCCGGCTTAACCGGCTTGGACGAACCTACCGAGCGGTCAGATGCGCGTCGGGGGGGGTGGATTGCTATTACTGCCATTACTCATCACAACCATCCTTTCGGGAAGCTCCCAGTCCGGCAGAGCCCGGAGCCGGCGTCCAGAGGGTGCAGCCGGGAGGCGGCTGCTGAGATAATGATGGCCCGGGGTCATAGCGGCAGACTCGAGGTCAATGACGCCTGTGCGATCGCTATGCGATCGCGAGCGCTCTCATTATTATAAGATTATTTTAATGAAAAACTCACAATACATGAAAAAATAAAAAGGATGGACGGATGACAGGCGCGACGAGCGGGCGCGGTGCGCGGGTTGGCGGGCAAGCGAGGGCGGCGCCTGAGTGGAAGTGGCGACCGGCCTTGCGCCGACTGAAATCGGCCGCTGGGTGAGACCATGCCCACCTCCGGGCGCGGTTCTTCACCGGGCATGCGCGGGGAATACCGGGCGGGGACTCCCCATTATTGGGGCGGAGGGCTGCCGGACGGGCTGCCGGACGGGCACTCCCCCATTATTGTGGGCTGGGAGGCTGCCAGGCCCGGAGAACGCCCCGGCGAATCGCACAACGCTGCGGTGATTGCCCTCGAAGGAGGGCATTGCTTCGCCCAGAGACCCATTTCAATGGGTTCTGAAGCGGGGCGGGCAGCCGTGCTCGGGCGCGGGGACGGCGGCGTGGGGACCTCTCTCCCGACCTCTCCCCGAAGCGGGAAGAGGGGCCTGTAACCCCAGCGTTTGTGATTCATCCTTCGTCCTACGTCCCCCGTCCTCCGTCCCCCGTCCTTCGTCCGTAGTTTGACGGCGACCGCCTGAGCGTGTCAGAATACGTTACTCGCATTCTGACCCCTGAGCTCATGCATCCACACTCGCCCACCATCCCAGGAAGACTCCTAATGACCCGTCGAACCGTGCCCATCCTTGCGGCCCTGGCCGTTCTTGCCATCGGCCCACTTTACATGGCGGCGCGCCATGCGCACGCGGCCGCTGCGCCAACTCGGAAGCAGACTATCCGGCTTGCGATGCGCGATGGCGTCCATCTGGCGACAGATCTTTATCTTCCGGCCGCGCCAGGACACTATCCTACGCTCGTGATTCGAACGCCCTACAATAAAGAGGGGATGGTGGCGTTAGGAGAGGCCAGCGCCCAGCAAGGCTACGCCGCGGTTATTCAGGATACCCGCGGCCGATTCGCTTCGGAGGGCGAAAAACTCCCCTGGATTGGCGATGGCTGGACCGGGCACACCGACGGCGTCGAAACCCTCGCCTGGGTCGCTCATCAGCCGTGGTGCGATGGAAAAATCGGAACCCTCGGAGGCTCGGCGCTTGGAATCAATCAGCTCCTCACCGCCGGGTCCGGAACTCCGTATATCACCTGCCAGCATATCTCTGTCGCGACGCCTGATCTTTACCTGGGCCTGGTTTACCCCGGGGGCGTTTTGAAGAAGGCGCTCGTTGAAGGCTGGCTGCAGTCCACGCAGCACAGCCCCGAGGCGCTCAAGATCTGGGTCAGCCATCCCGATTACGACTCCTATTGGGAGAACTACGACCTAACCACGCGTTGGAACAAGGTGAATTATCCGGCGGTTCATATCGGCGGCTGGTTCGATCTTTTCACGCAGGGAACCATCGACTCATTTACGGGCTATCAGGAACACGGCGGCCCAAAGGCGCGCGGCGCGCAAAAGCTGGTCATGGGGCCATGGACCCACGGCTTCGGATCGGATCGAGCCGGCGAGTTGACGTTCCCGAACGGCGGGAAGCCTCCGACGCATTATAACGACGCAGGAACGTGGTTCAATCATTATCTTAAGGGGATGGATAATGGGGTTGACCGGGAGCCGGCCGTCACTTATTACGTAATGGGAGACGTGACCAATCCGCACGCGCCGGGCAACGTTTGGAGAACAGCGTCGTCCTGGCCACCGCCCTCTCGTCTCACCCGGTTCTATTTGCACGGCGACCGATCCCTTTCTCCGGCGCCTCCGGAAACCGACCGGCCGCTTGGCTATACCTATAACCCGGCAAATCCAGTTCCCACTCTGGGCGGACCGCAGCTGAATCTTCCCGCGGGTCCGATGGATCAGAAGCGCGTGGAAGCCCGGCCGGACGTGTTAGTTTTCACCAGCCCCGTACTGCAAAAACCGGTGGAGGTGACCGGGCGCGTGCGCGCCACTCTCTCAGTATCCAGCGACGCGCCGGATACTGACTTTACCGCCAAGCTCTGCGACGTTTACCCGGATGGCCGGTCGTTCAATATGTGCGAGGGAATCCTGCGTGCTCGCTTCCGCAATTCGTTCCGCCGCGAAGAGCTGATGAAGCCAGGGCATGTTTACGAGATTCCTATTGATCTGACATCCACCAGCGTCATATTTAACAAAGGACACCGGATCCGGCTCGACGTGACCTCCAGCAGTTCCCCCGGCTATGATCCCAACCCGAACACCGGCGAAAAGTTCCGTTCGAGCAATCGCACGCGCATCGCCCACAACCAGATCCATCTCGACCACTTGCATCCCTCGTATGTACTGCTGCCGGTCGTGCCTTGATACGCGCTCTGATTTTCGATTTTGACGGACTGATTCTGGATACCGAGCTGCCGGAGTTTCAATCCTGGCAGGAGATTTACGAGGAGAATGGCTGCACGCTGCCGATTGATCTGTGGGCAGAGTGCATCGGGACGGCGCCCAACGTCTTTGACCCGTTTGAGTATTTGGAGGCGCAGATTCATCGGCCGGTGGATCGCGATCCAATTCGGATCAGGCGCCGGCGGCGTCATCAGGAGTTGATCGCGCTTCAGG
>DASRZA010000153.1:0-6267 GCA_035686845.1 Armatimonadota bacterium | reverse complement strand
TAATCGTCCCCGCAGCAATCAATTCCCCGTTCCGGACCGCGCGGGCATCTCCATCCTCATGCCCGTGCGGTCCCCCACAAGCCGGATGTCCCGTTGGCGCCGACTGCCCGAATACCAGGCGGTCTCTCCTATTCTTGAAGGCGATCCTCCTATCGGCGTCGAACCATAACTCGGGCGCCACCTTTCCGGGGCGAGCACACCAGTCGCGCCGGCAAAGCAGGCCAGCGCTATCGCGTCATGAGGAACTATCGCGCGTGAAACCAGCCACATCGTGGACCATCTATTGACGACTCGGTACCATACTGACCGCTTCCCACCACAGCAAATCGACTGGCTGCGGCTCCTGCCGCTCATTGGCCCGGCAAATGCGGCCGTAGCACGCTACGAGGGGCTGCTTCACGCGATTCCCAACGCGGCAGTGCTCCTTTCTCCGCTCACGACACACGAGGCGGTGCCCTCGACTAAGATTGAGGGCACTCAGGCGACATTCGGCGACGTCCTGGAGTTTGAAGCAGGCGGTGAGGGTAATGGCGCAAAGATAGCAGACATTCAGTAGGTGATTAATTATCGCAAGGCGCTCCAGCACGCCGTAGCGCGTCTCGACACCCTGCCTCTATCACAGCGGCTCATTAAGGAAGCGCATGAGATCCTGATGCAGGGTGTGCGAGGTCAGAACCGGGCGCCAGGCGAGTATCGTCGCGTACCCAACTGGATTGGTCCACCTGGTTCCACCGCCGCAACAGCCCGGTACGTTCCGATCGGCGCTGGCTTTTTGCCCGAGGCAATGTCAAACTGGGAGCGATATCTTCATGCACGAACGCCCGATTTGCTGTCGCAGTTGGCGATCCTGCATGCCGAATTCGAAGCCATCCATCCCTTTCTGGACGGCAATGGCAGGATGGGACGACTGCTCGTGCCACTTTTCCTTGTAGACAAAAAGTTGATGTCCAGTCCGAACTTCTATATTAGCGCCTATATGGAGAGCCATCGCGACGAATACTATGACCGGTTGTTAGCCGTCTCGCGTGATGATGACTGGACCGGATGGTGCTTTTTTTCCTAAACGGTATCATTGAGCAGGCACGGGACAATCAGGCACGCGCCGGCGCGATTATCGATCTGTACCGAGCAAAGAAAGAATGGATGGTGGAGTTAACCCGCTCGCAATACGCTGTTCGTGCCCTGGATTGGCTCTTCGGACAGCCGATCTTTAATACGGCGGATTTTGTTTCATCCTCGGACATTCCCAGGTCGACAGCGATCCGCATCCTTCGACTCGCCCGCGAGGGCGGCTTATTTAAGGAGATCAGGGGCGGCAAGGGTCGTCGCGCCGCTATTATGGCGTTTCCCGAATTGCTGAATGTTGTCGAGGGACGGTCCGTGCTTTGAGTCTCATTGATTGACATCAATCCCTGTTGAGTCTCATTTTCTTCAAAAAATGAACCACAAACTCTGTTGTGTTTCATAGATGAGACTCAACGCCGCGATTCCCGTCGCCGCCAGGCCGGCCGCTGTAGAACCAGTCGTGACCTGTAGCGTGGCGCCGCGAAACCGGTTAACGGTAAGTTTCGAGGTTCGTTTGAGGCGGCGAACGAGGCGCCCGGAGGAATACCATGCCTGGACTGGATCCGAACGATCGTTGGCTGCCGCCCTCTCCGCACCGGGAGAAGCTCCTTGAAATCGTAGCGAAGGGCCGCGGCCATATCGAGGAGCAGGGCCACGGGCTGCCCCCTCTCTTAGTTTACGAAGATGGCGGCACGATGGAGCTGCCGTTGTTCCGGTGGATAGATGGAGAAGCGGTGGCTGGCGGGGGATCAGATCCGGGCCACCGGACGACCCATTTTCTGGACGTTTGCGGCAGTATCGACGAACTGAAACGCATTCTTACCGACGATCCGGGAATCGCCAGCCGCGATCCAGCCCGCTTAAATCGCCTGTTAGAGGATGCGCTCTACATGATCCATCGTATGGACCGGCGCCTGGAGCAATACCATGATTTTTGTGAGAACGTGGAATCGCAGATCCGGCGCATGGAATTGTGCATCGGAGTGGATTGGGAACCGGCCGAGCAAAGTGCGGCGATCATCCGACAGGCGCTCACGGATCGTCCGGCCGCGATTCCCAAAAATCTGAAAAAGCTCTTTGAAGAGGCCGAAAAGATCAGGAACGTCGCATCCGGCCTCGAGGAGGCGCTTTACCTGCTCCGCGACGCCTGCATCGAAATCTTTACTCTATATGAGGAGGTGCGCGGCGCTCGGCAGTGGAAGATGCAGCCCCCGGCGACGAACGAACCGCTCCGGCCCGTTACCGGCGAGTCGTGAGGGCCGGTCGGCGGTCGGGAAGCAGAAAACCGTACGCGAAGGCGGTATGGACCTGGTTGACCACAACCCCCTCATTCATCTCGGGGATCATAAAGAGATCGCAATAGGTCTGAAGCTCAGGCCACGGTCCATCCGGGAACAGGCTCTGATCGACCCAGCTTCCCATCGAGGAAGTGGCGGGGACACCGCCTGTGCGGGGGCTGGGACCCTCGCACTGCACGCCTGCCAGCGGAGCATCCGGACAGTAGCGGCTGAACAGATGCAGCGGTCTCCAGATCGGGCGCTGACCCAGGCGCGTCGTAAACACGGTGTTCATTGGATTGCAGCCGAGTGAGAAGTCGCATGTGATCTGGATCCAGCGCCGGAATTCCGAGGTTCCCGTGAGTACAAAAGCCTGCGCCAGTGGAATCAATCCAATTGGCAGCCCTCCCGTGCCCCACGTATTGGGCGCGTAGGGATTGTGAGCATAACGGTAAGCGGTTGTCTCCGCAGCGGTGATCCACCCGTTCGCCATCGACCGGAAGCTGTCTACGATCTTCTTGCGAAGCGCCTTGTCAACGGGCCGCTTGCAGAAAGCGTAGTAAAATGAGGCGTCCTGCTGGTCGTATTTGTTGTACTCTGCAAGTGCGGGATTCGGCAAGGTGCGAAACACGGAAGCGTTGTCGAATGCCTGCAGGTATTCCGGATCGCCCGTGAGCCGGTACAATTGAATGGCCGCCAGTGCCACGTCGTCGGCGTTGGCGTGAGAATCCTGCTTCGTCGCCCAATTCCATGCGCGCCGTGCGCGCGATGAGAATGTCGCGCTTTCGTCGGTGCGCGCCAACTGTTTCCATAGTATGGCGGCCTGCGCGGCCGCGGCGGCGAATCGCAGCGACGCCTTCACATCGGGAGCAAACGCGAATTCCCGCAGAGAGTCCTCCTCGGCCGGCGTAATCTGGTCCGGGTCCCCGTTTTCCTCAATGCCCCCGCGAACCGCGCCGCTTTCGTCCTGCAGCCGTCCCCATAGGCTCAGCTCCCATGCGGCCGCGTCCAATATGTCGGGCAAGCCGTTACGCCGCTCCGGTATCTTTGACTGCCCATCCCAAAAGGAGTGCGGTCGCATCTCGTATAGAAGTAGCAGCGTCTCGGCAATCTCAATGTGGCTGCGTGGATCGAAGTCGCCGGCGTCATGATAACCACCCCAGAGGTCGTACTTTTTGGGGTCCGTTACATGGTGAGGTAGCTCTGCAAACGCGTTGGCCTCAGAGCCGCGCGGCAGGTCGGTGAGCTGCGTGCGGTGTCGATGGCACACCGGTCGGTAGCATTGTGCGATCGGGGTCCGAAGCTCAATTCCACACCGCTGATCGAGCAGCCCATTCATCATCACCGCGAAAGGTCCGTCGTAAACGTCAAACGCGATCCGGAACGGCAGCGATCGTCCGCAGCCGGCGACTTCCAGGTAGTAGTCGCCCGGCGACGTGAGCGCTGAAAAATCCATCTCGTAAACATCTTCACCCGACAGATCGGCATGGTAGACCGATTCCGCTCGATCGCCCGCCCGGTGTCGGAGCCGGCACGACCCGCTCATTACTGCTCGTCCCGTATCGGAATGACGCACGGAGAATTCTTTAGCGAAGGGACTATAATCGAGCGCGCCGAGGGATCCCATCCATTCGCCGAGATAGGCGTACTTTGGCGCGTCGGGAAGATAACCGACCTGGTTGACCTTCAGAGCAGGGTTGATGGCCCGCGCCTGGTCCAGCGCGATCTCTGCTTCAGACACGCCTATCACGAGCGGAACAGCATGATTCATTCTCAGATGGTAATGTTTTCCCGGCTTGAGAGCCTCATCGAAAACGAGGAATAGCTCGTGCTTGCGAAAGATACCGTACGGCCATCCATCGGTGTAGAGGCAGTCGCCGCGAGAGCGGCGGCCAATGTGGGATGGGGCGCGACCCTTCAAAAAGGCGCTGTCATCCGTGCTCTCCAGCCGGATAATGTCCGGGTCCAGCCGCTTCAAATCCAGCCCATCCCCCGTCGTCGCCAGAAGAACCCTCGGCGCCAGGTACTCCAGGCTCCGAAGACCGAGACTGTTACGATTTGCATCCTTCTGCTCGACGGCATCGGTCATCGTCTCAATCCACGCTGCCGCTCTACCACCCGTCACCGGCTGATGATCATATCCGAGCGCCTGAACCCAGTATCGATGACCGGCCGTCATCGGCGCCGGCAGATGAATCACCACGCTATTTCTCGGATAGGGCCGGCCGCTCCAGCCTTTGGGAGTGGCCGGGTCATCTTCCGACTGAACCTTTGCGCCGTCTGCGCGGATCCCCGGTTGGAAGCGGGGATCCGTTTCGCACATGATACGGTAAGTTTCGGGGCGCCCTCCGACTTTGGGCACAAAACTGGCGCCAAACGTAAGCCGGACCGTCCGATCATCCAGGCGCCTCGCCACACGGAGCCCCAGCCCCACCTCCGGATCCTCGGGAGCGGATCGGGCCGTCGCCACGACGACCGAGCCGCGGAATGGCGAGGCCGCCTCTGCCAGGTCTCTGGCTTCATCGGAGGGAATAAGGCCGCTCGCGCCCACCGCAAGCACGCCGGCGACGAACCTGCGGCGAGTTATGCTGGCGCCATTTCCGATCTTAGCGTCGTCTTCAGGATGCAACGCGGAAAACCTTTCGAGCGCCCTGGGAGACGCGGAGAACTTGCTGAGGAATCATCATGTGAAACCGTCTTCCGAGACGTGTTCACACTCAATTAGACCCCACGCTGCGGCGCGCGGTTTCGTGCGGCTCACGGCGCCGCGTGCCCAACCATGCCACCACCAATAGTAGATGTGTTAGAATCAGGTTGCTGAACTGAGCATATTCGCGGCAGAGGGCGCGTCCTTTGACACGGGGCTCCCAAGCCGAAGCGTCTGAGCCACGGGCATGCGCTCGGGATCGGCCATTCGGAGCTTTTGAACCGAGGTAAACAACGATGCCTTCACCATTTCCAGGCATGGACCCGTTCCTTGAGGGACAGATCTGGCGAGAATTTCACAACTTGATGATCGCCGAGATTCAGGCGACGCTGGTTCCTGCGTTACGCCCCTATTATGTAGTTCGGATGGACGAGCGGGTCTATCTACAGTGCGAGTCTGATGAAAGCGCGCAGGTGGCGCTGCCGGATGTGACCGTGCTGCGAGAGACGGGGCGTACGCAGGAATCGTCATCGGTAGGAACGATGGTGATCGCCGAGCCGATCCTGCTTCCGCTCCCTATGCCGGAGGAAGTCAAAGAGGTCTTTTTGGAGGTGCGGCTCCGGCAAACGCATGAGGTGGTGACCGTGATTGAGCTTCTCTCACCGGCCAATAAACGCGCCGGGAGCAAGGGCCGTGAAGAGTATCTTGCCAAACGGGAGGCGGTGCTGCTGAGCCGCGCGCACCTGGCGGAGATCGACCTGCTGCGCAGGGGAAGCCGGATGCCCACAACGAAACCGCCGCCTCCCTGCGACTATCTGGCTCTGGTGAGCCGGGTGCGGCGTCGTCCCACGGCAGAAGTGTGGACCTTTACAATGCGGCAGCGCCTTCCGGTGATCCCGATCCCATTGGCCGGCGGTGACCCTGACGTTCCGTTGAACCTTCAGGAAGTCTTTAACGAGGTCTACGCCCGGGCCGGTTACGATTATTCGATTGACTACGAAGCTCCGCTCGATCCCGCCCTGCCTGGAGAAGATCAGGCCTGGCTCGAACAGATCCTCAATACACCGGAGAAGCAGGCGGATCAGTGACAGGCGCGGGGCGTGCTATAATTGGAGGCGACGCGGGATTTCATGAATCGAGAGCGCTAGTACAACTCGGCTCAAATCTGCCGGATCGGTTCCGGTGATGGTCGCCCCCATTATTGGGGATTCAGGGGCCAGCGACCAACACCGGTGGACTTACGCCGGGATGTACTAGCTTCGCTTCATAAGCGAAGAT
>DASRZA010000152.1:0-2744 GCA_035686845.1 Armatimonadota bacterium | reverse complement strand
CCACCATCAATATTCGCTCTGCGCCTTGACGATGAGGAAGATGCGCTCCACCTCGCCCTGATTCTTCAGCACCCGGAATAGCGCCTCTTTGATAGTATTCTCGCGTGCCTGCACGCCGCGCCAATCGTCCGGGCGGACGCGTTTCACAGTGCCGTCGATTTCTACAGCCATGTCAAGAGCTGGGTCGCCGGACCCCGCACCGTCGCCCCGGCCTTCGGCGATGACGTTCGCTGGCGACGGCGTCGCCCCAGATTGCTTAAGGTTGTTGTACAGCGCCCGGAGGGCCGGGCTGTGCTTGAGTGGCTCGGGTGTATCATCGGCGACCGCGGCTTCCACCTGGCGCGCCAGTTGCGCGATGCGCGTAAGGTACTCCTCGTACTCGATGGCCCGGGCCTTCCGGGCCGTGATAATCTCCTGAAGGAGCGCCGACATCCTTTCGTAATAGGCCGGATCGTTGAGATGCCGCGTCAGAATGGTGCGCCGGACATTGTTTTCGATAGTCTCTGCGATCGCGTTTCTGTTACCCTTCAACTGCCTATTCTATCACGCATCGGTCACTCGCATCCGCCCCGTCAAGGCGATCTGCCTCGCGTGGCCCGACCGAAACCTCATCGGGGAGTCGTGATCCCTCCTTCAAGCACTCATCCATCCGCCCGCCCCTCAGAGTTCGTACTGCGCCACCACTCGATCTCGCACCGGCATCGCTCACTCAATGCTTGCGCTTGGCGCCTACGCAAAGCCTGTCGCATTCCATTTGGGGCGTCTGGAGTCCGTCACTGCTGCGTGGTAGATGGACTCTTATGCTATCTGGGCCCCTGGGGCTGCCCGGAATCACACGCATACTTCCTCATAGTTTGAACCCCCGTTCGCTTCGGGCGCCCATCCATCGTGGCTTCCCGTTCGGAGAGACGGCGCGCCGCCCCGGCGGCGGGTTGGCGTACCGTTCGGCCAGATCCTTCACTCGCCGGGTAAGCTGCTGGATCACGCGGTCCATCTCATCGAGGATAGTGGCGTCCAGCGCGCCGAACCACTTGTCATCAACGACGAGCGCCTTGATCTCGTTCTCCCAGGCTCGGCGCCCGAAGCCCCTCGCGGCCAGACTTTTGTGCCGTTGCGGACCGGCGGCACTAGGGGCTGGCGATAACGTCGTCGAGGAGAATAAACGGCAAGCCAAGGACGCGCCGGAAGCCGGTGTCATTGGTGAGAAAGAGATCGCAGTGACGCAGGAGCGCCGTAGCCGCATGGATCGCGTCCGGAGTCTTCAGGCCGGGAATGGATGCGCGGAGGCGGGCTGCTTCCCGCAGGACACTTTCGTTGATCGGCAAGAAGTGAGTTTGTGGTCTCCGCCATAGGTTTTCTCGGCGCGCCGCAAGTCCCGGATCCCCTCCGCGCACCGGGCCGACGAGAACCTCCAGCAGGGTCAGCTCGCTACTGACGACGGTGAAGACCCCGTTTTGGGCTCCCTCCCAGAGTGGGTCGCAGACCGTGGCATAAAGCGGGTGTCGATCGACCGTATAGATGCCAACCTGAGCGTCGGCATAGACCACCCCGGAGGTGGGCAGCTTCAGCGATCCCAAGAATCGCGCTCCTCGTGGAACTCACGCTCGATCTCCGCCCACTCTTCCGGTGTGCGCTGAACAGGTTGAAGCGATCGAACGTAGTCCCAGACTCCTTGCACGTCTTCCCGTCCCTTTGCCGGGAGCGCGACGTCTTCCGGAAGCACGACGATGACCTCCACCTCTTCATCTTCAGGCAGTTCCGGCGCGGTCACCTCAATGCGTCTGCCTGGCAGCACACGGGTTTTCAGTTTCAGAGCCGCTTGCATGTTATTCACCTCCCCGCCGTCATTATACCAGAGCGCCTGCCCACAATCCGTACTTCGCGGGCACTCCATCTCTCACCGTCATAGCTCGCTCCAACCGTTCCCTTCGGCGCCTACGCAAAGCCTGTCACGTCTCGTTCGAGGTCCATCTGGAGGGCGTCACTGCTGCATGGTAGATGGACTCCCCTGCTATCCGGGCGCCCGGGCTGTCCGGAATCACACGAATAGCTTGTTATAAAATGACCCCATTTCACCAGTCGCCTGGTCGCCGTTGCGTCCAGCTCGGCCGCGCGGCGCAGGACCTGCGCGGGCGTGTGAATCCTGGTGGCTTACTGTCTTACCGGAAGCGAAAAAGCCGGGTGATTAAGCAAGCCTGTCCCGAACGCCGGAACGGCTGGTCTGCAAGAGAGGTCTCGGCGCCGGCGCGTTCATTGCGGCGCCACTATGAGCGGGATTGTCGGTCAATCGGCAATCATGTTAGAATACCACTTAGGTCCGCTTGACGTGCGAGAATAGTGACGTAGATTGAAGACAGGACCGAACGACAAGAGCGTTAGCTTCAGAGGAACAGGACTTATGACGGTCACCACCGACCTGGCGCCAGCGGTGGAGGACCGGGAGATAGGTGCGGTAGGTGGGAATGGTTACCGGGTCGAATCGGCTTCCAATGCTGATGATGTGACAGTACCCACGACGGCAGTTGGATTGGTGGAATATTGGAACCGGGCCGATCCCGACAGCGTCTTTGCCGGGAATGATGGCCCGACGCTCCCCCGACAGCTGCGTCAGCAGGAGGAGGCCTCAAGGCTATCCGTCTCGGAGCTAAGAGCGAAGGCGCAGTCGAGGATAAGAGGAGCGCTGCGGGAATCGGAGCGCTGATCGCGGCCCCATCACCGCCGACCGGTTCTACCATCTGGAATCA
>DASRZA010000151.1:0-4782 GCA_035686845.1 Armatimonadota bacterium | reverse complement strand
GAGCCGGTGTTATTGAAGGTCACGGCGCTGCCATCACCGAAGATCCCGTTGGCATTCACCTGAATATCAAACGAGCCGGTGTTATTGATCGTGGCGCCAGACCCCATGCTGATGGCCCCATTTCCGGTCCAGACGCCGCTGCCCATAATATCGATGGTGCGCTGGTCGATATTAACCTGGGCGGCCGAATTGATCTGAAGCGCGGCGTTCGGCTCAATCTCGATTTTTCCGGCGCCATGGAGAATTCCGCCCCCATCGGCGAACTTGAGGGCCTGAGATACGGTGATCGTCGCGGTCCCATCCAGCGTTGCAAGAGGCGAACCGGCGGGCGTTGCGATATCGATTTCGGCAACGTTGACCGCGGAATCGGCGGTCGCGGCGCCGCCGTTAATGACGGCGGTGTCGCTCGGACCTGGAATGCCCTGGGGCGTCCACGCGCTGGAATTGAACCAGTCATCGACCCCGCCGTTCCAGGTGAATGTCGCGGCGTGGACGGGGCAGCCGGCATTCATGCTGAGCAATACACTGAGTAGTCCGGTGAAGAGTATGCGTGAAAACTTCATCGTACGCCCCTTTACGAAAGGTGTCAGTTGTTGGGTATTGGGTGTTGGATCGTGGTGACGGGCTGTAAGGGTCGTGAACGATTATTTGGCCGCGGTGGCCGCCCGTTTCGCACGTCGATTATACAGTCCCTGGTATAGAGTGTCAATCAGAACGGAGATGGCCGTATTCTGTTTTATCCTCGTCTCTTCCGTTCCAATCCGCGGATTGCTGTGATTTGGTCGTAGAAGCCGGTGTGGACGAAAGCGCAGTGAGCAAATTGGCGAAGGGAGGTGGAAGGGGCGATTCGAACGTCAACAGCTCGCTGGTGAGAGGATGACGGAACTCGAGACGCCCGGCGTGAAGACACTGCCACTCCAGCCGGGCGGCGAGCCGATTTAGCCGGTCTTCTCCCGTTTCCAGGCCTTCGCTTCCGCTGGCCGCGGTTGTCTCCAGCATGGCGGCGCCATAAATCCGGTCGCCCACAATTGGATGCCGGATAAACTGGCAGTGAACGCGAATCTGGTGCATCCGGCCGGTCTGGAGCGTCGCGGCCAGGAGCGCGGCGCCGTCAAAGCGCCGCAACACTCGCAAATGGGTGATCGCGGGCCGGGCGCCCCACCGACCCACGGCGGCCGGAGGAACGTCATACACTGCCATGCGCCGAGAATCGATCCAGTGACGACCGAGCGGAGCATCTACCGTTGTTTCTTCGAAGAGCGGCCGGCCCCGGACCAGGCAGGTGTACTCCCGATGAATCTGATGGCGCGTCACTTGATGATGCAGGTTCGGATGCGCTGCGGCATCGGTCGCTAAAAGAATCAGTCCCGAGGTGCCTTTATCCAGCCGGGAGACGGCTGCGACGTGACGATCCGGGAAACCTCGATCCTCGTACCACTGCCGCAGCCACTGCACCAGCGTATCTCTTCGGGAACCCGGCGCCGGGTGAACCGCCATCCCTTGCGGTTTGGAAACAACGAGAATCAGGTCGTCATCATACAGCAGTTGGATATCGGCCGGCAGTGGATGCGATGGCGAGGGCATTGGCGAGACCGGAGGGGTATGACCTGATATCTATAACCTGTGTCCCAATAGCTGAAACCCCATACCTAATACCTCACACGCTGTGGTGTCCATGCCCGTCCGACGCGGTGGCGTAGTGCTGGGCCAGGAGGTCCTGGCCGAAGTCGTCTTTGTAATCTCGCCAGACGGAATGAATATGGTTGGCGTTGTCCTGGGTGTTGTCGTATTCGATCAGGAACGTGGGGCCCTGGATCCGGTAATAGTGCGGCTGACCCCGGTCGATGCCGCCCATCCACGAAAAGGCGATCGGATCGAGCCCGGAGCGCCGGATCCGATCCAGGCGCTCACGCGCCAGCTCGGCCGGCTGCGCCGATGCGTATTCTTCTATTAGCGCTACCAGCATCCCCTGTTGATCCTTCGTGAGCCGGGCGTACGGGATGCCCTGCGCCTCTTCAATCGCCACCTGCCGCTGGGCGCCGGTCACCATGTCGGGAGGGGCGGTGGGACTCACGACGGCAAGCGTGCGCTGAGTATCATCAAGCGAGTGAACGAGGGTCCGGGCCAGGTCTTCCTCAGCGGCCAGGACACGCGTCCCTTTCATTGGACCCTGCCGTACTTCGGCGGGATTGGCGCCAAAGAATTGGGGCGTGCTCGCGATCCCACGGCCGCTCACGACGGTCCAATTTTGCGAACAGTGATGGCCTTCGTATCGCCAGCCCCACGCGCCGGTCTCGGAGGGGGTTCCGAAAACGGAGAAGTGATAGTTTTCCGGATCGCGACCCGGATTACCATTCTCCATCGCTTTGAGGACCAGTTCCAGTTGTCGGATGGTCTCGGCTTTGCTATAGCCGCGCTCACTCAGTCCGGCCCGCAGCAGCCGGAGCGCCGCGGCCTGCTGAGCTGGCGTCATCTCTTTCAGGGTGAGACCTTTTCGGGCGGTGGGAACGTAATGCCAGCTCAGCCGCTCGGCGTCGTTGAGAGCAAAAGTCGTCCGAGCCCGCTGATCTGGTGTGAGCGAAGCAAGGAACGCCGTGGCGGCGTCGACCATCGCCGTCTTGGTGCGGCGGCGCCGGACAGCGACCGCGACCGGCGCCGCGAAGGTCAGAATACCGAGGGAGAAAAGCAGCGTTCTTCGAGTCACTGTGACATCCTCTTTTACAGCGGACGGGCAGCCGGACGTTGACCCCGAATGGATCCCGGGTCTCCGGCGACCGACCCCGCCGGGGTTGAAAACGGTTGTGGGAGCGGCGGCCCCCCAGCCCCCGATAACGGGGGAACTATTACCTTGCTGACTCCGATTACCGGCTCGCTGTTGGCCTCGCGCGTTGGCCGGGTGTACCGCGGCCGATCTCTGGCCTCCGCGGTTTGGCCCCCTGGCCCCCGATAACGGGGGAACTATTACCGCGCCGGCGCGGCTTGTCGGGCTAACCAAAGAGCTCGTCGATCTGCTGCAGTGTTTCGGCGCTTAGACTCTTCCCCGAAGCGGCCGCGTTCTCCTCTACCTGAGAAGCGCGACTGGCACCCGTGATCACACTTGAGATCTCGGGGCGGCGGAGACACCAGGCCAGCGCAAGCTGCGGCATGGAAACACCCTCGCGCTCGGCGAGAGGCTTCAGTTTCTGGACCTTCTCAAGCTGCTGATCGTCCAGCCGGCCGCCATTCAGGAACATATTCTGTTTGGGATCGCTCGCGCGGGTGCCCGGAGGCGGGGGCTGACCGGGGAGGTATTTGCCGGTGAGCACACCCTGGGCGAGCGGCGAGAAGACTATTTGCCCGATGCCTTCACGCCAGCAGAGCGGGATCACCTCACGCTCGACACCGCGGCCCATCAAGTTATAGTAGGGCTGGCTGGAGACGAAACGATCCAGGTTCAGGAGCCGCTGCATGCCCAGCGCCTCGGCGATCTGCGCGGCGGTCCATTCGCTGAATCCGATGTAAAGAACCTTGCCGCTGCTCACCAGGTCGTCCAGGGCACGCAGCGTCTCTTCGAGCGGCGCATCATTGTCGTACCGGTGGCACTGGTAGAGGTCGATATAATCGACGCCGAGCCGCTTGAGACTGCGGTCACACTGCTCCCGGATATGCTTCCGCGAGAGGCCCCGGTCATTCGGGCCCTGGGCCATCGGGAAGTAAACTTTCGTGGCGATCACATAGTCATCGCGGTCGTACCTCTTGAGCGCCCGCCCTATGACTTCCTCGGCTTTCCCCCCAGCATAGACGTTGGCGGTGTCGAAAAAGTTGATCCCGACCTCAAAGGCCTTCGCCACGCACGCCTCGGCCGCCGCATCCTCCGTTGCGTTCCCGTAAGTTAGCCAGGAACCCAGGCAGACCTCGCTCACCTTGAGGCCGCTTCGTCCGAATCGCCGGTATTGCATCCGTATCCCCCATTTTCTAACGTCTCAACCCTGCATACAAACCCAGTATAGACGCGGAAGAAACTGGCAGACGCTCGAAACGAGCATGCCGGGATCGGAGGAGGAAGTACGGGGTCTGACGAAGAGGCGTTACCCGCCGAGCCAGACTAAAATCCGGTCATGATCTTTGACAGCGCTGATAATGCCGGGCCGGACATGGTCGAACTGGACACCGAAGTGGACGGATCCATCCGGCTGTTCGCGACTCCACTGCACCCGAAATGGCATCTCCATACCGCTTCCGGCCTTCTCCATGCGGATTCGGCCATAGAGATCGGTTTCGGACGGAACGAAGGGGTCGCGGGCCGTCGAGAAACACATACCACCAATACTTACGTTTTGAAGCTGGCCCTTTACGATGGAAGAGCGGCCCGCCTCATCCACGACGTGAACGATGACGGGCATCCGGTAGACATAACGGGACGACCCGCGGCGATCCATCGTCTTCCCGCGAGAACCGGACCGGACCGGAACTTCCATCCGATCTTGAATGAAGCCGTCGTCTCTCTCAAACATTCCCATCCCCGCGTCCTGCGCGAGCGGTGGCCTTCCGGTGGTTATGCCATTGAGCCCCGGGGCCGCGCGAACCCGGAGCTTCCCGCATGTGCGTATTCGTATACCGAATCCTGATGGTGAGTACTGGATTATTATCGGTTGTGATCAACCGAAAGTGAAGGGCTAAGAATCGATTGATTCACTCACACCCACGGCGCCGTTAATCGGCCGGCTGGGAACAGTGGAGAGCGAGAACTCTTTAGCATTTGAGCGGTCCCCGGTGATAGAGTCAGCAGAGATGCGGCCGCAG
>DASRZA010000150.1:0-18404 GCA_035686845.1 Armatimonadota bacterium | reverse complement strand
AGCCAGAGAATCATCGCCGGGTCGCGCGAGATACCCTGCAGGAAGGTTCGCCAGTTACCGAGCGCGTTATCTCGGAAAAATCGGTTTTGATTGAGCATAAACTCGGCCCGGCCAACCTTGCTAGCGGAGGTTGCGAAATGGCCGTGCCAGAAGAGGACCATCTTCTCCTGCAGTGGGTTTGGAGTGCTGATCATCCGGTAGAGCCACCACGGCTTGAGCATCGGCGGACGAAGTTGATGCTGCCTGTCCCGCTGCCGGGCGGCCTCTAATACCCAATCGCTCTTGCCGTCGTCCGGCTGCATCGCGCCATCCAGAAGATCCTGGATCGTGGCGTCTATACCCTTCGCGGCTCGCTGCCGCAGTTCGGCGTCGTTTGCGCCAAAGCCGGCGCGGCGCATGAGATGACCCATCCTGCGGATATCATCAGTCGGCATTATTAATCCTCCTGCCCTGCTTCTGGGGAGCTGCGCAAGCGTCAACCTGGAGCTCTACGTTTCCCCGTTTAATAATGGATGGACGAGACCGTTCTGGTTAAGCGGTGGATACTTGAGCGCTGCGGCCTCGCTGGTTTACTTCTGAATTATGGCTTTGACGTTTGAGCGCCGTATCAGTTCAAAGATTCTTAATCGCTTTTAATGAACGGTTTTCCGTAGAACATCCCAACTGTATTAGAATATAACACGTTCGCGTCGGATGGCGCGGCCGACGCCCCCACCTCTTCGCCATACTGGATATATGATGGACGAAGGATCGGCCCCGTGCCTCGCGCCTCGAGCCGCTCTTATGGAGGAATTTAATGACCGAGAATAATCCGATTACGATGGACATAAAGATCGCGGAGGTTTTGAAGGAGAAACTGCAGGCCGTTTCAGTCGAGGTGGAAGACGAAAGCTGGCGTCACAAGGGACACGCCGGCGCGTTGGAAGGCGGCCACTTCAACGTGGACGTAGTATCCCCGCTGTTCAAGGGCAAGACCCCGGTTGAGCGCCATCAGATGGTCTACGAAGCCCTCTCGGAAGAACTAAAATCCATCCACGCACTCTCGATCAAGGCGCGGACAGTGTAGGGCGCAGGATGAAGGATGAAGGATGAATCAAGAACGTGGGATTCTAAGTCTCACCGTCTCACGCCCTCACCATCTTCCTATCTCAAATCCGTTCTCAAATGCCTCTGACCCGGAGGTGGCTGATGAATAGGCGGCAGGCGGCTGGATTCGGGGCGGCGGCGGGGGCAATAGGCGGCGCGTTGAGCTACCCGGTTCTCCGCGCCCTCGAGTTTCCGGAGCCTGCGGTGTTCGCGGCGATAAACGCGCTGACCTGTAGTTTGGCCGATGCGATTCTCGCCAGCATGGCGGTTGCCCGCATTGATGTGCGTTTCAAACCGGGACCGCGCTCCGCTCGCATCTTATCGAGTGTCTGCTTCGGAGGACCCGCCGGGTTTCTCGGCGGCGGGGTCGTCGGTTTCTACATCGGATGGATCGCGGCGTTTTTTCTCGCGCCGGGAGACGATATGCTCTGGATGATTCCGTTCCTTTTCGCGATTATAGGCGCTCCAACCGCCGGAGCGGTAGGATTGGTCGTTGGGGGAATCTGCGGCGCGACAGCGAAACCAAGAACCGCGCGTTAAACGTTTGTTTGGGCTCGAATCTTCGCTCGTATCCAGCTCTCGTCACCAATGGAAAGACGATCCATGCCTAACTTGTCTGGCCCGAGGCTCATCCTTGCGCTCCTTCTCATTCTTTTTCCTCTTCGAGCGTCGGCAGCCGGGGTTCCCGATGCGCTCAACGGCGTTCATCGACTGGTCACCCTGGGCGACAGCATCACCCAGTTTGGCGGCCGGCCCGGCGGATACGTGTGGCAGATGCAGCAGTACCTGCAAACCCTCTATCCCAACGCCTCGATTCAGGTTCTCAACGCGGGGGTCAGCGGGAACACTTCAAAGGATATGCTCGCTCGTTTTCAGCGTGACGTGATAAATCGCCACGCCGATCTGGTAACCATCAGTGTCGGGATCAACGACGTGTGGCACGGCTTTGACAAAGATCATCCGGCAGGCGGCGGCCCGGCGGGAGTGCCCCTCGACGACTTTCGTCGCGATGTGGAGGCGATGGTGGACACCGCCCAAAAGGCCGGCGCCCGCGTCGCCCTCTTCACGCCAACGATTTTCGAGGATAAGCCCGACAGCCCCCGCAATACCGCTCTCAAGGGCTACGTCGAAGCGATACGTAAGATAGCGCGGGATCACCGTTTAATCCTCGTGCACCAGAACGACGCGTTTATGAAGGCGTGGCGAGACGAAGCCGCCGGCGCGCCGCGATTGACGGTGGATGGCGTTCACATGGCGGCGGCCGGCGACGACCTGATGGCCCGGACCGCGCTGCTCGCCCTGGGTGTCAGCGCTAAGGACCTGGACGCGGCGGCCCCACGGGTTCAGCAAGCGATTGTCGCAGCTTCCGAGAAGCAGCTTCCGCCGCCGGTCTTTCCCATCCAGGTAACGGAGAGCCGCCCCTGGGACATATTGAGCGGCCCGGCGAACCAGTGGTCTGAGTCGAACCCGGCTGTCATCACCGTGGCGCCCGGTACCGAAGGACTTGCGCTGGAGTTTAACATTCCACCGGCGTTGGGAGAAGGGCGCGGCGCCGCTTACGCGGGAGTCGATCGCTCTGGTTTACTGGACGGCGGCAGAAGGATGCCGCCGCCACTCGGCGCTCGCTTCGCAGCGTGGGCGTCGCGGGAGGTCAATCCGGTCCCGATGGGTTATGATGGAATCCGGTTCGAAATCCAGGCGGCCATTCCATCGCTTGATTGGCCGCTGAATATCGATCTCACGCAGGATGACGGCGCCCTGTACGTTCTCCGTTCCGCGGTCACGCCCGACCGGCCTGGATGGGTACGTGGTTACGCCCTCTTTCGAGACTTTACCCTGGTTACGGACTCTGCGTTTCCCGAGCACAGCGATCCGTCGTTTGACCGGATTGATCCCGCGCGTATCCGGTCCATTGGCTTTGGGGTCGAGCTGAAGCAGCCGGGTAAGAATACGCTGCGCATTCGCAATATGGAGCTCATCAAGGTCAATCCAAAACTGCTCGGAGCAGAGGCGCCGGAGGTTCTTGAAGCGCCCGGCATGGCGGAGGCAGCGGTAGACGCAGCCGCGGCAAAGGGTGTCTCGCCCGCGTTCCAGGTTGACATTGATCGGACGCTTTCGGTCAACAATCACGACGAGATACCATCCGGCCTCTTTGGCATCGACTTCGGCGATGGTGAGGGCAGTGACAACCCGGCCGCGATTGCCGCCGCGCACGATTTGCGTCCGGGCTTTTTACATATCACGCACAGGGTTGGTGAGGGAAGCGCCGATGACGCGCGGCTTTCGGCGTACGAACGTAATTCTCCGGCGGAGCGATTGATTCGGGGAACGGGCGCGACCGAATGGCTGCTGACAATTACCGGAAACGGTCGTCCGCCGCTAAGCAATGACGCCTGGGCCTACTCGGCCGTCGCCGATTTAGCCCGGTATATCCGAGGCGCTCCCAAAGACCTGCCGGCCCCGGCGTTCGAGATCTGGGATCATCCGGATATCCGCGGGACGTTTGCCTCTGGAACGAACGCGGGCGAAATCCAGGCGATATTGGATGATCCGGACCGCGGAGACCTGGTTCTCGGCCCGGTCGCGCGCGAAATCTATGCCGGCGTCTATGTTGGCGCATATCACCAGGCGAAGGAAAACTTCCCCGAATTGCTGGTAGGCGGCTTCGGCCTGGGACTACCGGAGGGCGAAAGCGGCGACATCTGGCGGTCCTGGTGGCGGCCGCTGCTGGACGGGGCCAACGATCGTTACGATCTACTCACCGAGCGGCACGCTCAGGAAACCGGGGACTCCGTACAGGCTAATTTGATGCTCCTTGCGGCGTACACCATTTATCGTCGCGGCCGAATCGTCCCCGTCTACTCACTTCCCGACGCTCCGGTACCAGCACAGGAGAAGCCGGTTGAAGCTCTGACAGCCCTGCCCCGCAGGCAGGACGCCGACTGGGACGCCGCGGATTACGAGATCCGTGACATCCTGACCTTGCTGCGAGAACCGGACCAGGCGGTTGCGCGTGCCGCCGTGATTCCGCTGCCGGGGGCGGCACCCGGCTCGCCGGCAGCGCCAGGATCGACAGCCCCTCCGGAGTCGTCGGCCCTTGCGGCGCCGACGACGGGAACTCCAGCGACTGTCGCATTTCCACCAGACGACGCTGTCTACGCGGCTCACGAGGTTCTGAAGGACCTTCGGGGGCTGCGCTTACTCGTTACGCCAGCGCTGTCGAACGACGTGGAGGCGGTAGCGAGCCTGGATGGCGATAACGTCGTGATCGTCCTCTATAACCACGCAGGCTCGTATCGGAGCGTCCATCTGATCGTTCCCGCGCCGCACGCAGGCCGTTACAACAGCGCCGTCGAGAGCCAGTTCGGCTACGACACCGCTCTGCATCACTTCTTGATGCAGAGGGACAAAGAACTACCTGTCACGGGCCAGGGCTTCGACCTCTCCGCGACGCTGCCCGGCCGCACCCTCGCCAGCTTCAAGCTCCAGAGCTCGATTCATATTAAGCCCACGCGCGAATGGGAGCTTGGCGATGGTTTTGCCAATCGCTGGTTCCTCGATTTATATCCGGGCCACACCGAATCGGCGCAAATCTCACTTCCCGGATTCGAGGGAGTACGGGCCGCCGAGCTTCGCCTCGCGCTCGAAGGCGCTGCGTACGGCGCGGGCGAACTGCTTATCAACGGGCACCCGATCCCACTTCCGTTCAGTCCTGGCGGCCAGCCCTCGATCCACCGAGTATTACTGAACCCCGCGTGGCTGAAGCCAGGCGAGAATGACCTCGTCATTATCAATAACGATCTGCCCGGCGCCGGCAGTTTCCGCTTCCTCGCCGCCAGCATCCGGCTGCTCCGAGAACAGCGGCGTGAACCGCGGCCGGAGGTGAATCTATTCTGAGGACGGAGAGTGTGTGAATACGTGGGTGTGTGGGAGGGTGAGAGTGTGTGATGGGGCGACGAAGGACGAATCAAGAGCGCCGAACACTCCGTTGGGGTGGGGCGGGCGTCCCTGCCCGCCGTCGGCCGGAGGTCGCCTTATCGCGGAGGGACGACCGAGCTTCGGCGCGCTCGCAGGCTTCTACGCGCTCGCTCCACCGGGCTTCGGTTTCCCGCCTCCGGCCGCCAGGGGAACAATCTCACGAACCGTAATGTATCGATCGGCAGGAATTGAGTTGAGGGTTTGTTCGGACCCATCCGGCCACCGGATGGTGAGCGAATCCACCTGACGAGCCGCGCCGAGTCCGAAGTGCACCCGTGGATCGGAGGAGGAGAGATAAGAGCCGTCGGCGTGACAATGACGAAGGTACGACCGCGCGCCGACCCTGGCCGTCAGCATAGCCCCGTAGCCGTCCCGGTTGCTCGTGGTTCCAATGAGCCGTACGCCCAGCCAGTGATTACCCGAAGTGGATTGATTGTGCAGCAGCAGCGGCTTTCCTTCCGAATCCACGACCAGGAGGTCAAGCCGGCCATCGTTGTCGTAATCTCCGACCGCCAGACCACGTCCCACGATCGGCGTTCGGAACGCCGGGCCGCTCGAAGCGCTTACATCCTTGAATCTGACCGGTGTCCGGCCACTGTTATGCAGCAGTTGAAGATCCTGACGATAGGTCGTGGAAGGGTCAATGGCGTGGATATTGTCCTGGACATGTCCGTTCGCGATAACGACGTCCAGCCAGCCATCGTTGTCGTAATCGAAGAGTTTGCAGCCGAAAGCCACGTAGGGCTGAGTCACCGAGCCTAAACCGGTTGGAAGGCCCATTTCAGTGAACTCACCCGCGCCCTCATTATGGTAAAGGCACTTGGTGTCGTGCTGGAAGGTCGCCACCAACAGATCGAGTTTGCCGTCGTTGTCGTAATCGCCCCAGTCCGTGCCCATTGCGCCATGTACGTTGCCATCCCGGTCATAGGCTGTGCCGGACGCCTCCCCGATGTCCGTATAGACGACCGTATTGCCTTTCCGGCGCCCCTGGAAGAGATCGCCCGGCTCTTCGTCATTTTCCACCGCGATTCCTGGAATTCCGGAGCCGTCAAAATCAGCGAAAGCCACGCCCAATCCCCTGCCCTTCGCCGCAGTCAGGCCTGCCTGCGCCGTTACGTCGGTGAAGTGTCCGTGACCGTCGTTGCGGTAGAGCACGCCCTTGATGGGCGTATAATAGCGGGGTCCGCAGGAGGTTTTCAGACCGTGGTCTGTGCAAAGCTGTGGAACGGTACGGGGCCCAAAGTCGGCGTAATTATCGACGTACAGATCCAAATTGCCAGAACCTGAAACGGTTTCCGCGAAGGCGCAGGAGGTGCTCCAGGGCTGGGGCGTGATCCCGGATTGACGGGTAATATCATGAAATCCGCGCCCGGAGTCATTATGCAGAAGTAAGTCCGTCCGATAACCCGTAACAAAGATGTCGTCGTAACCGTCGCCGTCGATGTCACCAACGGCGCAGCCGAGGAAATCCCCCGAGAACTTGCTCAGGCCGGTGGCGCTCGTCACGTCGGTAAAATGGCCCTTGCCATCGCCCCGGTAAAGCCCGAGGCGCGGCCCAACCAGGAGAATATCGAGATTACCGTCGTTATTGTAATCTAAGAATGCGCAGCCGTTCCCGATGGTCTGAAGGATGTTGAGCGGTCGCTTCACAGGACTTGGCCAGCGATAATGCAATCCCGCGGACGAGGCGACATCCGCGAACAGCGGACCCGGAGCAGCGGCGCGCGGCGGGAGGGATTTGCCGGTGTGAGGCGCACAGCCGGTAGCCGACAAAAAGGCGGCGCCGAACAGCAGCGCACAGGCGAACCACGCGCGCGACCGTCCGGAGCCGCCATGGCGTACTATCTCAGACACGATGGCCATTCCGATATGCTGCGAACTCCAAATCCTTACTCACCAAGCAATAGCGATGTCACGAGCGCCTAATGTCCCGGCGTGGCTCCTGCTGTTCTCGACGCCGGCGCTCCGCCATTTTTTGCGGTTGGGGTGGTTTCTGTGATTCCAAGCTTCGCGCGCTCTGCGGGTGTCATGCCCGCCTTAATATAGGCGGGAATAGTGGCCGGATTCGGCTTTGGCCCGCTCTGCCCCAATGTGAAATGGTAGATCACAAAAATAATCGCTGCAAGAACGACGACGGCTATCGTTATCGCCGCTGGTCCCGCTGCCTTCTTTCCCATTTTAGCTCCCTTTCGTTAAGGCTGAGGCTGCCAGACCCCTCGGCGGCGCCGGGCAGAGATCCATCCGTTAACCCAATTTGCTGAAACCGGCTCAGGAAATTCGTTTGCCGTGCCGGCGTGTCGCGCTCTCCCATCGAGCCTCATGCAGGGCGCCGCGAAGATTGAACATGGCTCGCGGTCCCTGGAGGACGCGCGCCTTTGAAACGCTGCTGCGCCGCGGCGCGGATCGCCTCAGCCTGCTGAGGCAGACCCTGACTTTTGAACAGGCGCTCGGCCCTGGCATAGTACGCGGGATCGTCGGAATGCTGCCCGATGTCTCGCAGCGCGTTCATCTCTGCTCGCTTAGCAGCCTGTCGAACGCGATACTGGTCCATCGCTTTTGCGCTATCGGCCTTGTCGCCAACCAGATCCTCGGCCAAACTGAGCTTATAATAACTAACCGCTGCAGAGGGATCAAGGACGATTGAGTGACGCAGCTCTCGAACGGCCTCCGGTCCGCGGCGCTGGCGAAGCGCAAGCAAGCCCATCACGTAATACCGGGTTGCGGCCGTGGAGGGATCGGAAGCCGCCAGGCGCGCCTGCGCGGCCGCATCCGCGTAGTCCTGGGGTGTAGCCGCCCTATCCGCCAATACGACGGCGAACAGCGCATGGGCCTTAGCGTCTTCCGGCGCGAGCGCCAGGTATCGCTTGGCCGTAGAAGTCGCGTCTTTCTCCTCACGCCGCTCAACCTGAATCGTAAGCAGCGCCCGGAGGTACAATGGGTTCTTCGGGTCCAGGGCAACCGCCTGCTTGATGAGCTGTTCTACCGGCGGGGGAGTACGGGGTCCAACGGTAGTGCGCTGCACACGGACCGCCTCCTGGAAGTCCGCTTGCGCGGGCGAAGGGCGAGCGGCAAGGCGGGCATAATAGCGCTTCAATCGCTGACGAAGAATCGCGCGCCTTTGCGGCCACCAACCCAGAGTGAGATTATACTCCTGCAGGGCCTCTTTCGGATGACCGAGCGCAAGCAGGACGTTGCCGAGCGCTTCATGAGCCGCAGGGTTGGCGCCTCCGAACCTGACGGCGAGACGGGCCAGTGGTTCAGCGGCCGCGGCGTGCCCGCCATCTACGAGATCTTTACATGCCGCGATTAACACCGGCGGCGAGTCTTGGGCAACGTGAAGCGCGGTTGCATAATGGCGGGCGCATTCGACTGCGTCGCCGTGAAGGCCGAGCAATCGGGCCAGCTTTTTATTAGGGGCCGGCGCCTCCGGATTAACGCGAACCTCGTCGAGAAGTTTACCCCGCTCGGTTATATAGTCCTGCCGCTGAGTATATATGCGCTGCCATCGAGCAGCATCCTCGACTTTTCCTACGCTGCGATAGCTCTGTGCGAGCGCCAACGCGGGACCTGGATCGTCGGGCAGCAGCACAGCAGCGCGGTTGAGAGGTCCCTCCGCCGCGGCGTCATCGTTCTGCAGGATCAACACTCGTCCGAGCGTTAGCTGCGCCGCGCCATCCCGGCTGTTCAACGCGATGGCGCGCCGCGCTTCCGTTTCCGCGAGTTTTCTGTCGGAAGGAGTGGCTCCCGAATCAAGGAGCCAGCTCGCATACTCACTGTGCGCCACGGCGAGTCGCGGCGCAAGCGCGATCGATCGCGCGAATTCATGACCGGCCTGGATCGGGTGATTGAGACGGGCAAGAAGTGACGCCAGGACCAGGTGTTCCGGGGCGCTTCGCGGCCGCAGGCGCACCGCCTTTTCGGCGGCGACCTCGGCTCCGGCCAGGTCCCCGTCGGAATCTCGCGATGCCGCTAAGTACTCCCATGCGTCCGCGTCGGAAGAATTGATTTGCAGCGATCGCTGCAGTTCAGCTTCGGCCCGATCGGTCGCCCGCTGAATGTAATAGAACTTTCCCATCAGGAGGTGGGCTCGAGCGGAGCCCGGATGGGTCCCTACAAATTCTTTCAGCTCCCCGTATGCCGCTGTCGTCAGGCCACTGCCCAGAAGCGCGCGTGCCCACTCATCACGGTATTGGGGTTCATCCGGGCTCAATCCCACCGCCTGTCGAAGGAGAGGGTCCGCCTCGGGGAAGCGTCCGGCCTCATTCAGCCGCATACCCTCGTAGTAGAGCAGCCGTGGTTTATCCAGCTTCTTGCCGCGTTCGCGCTGAAGCGCAGCCAGCGACATATGTGAGTACCTCCAGTTTTGATACCAGGGACCCTCGAGAACGCCCCAGGCGCCGACTGCCAGGGCAGCGACCAAAAAGAGAACTCGGAATACTATTCGAGAATGAATTTCTCTCAACCCAGGCGACTCGCGCAAGTAAAGGAATGAAACGGACGCAGACGGGCAGAACCTTCATCCGATATTAGATTAATCACGCGTAGTAGATTAATCACGCGTAGAACTCCCGTTCATCGACGCGGTGGGCATTTATGAAGGCGCCCACCGCGTCCCTTACGGTGAGTACTGATTGACTCCGGTGATTACCGATTGACTGCAGTGATCACTGATTGATAAGGATGTTACTCGGATCATTGAGGGCGAGTTTCAGGATGTCTGCATGCTCGGCCTTCACGTGACCGTCGGCGAAGCATCCATTGAAGATGGTCTCGCCATCATGACGGGGAACGGGGCGGCGGTAATGATTGCCCGACGAGCACCAGTCGCCGTTGCCTCCGCCGCCAGGAATGCCGAAGTCATGGTCGTCGCTCCAGCCATCATCCTGCCAGAGGCTGGGGTTGAACGTGAACGGGCCGTTGCTTCCACCGCATCCATCCATAAAATTGGGGTCGGTGCCGGGGTCAACCGAGTTGCCATCGGCGAACATGAGGAGATTGGCGGGCTGCTTAATCTGCGCCAGTTTATTACCGGGGGCGTCGCCGCCGCAGGGAAGGCTGTTCCAGCCGGTGAACTCGCTCTCGTTGTAGCCGTACGCGGTTTCATCGCCGTTAAAATCGGGGCAGAGGTAGACCGTGCCCGGATTGTGCGCATACAGATTGCCGCCCACGGCGGCATATTTCTGAGTATAGGATTCGAGAGCGATGCGCCACTGCGTGGCGCCATCGTTCCCGGCGCAAAGGGGATCATTTCCCCAGCCGCAAGGATACCTTTCGTCGTAATCCTGCACGTACATCATCGTCGCCGTACCGATTTGCTTGAGATTGCTTTCGCACGTTATGGCACGCGCCTTCTCGCGCGCCTGGGCAAATACGGGGAGCAGAATCGCTGCAAGTATAGCGATAA
Source organism: Armatimonadota bacterium (assembly GCA_035686845.1). Lineage (GTDB taxonomy): Bacteria > Armatimonadota > DASRZA01 > DASRZA01 > DASRZA01 > DASRZA01. The sequence goes on along the minus strand of DASRZA010000150.1, from coordinate 7,936 downwards.
TGGCTATAACCACAAGCAGCTCAATAAGAGTAAAGCCCCACTTCTTACGCATTTTACGCCTCCCAACCGTAGAGATCAAACCGATTCGAAGTACTGGTCTTCAGCCTGTCCGCAACAACTTCCGCTCCGGCTGCGCACGATCGGCGACTACCAACCGACGTCTGTCGAACGAATCGCCCACAACAAAGGATCATGATCTCTCCAGGCGGCCATCTTTAAGCGTTTCGAGGCGAATCCCGAAGAACGACCCGAACTTCGATGCGGTGTCAGACTGGACGAAGTCAGTTTTCGGGAACTCAATGTTAATCCCTTCTGAATAAAATCGATTTTCTTACTTAATAAACTAAACTCACTGTTGCGGAAGCCGCGCTGCCACACCAGGACGTAAGTTAACTGGCAGTCCCCGGCGCGCCCACGCCGAAATCCGGCGCGCCACTGCCGGCTTATTTCTGCCGGATGGCGCCAGCAATTCTTGGAATGAGTCTCATTATCGTATGAGACGCGCAGGCGAGAAGCGGCGCTCAGCTTTCATCGTGACGCCAGATACGACCGGAAGACGGCGACTACTATCGCGTTTTCTTCTGTGCGAAGAGGGTATGGGCTACCTGCTTGAACATGCGCGGTCCGTTCCCTCGCGTATAGCCGTCCAGCCAGGATCGTTGATCCAGCGTGAGCCGGCTATAGTCACCCTTCTTCTGGCGCACCAGCTTGTAGAATTCCGCGTCGGCCTCTTTGGGATGCTCTTCGAAATTCGGCATGCCGTGCAAGTTCGGCGGATGGGCGGGCGCGGCCGGAGCGCCATTCAGCGCTCCGGTGACACGCGGCGCGGAGTAAAGCGCCGCTCCCACCAACAGTGCGCAAACCGCGACACTGACGATCACTTTGAGGAGTTGGATCGGATCAATACGCTCACGAGGCGTCATTCGTACAAAACTCCGGGAAAACGGTGGCCCGCGCTGGCGGGGCTCCGCGCAGGTTGAATGATTTCATGATAACGAGAGAGATCCGCGGTGTCAAGCCGAACAAGATACGGCCTTTGCTCTACATCGGTACCAAGATCTACGCCCGCGCCGCTGCGATTCGCTCGACAAGATCCCGCGCGTTGCGGGTGATCGAGGCGAAGTCACCGGTTTTGGCGCCGCCTGTAAGATGGCCGCCTACTCCAACAGCCACCGCGCCGGCCCGGATCCACTCGCCTACGTTGTCGAGACTGACCCCACCTGTTGGCATCAGGGGCGCCTGCGGCAGCGGCCCGCGAATCGCCTTAATGATGGAGGGGCTGAACGCCTCACCGGGAAAGAGCTTGATAATGTCGGCGCCCACCTCGAGCGCCTCGACCACTTCGCCAACGGCCATGGCGCCCGGCATTGTTGGAACCTGGTACCGGTTGCACAACCGGATCGTTTCCACGTTCAACGATGGAGAGACAACGTACGTAGCGCCGGAGAGAATGGCAATGCGGGCGGTCTCGGGGTCCAGCACCGTCCCCGCGCCCAATATGAGTTCGTCCGGACCGTAGCGATCGGCGAGCGCTTCCAAAACCCGATGCGCACGAGGCACCGTGAACGTGATCTCCAGCGCCGCCGCGCCGCCCCTCTGAACCGCCTCCGCCACTCGGAGCGCCTGTTCCGCGGTTTCCGCCCGCACTACGGCCACCAGCCCGATGTCAGTAATGCGCCGGAGTATATCCAGTTTCGGAATCAACTTCGTCTCCTGCAAGATTGCGCTCAGCATAAGCGCGTACGAAAGAACAACTGCGCCCCAGACCTTTTGTCCTCTTGGAGCGCCTATCGTCCTCGTTGCGGCAGAAAATGACCCCGGTCAAGAAATCGGCGATTATTTGTGCGCTTTAGTCTTGTGCAACAGCCTGGCGGCTTCCATCTCAAGGGCGCGCGGACCGTTTCCGCTCGTGTAACCGTTTACCCAGGACCGCTGGTCAGGTGTGAGCCGGCTGAAATCACCTTTTGTCTTTCGTACCAGATCGTCAAATTCCACCAGGGCGTCTCCGGGGTGGGCGTTATAATCGGGCATACCGTGAAAGTTCGGAGGAGGCGACTTCGTCGCAGCCTTTGCCGACACGCCGGTCAACGCGCCGGCGACACGCGGCATCGAGTACAGGGCCGCCGCCACCATCGCTGCGCAAATAGCGACAACCACAACCAATTTCAGGACCTGCATGGGGTCGACACGCTCACGAGGCGTCATTAAGCACAGAACTCCGTGAAAACTCTGACCCACGCCGGCGGGGTTCCGCGCAGGTTCAACATTTTCATGATAACGATCTAAATCGATGGTGTCAAACCGGGGACGGACGATGGACGCTGAGTGTGTGAGTGTGCGAGTATGTGAGTGTGTGAATGTGTGAATGTGTGAATGTGGGAGGGTGTGAGCGCCGGAGCGTGGCGCTTTGGGGCCCGCGCCTGGCTCCCAACATCCAATACCCGACACCTAAGACCTACGTCCGCGTGCGATTGGCTGCGGCTGTAAGGTCGGCGTGCCCTCTTTCACCTGATAGAACCGGTCGGCGGCGACGTGTTTGAAAAAAGCCGGTTTCGATGCGCTCGGCCATTCCACTTCGATACGTTCGACGATCCGGGCCTTTCCGAGTCCAAAATGAAGCCGCAGGTCCCCGCATGAGAGGTAGCCGCAGGCGGACTTTACCTCCTGCATCTGTCTGATTCCCCCAGCCGTCACGTAGGCACGGGCGCCAATGGCGTCGCGGTTACTTCGGGTTCCTACCAGGCGCAGCGAAAGGAAATGGTTCCGGCACGGGAATAGATTCTTCATCAGGATCGGCGGTCCGCTATTATTGGCGACGAGTATGTCCTGAACCCCCCGGTTCCAGATATCTCCCCACGCCGCGCCGCGGCCGGCGCCACTCTCTTGAAACGCCGGACCCGCCGAGGCGCTCACGTCCGTAAAAGTCCCGTTTCCGTTGTTACGGAAGAGTTGGGATGGCTGCCGGTAATGGACATGCTTACCCGGTATCGTGTCAATTTCTGGTACGACGTGCCCGTTGGCGACGAAAATATCCTTCCAACCGTCGTTGTTGTAGTCCAGGAAGCCGCCGCCGAACCCCAGTAACGGTATGGACGGGATCGCGAGGCCCGCCGCGACGGGCGCCTCACAGAATCGGCCGCCGCCCAGGTTCTCGAAGAGGTGGTCAGGTTTATCCTGGTAGTCCGCAACGAAAAGCGACAGCCGGCCGTTATTCTGGTAATCGCCGAAGTCCACCCCCATGCCCGACATGACTTCTCCGGTCCCCGCGAATGCGACTCCCGATTGGATTCCTACGTCGGTGAAGGTCCCATTATGATTATTGCGCAGGAGGAAACCGGGCATGCTGTCGTTGGCGACGTAGAGATCAGGCCAGCCGTCGTTGTTATAATCCCCGGTGACGACGCCCAGCGATTTGCCGGACAGCCCACCCAGACCGGCGCGCTTTGTCACGTTAGTAAAAGTGCCGTCTCCATTATTATGATAAAGAATGCAGTGGGTCGCCGGATATCGCGTGGGTGGACAGCCATGCGGGACTCTTGGCATCCCGTCGTAGGCAGGGTCGTCACAGTATCGGGGTCCGGCTTCGAAGTTCACGTACGTGCAGACAAAAAGATCCAGCCGACCATCACGGTCGTAATCAATCCACGCGGCGCCGGTATGGAATGGCTCGCCCGCGTCCATTCCATCCACGTGCGCCCTCGCGGTCACGTCCGTGAAAGTGCCATTGCCGTTGTTATGGTACAGGACGTTCTTGCCGTACTGGCAGATATAGATGTCCGGATAGCCGTCGTTGTCGTAGTCGCCGACCGCAACGCCGAGGGCATAACCGGTCCCGGGCGCCCGGGCCTTCGCGGTGACGTCGGTGAACGTTCCGTCCCGGTTGTTATGGTAGAGGGCGTTTCGAAGGGGGATACCGCGAGCATTACGATCGCGGCCGTTCAATAGATAAATATCAGGCCAGCCATCACCATCATAGTCCAACAACGCGCATCCCGGACCAATCTGCTCCATCATCGTGGAGACGCCCCGGCGGCCATCATGATGGCGAAAGCGAATTCCGGCCGCCGCGGCGACATCCACATAACCGCTCACGGGCGGCACGAGCCGCCGACTCTGAAAAGCGCGGCGCCAGTACAGCGCGGCGCCGCCGCCGAGTACGACGACGACGACGAGAGCCAAAAGCAAGGGGGAACAGAGGAACCGGCCCGTCCGTCCGCGGGTCTGCAAATATTCGGAGTTCATCAATGAGTGATTCTTCGCCCTTAACGCGCGGTCCTTTAATCAATGATCATTTCAGATATCATTTCAGACAGGAATCTTGCCGGCGGAGTCGAATATTGAAAACGACGCCAGGCGATGAGACTCTGGCGCGAGGAGGCGCTGTCTTATGAATGATTTCCGAACGCCCGGTGAGATGTCCGGGTCCAAGATTTGTAACTCATGCGGGGAGAGCATTGAACGCTGGGCGATCCACTGCACTCATTGTGGGAAGGCCTGTCCCACACTCATTGGGGCGCCGTCGCAATCGTGCGGGATGCTGATGGACAATCGACCGATGTCGGCGCCGGCCGGACGATCCTCGGTTTCCTGGACACGACATCCAATGCGAGCTGGAATCGCGATCGCCGGCGCCATCACCGCCTTTTCCTTCGTTGGGATATTAATGGCAGCGCGGCTCGCGCAACCGGCGCCACCTCCCACGTGCACAATCACCGCGCCGCCTCCCGCTGTGCAGCCGACGCCGCCGACCACGGCTGCGACAGCCCCGGCGGCCGTCGATGATTCATCCGACTACTGCGTGGAACCGCCGCCGGTCGCCTACAGCGTACCTGAGTCCCAGGTGCAGGTTGTAACACTCGGCAGGGCCGTTTCGCGCCCCATCCTGCCGCCGTCACATCCTATCGTACAGGTACCCACTGTCCGGTTCCATACTCCGATTCCGATTCGTATCATCTTGCTCCGGGTTCCGGCGCAGCGCTCGGCACAGATCGCGCGTCCATCCGACGCCCCGAGTTCCCGAGCGCAGCTCGGAACAGCGCCGCCCGAGTCGCCCGGTCCAGTGCCAGGCGCTGCCGTGCCATCGCAAACTCCTGGCAGCACGCCGCAACCACCGTCGCCGGGCAGCACGCCAGAGTCAACGGCGCCCCATACTACGGCGCTTGGAACCGTGCAGGCATAGTTGGGATTGGCGCCATTGTATTCCGCTCGTGTACAACGAAAAGATCGAATCGCTGACGCATGACAGGGAGAGAGTGAACGATGCTAAAGTCGGCGGGGTGCGCTATCGCCATGGTGGCGCTGGCGCTGGCAGCGGCTCAAACCGCACAGGGGCAGCAGCCGGTTTCGCTTGAGACGCGGGCGCCCGGCCTATCCGGCGCCACAACCTGGATCAACAGCCAGCCGCTCAGCATGAGCAAGCTGCGTGGGCACGTGGTAGCGCTGCATTTCTGGACATTTGGCTGAATCAATTGCAAGCATAACTACTCCTGGTACAGGGGTTGGCAGCGTGATTTTGGCGCAAAGGGCCTTGTTGTAATCGGCGTGCATACACCCGAAACGGCGGACGAGGCGAAGATCGAGAATGTCCGGAGCAAAGTCAAGGAAGATGGGTTCACCTTCCCGGTTGCGGTAGACAACAGATCCAAGATCTGGAACGCGTGGGGCAATCGCTATTGGCCCAGCATCTACCTGGTCGACAAGCATGGTATTGTACGCTATCGCTGGGATGGTGAGTTGAACAGCGGTGGCGCCGACGGCGACGCTATCATGCGACAGAAAATTCAAGGGCTGCTCGCGGAGAAATAGAGGCGTTGAATTGAGCATCACGCTGCGTGTATATATGGAGCTGCGCCGCCAATGCGAGGGCCTGCCACCGCATACAGCCCTTCGAGCGTATACCTATGCCCTGGATGGCGAGGCGATGCGTGCCTGAGCCAACAAGCGGACCCTCACGTCGCCTGGAGCAATTGGACTCGCTGCGCGGGCTGGCGGCCCTCTCGGTTCTCGGGCATCACTTCCTTTTCGTGTTTCCCGCGATGGTAAGCGGTTCCGGTCCCTACTGGCTGCTCGCCCGGACGCCACTGGCGATATTTGTCGCCGGTCAGCAGGCCGTCATCTTCTTCTTTGTTCTGAGTGGCTTCGTGCTCGCTATCCCTTTTCTACGCGGTCCCGTGGTTTATCTGCCATTCGTCTGGCGGCGTGTCTGCCGCATCTGGATTCCGTACGCGATTGCCGTCAGCACGGCGATGGTATGCTACCAGCTTTTCAGTCGGAACGGCATTCCCGGGTTGAGCAGTTGGTTCAACAGCACGTGGACCACACCAATATCCGCCGGGCTTATTGGGGACCACTTCATACTCGTGGACTCCTTCAAAAACGGAGTGTTCGCGCCGGTCATCTGGTCCCTGGTCGTCGAGATGCGGCTCTCCCTCGTATTTCCACTCCTCATGCTGCTAGCTCTGCGGGCGAATTGGAGGGTTACGCTCGCCGCGGCATGGGTGGCGTCATTCGGAAGCTTTGTCCTGTATGGTCACCTGCGGCGGCACGCTGGTTGGTCGAATGACAGTCTGCTCACGGTCCACTACGCTACAATCTTTGTCATTGGCATCCTTCTATGCCGCCACAGATCCGCGCTTCAGGAGCGTTACCGAGGTCTGTCAAAACGGATGAAATGGGCGCTGGCTCTCTTCTCCGTCCTTTGCTATACGTACCCATACTGGTTTTTTTCACATAGCGCGCTTCCACACCTGGGTGGCGTGGACGACCTTATAACCGCCGCAGGAGTGGCCGGGTTCATTGTGATGGCTCTCGAATCCAGTCGAACCAAAAGCTGGCTTGTACGCGAGCCAATCCTTCGCCTCGGAAAAATATCATACAGCTTATACCTATGGCACACCATCGTACTATTGTCGATGGTGAATTTGCTGTACGGCGTGATTCCGCTCTGGACCATTTTGATCGCTGCTGCGATGATCACACTGCTCGTTTCGAACCTCTCCTACGAATACATTGAGCGCCCGGCAATTCGGCTCGGGTATTCTGGCTCCAGCAAGCTCCAACAGATCTGGCTTAAGGATCCCGTGCTTTCCGGAGCGTCCGGCGGGCCCGTTTCTGCAGCCGAAAGCGATGGACCCCGGCATTGATTGGCGCGATCACGGCGGCCTTGATGAGTCGGGTTGACGGCGTTCCGTAGGTCCGGAGTCAGCCGCGCTCGAGGAGCCGCTCCCCGCCGAGCAGCGCTATCCAGATCAGCACTGTGAGCCAGTGGGCGACCACGCCGGGCCAGATGGACCGGGAAGTGAGGTAAATTGCGATGCACGTCGCCCCGAGCAGCGCCGCCATGAGAAGAAACCACGGATTCAGGAATACGGCGACGTGCCGGAAATAAAGGCCGTTGATGGCGTGCGACGTAACGAAGAGACAGAGGGCGGCCGTGCATATAACAAGCAACGCGCCGCGGGACAGACCGTCTCTATTCCGCGGCAGAAGCGCCGCTCGGAACACGATCTCCTCGACGATAGCCGGGCTGAAGAGCAGGTAGATCGCCAGCAGAATTACAGCGATGGGAGTCGACCGTATCGGCTCGAATCGCAGGAGCCCCGAGCCGATGCCGATGCCACCCGCGCACACGGCGAAGACGAGATAATACCGGATACATCTCCGCCAGACGGCGCGATCCGGCAGAGTCGCGCAGCTCGCCCGGATCTCTTCGAAGCGACGCAGAACGAATTGTTTCATGCACCAGAGGCTCCGGGAGCTGCTCAAGCTGGGTTGGAGTCCTACAGGTTAGGGTTGACCGGGTTCCACTCGTTGACCGGCGGGAGGAGACCGTCGGCAATAACCTGTTCACGAAGCTTCAGAAGATGCTCGTAACTGTCTCGCAGCGCGGCCATATCTTTGGCGTCACCCGAAGGCACGCGGGGGACGATTCCTTCTG
>DASRZA010000149.1:0-12250 GCA_035686845.1 Armatimonadota bacterium | reverse complement strand
GGCTGATCGCCCCGGAGAATGGCGCCGACCCACTGGCGCATGAGCGAAGGAAGGGCCGGAGGCAGATTCGAGGGCTGAATCGTTCCGTGAATGTCGTCGCCATAAGTGAGTTTGCGGCTGTTGAGGCTGATGCCCTGGCCCGGAGCGCCCATCAGGAGATGGCCCTCAGTGCCATAAACCTCAACCATATTTGGGCCTGATCGCTGCACCCAGGCCACGTCTAAAATGCCCAGCGCCTTGTTCTTAAACTCAACCACGGTCACCGAATTGTCATCAATCGGGTAGGCGCCCGAGAAGTTGGTATGCTTCGATAGCACGGCGGCCGGCTCGCCCAGATACCAGCGCATCAGGTCCACCACGTGGCAGCCCAGGTCAAAAAGAGCGCCGCCGCCGGCCGCCTTCGCATCGGCGAACCAGGCGCTCCCGCCATGGAACCATTTATCGAGCGCGGCGTTGTGGGCGATCCTCGCTCGCATCAAGGTGATATCTCCCAGGGCGCCTTGCTCGATGATCTTCTTACCGAATTGAGCGTCAGAGGAGCATCGCCGGGGTAGCGAGATGACGAATTTCACCCCGGTTTCGTGAACCGCTTTCACGATTTGATCCGACTCCGCGACGCCAATGGTGAGCGCCTTCTCGGTGAAAACGTGCTTCCGGGCGCGCACGGCCGAAAGAATGACGTGGGGATGCTGATCGGTCGGCGCGTTGACAACCACACCGTCGATGCTCGAATCACCGAGGACCTGGTCGAGATCGGCGGTGTGTGGGGCGCCCCATTTTTCCGACGCTGCTTTGCCGCGAGCCGGGTCATCGTCCCAAATGGTGACTATCTCCGTTTCGGGATCATCCTTTACTTGCCTGGCGTAGCCATCGGCGTGGACGTGAGCCATCCCCAATAGGGCAATCTTCAGCATCTTATCTCCTTTTGACAAACAGGTATTGGGTGTTGGGTGTTGAGTGTTAGGTGTTAGGCGCGGTTGGATACTATTAGCTTAGACGCTCCCCGGCCGCTGATGCTCCGGAATCGGGCAAAGGTTGAACCCCGCGGGATCTAAGGATCGTCCCTACGCGCTGGGAACCGGTTCTTTATCGTGCGTGCGGACCACCGATCGGACTTCCGCCATACCATCGAGAGGACGAACCTGGTCTACGATGCCGTACTCGATGGCGGTGGGCGCGTCCATGTAGAAATCTCGCTGCATGTCAATGGCGATTCTATCCGGCTCCTGCCCGGTATAGTGCGAGGTTAGCTGGATCAGAAGTGTCTTCAGGCGCGTGATCTCCTGCGCCGCGGTCTCCACCTCGGTCGCGGTCCCAAAGGCGCCTCCGCTCGGCTGGTGTATCAGCACTCGCGCGTACGGGCTGATAAATCTCTTTCCCGGAGCGCCCGACATCAACAGCAGCGCGGCCATCGAGCAGGCCTGCCCAAAACAGATCGTCGAGACGTCACACTGCACGATCTTCATCACGTCGTGCAGCGCCAGGCCCTGCGTAACGCTTCCACCAGGACTATTGATGAATAGATGGATATCCTCGGTAGGGTTGTCGGCCTCAAGGCGCAGCAGTTCGGGCACTACGTTGTTCACCGTGTCTTCCCGAATCTCACCATTGACGAGTACGATTCGCTTGCGCCGTAACAGTTCATTCCGATCGCTCATTATTCTCCTTTTGACGCGGAAATTCCGGACCCTGGCGGCGCCAAAAACCGGAACGCCAAAATGCAAGTGTCATCCGACATTCCGGTATCGTGAAATTCCTGGACGCGCTTGTAGATTGCCTCCACGAGCTCCTCCGCCGGAAGAGCGGCATGTTCCTTTATCGCGTCCTTGAGACGATCCATTCCAAACAGTTCCGCGCCGCGCCGCGCCTCGATCACGCCATCGGTGTAGAGCACCAGCACCGCGCCCGGCTCCAACGGAACCTTTACGCTTGAGAATGCCTCTCCGGACACCGCGCCGACCATCATCCCGGTGCTTGAAAGATGTTTGAAAGTTCCGGTTGCCGGCAGATAGAGCAGACCATCGGGGTGCCCGGCGTTGCCATAGTGAAGAGTCTGGCTCTCCAGGTCGATCAGCCCGTAGAACAGTGTAATAAAGGTTCCCGGCTCAATCTGCGCACTAAGCAGCGCATTCATGCGCTCCAGTACGCGGGTCGGGTGCGGATCTTCAAACGCGTACGCCCGCAGCACATACTTACCCATCGCGGTGTAGGTTGCCGCGCGAATACCCTTTCCCGAAACGTCGCCAAGCACCACGAAGGCCGACCGCGGCCCCACTTCCAAAAAGTCGTAATAGTCGCCGCCTACCTCTTCCACCGCGGCGTTATAGCGGGCGCCAATCTCCAAGCCCGGCATTCGCAGCATCTCACGCGGGAGGAAGCTCTGCTGCATGGTCGATGCAATCTGGCGTTGGTGTTCGTAGGACCGGGCGTTCTGAATCGCCACTGCCGCCTGGCCGGCAAAGCTGCTGATTAACTGGATGTCCTCATCCGCATACGTCCCTCCACTGCTATATACCGCCAGAACGCCTAATAGATCCTTTTTGTACAGAAGGGGCGCTCCCAGGTAGCGCACGGCGTCCGCTGGGGTTGATGCGGCCGAAGTCAGGAAACGAGGGTCCTTGCGCACGTCGGCAACCTGTAATATTTTCCGGCTGGAAGCCACGCGACCGCTCAATCCCTCGCCAATGTCAAGCGTCGGCTGCTCGATGACCGTACGGCTCGCCTTGCTCATGGCGCGAATGTGAAGCGTTTCGCCAACCAGCTCATAAACCGCGCAGTGAGCGGCTCGCGTCATCTGCGCGGCGAAGTCGGCTACCCACCGGATCAATTCCGCAGTGTCAATCGAGGAGCTTAGCCCGCGAGTCATCCGTGATAAAAAGAGCCTCAGCGCCTGTTCATTCGAGCGCGCCTGTTCGGTGGCCTGGGCGCTTTGAATCGCCAGCGTCCCGTGTTCAGCGAGCGCGCGAAGGAGTAGAATCGTCTCCTCGGAGGGCGCGCCCGGTTCATCGGAATAGACGGTGAGAGCTCCGATCGGGCGTTCGTGAGCGCCAAGCGGGATGCTGAAGGCTGATCGGATCTGCGGCTGCCGCCGTATGGCGTGGACCCATCCGGGGTAACGGCTCTCGCGTGCGACATTCTCCACCACACGCACAGTCTCCGATTGGATAGCGCCCGCCGCGGGGCTTTCGGCCATCGCGGGCGCCAGGAGATCGACGACTTCACTGCTCAGACCGCGGCTTGATCGCACCTGCAGCGACCCATCGGATCGCATCAGAGTCACGTCCGCGGCGGCCGCGCCGGCGAGGCGGGTGGCCTTGCGAGTGACTTCCGCGAGCAGGGGATCGAGCCGCACGACGCCAGTAAGCTGCTGGGTTAGCTCCCGCAGTGTGCCAATCTCATTCGCCTTCTGCTTGACCCGCTGTTCCTGATCGCGTACCTGCAGAGCAGCCTCGGCGAGCATACCGGTAACCTCGGCGACCATTCCGAGAAGCGACGCCGCTTCGGCCTCCCGATCGGCCGGTAACGCCGGAAAATGGGAAGCCTTCGCCAGCGTTTCATACGGGTCCAATCCGAGTTCCGATGCAAGTCCGCGGACAGCCGCTGAATCCCGGTTCACAAAACGGAGCATGAGCACCAGTGAGCCAAGATACTGCTGGCGGACGAAAATGGGAGCCGCGCAGGTCTTGACACCCGCATGGCACTCGCAGGTATACGGCTTCCGGTCATCTTCGGCCCGGGATCCAGCCTGAGTCATCGAGATTTCGCATCTCAGCGCGGAAAGTGATCGGCTCCGCATCAGCACACAGTACTCGGCCGCGCTGCTGATGGGCGCCAGGCAGCGACCATGAGCGTCTTCAAAAACAACGGGGGCGCCCAAAAAGCTGGCGACAGCATCCTGTATATCTTTGAGAGCGCCGGGTGAAACGAGCTGCGAAAGCTGCACTCCCTGGCTGCTGCCTGAAGCCTCGGCGTTCAGCGCCCGCAGCAGCGGAGGGCCCGATTCGTCGGCCAGGGCGAGCACGCGGCGTTCATCCTCTTCCGTAAAGCCGTCACGAGAAGCCGATCGGTTCAGATTCAACACCGCGATCACGTCGTCCGCAACTTTCACCGGAACGATCAGGAGCGCTGAACCACCGGCCCGTGATTCGCCAGTGGCGCCGAGCCGAATGGGCCGACCGGTCGCCGCCACCCTGCCCGTATTTCCCTGCCCGATCCGGTAGAACATCAATTCGGCGTCACGCGCCGGGAGTCGATGGAGCGCGCGACAGATGAGCATCTGGCGCTCAAGGTCCACCACGAGGGCCATTCCATGCTGCGCGCCCACCGTCTCTACGGCCCGCTCCAGCAGCGCTCTGAGCAATTCGGCGCTGTCGCCGGATGAATCGTCCGCTTCGGAAGATGTTGGATGGATGGAAGACATCGGGGGTATTGAAGGCGCGCCAGCGTCCTCGGCCATAGAATTAGCAGCCACGACAGCGTCCTCGGTCACAAAATCAGAGGCCGCGCCAGTGTCCTCGGCCACCGGATCGAGCGTCGGCGCTTCCGGCATGGACTCTGCGTGGAGCGAGTCTGAGGGGACGCCGCTCACGGCCGGCGGCTGCGGGATGACGGGTGGGACCGAATCCGGCAGAGCACGCGACGAATCGGCGGCAGTTAGCGAATCCGGCAGGGTACGCGATGAATCGGCCGTAGATAGCGAATCCGAAGGCGGATCTGAGTGAGGCTGCATTCCATGCCTTTTTGAAAGAGTTTTTTAAGTCAAAATAGACGATCGCCCGGCAACACGATTGTAACAAACGCCGGCGTGAGCGTCAAGGTAACGGGCTTATCGGATGGGTCCCCGTGCCCGCGCCCCGCGCGGCAGAACCGGTTGAGACCGGTCTCTGCGGGCGCGAAACCGTCCTTTATGTGTCGAGTCGAGGGTTCAAAAACGGCCGGTCCCCCGGTCCGCGCGCCGAGTTGGGTTCCTCCGTCCTTCGTCCTCCGTCTGCTTATTGTACCCAGAAAAGTTATAAAAGTTCTGTTGAGTCCTCACTGGTTTGAGGTATACTCTAGCATCGGAAAATCGTCCATGCCGCCGGACCGTAACACCGGTTCCGTAATGGCCGCGCCCGGCAAGGCGGGTAATCCCGGCGGCGCCTTTCGGGTGAGCATTGTTGCAGCGGCCCTCCGGGGCAGCTGTGGATTGAAATAGGAACAGAAGGAGAAGCGGATGAAACGCGGACCCCAGGCAGGGAGCGAAGGCGCGCAGCGTATCTCGCAGGCGCATCGCGGATCGAAGACACACGACAAGCGAGGAGGTTTCGCGGCAAACAAGGAACTCGCTCGCGAAGCCGGCCGCAAAGGGGGTATGGAGGCCCATCGTCGCGGTACCGCTCATCGCTGGACTTCGGAAGAAGCGCGAGCGGCGGGCAGCAAAGGGGGCTCCAAGAGCCGCGGTGGTGGACGACCCCGCAAAACCGCGCCGGCGCCGTCCGCCCGCATCGGGCTGAACCCTGATGCTACGACTCAATGAAGCCCGCGAAAGCGGGCGCGGGGTTCGGGGCGCGAGGTACGCAGATCTCAAGCGTTCCGTGCCTCCATGCAGAGGCGCGACGACCTTCGCCACCATGACGGAGTGTGTGACGGTGTGGGTGTGAGTGCGTGTGGGTGTGAGTGCGTGAGTGTGAGTGCGTGGATGCGTGAGACGGATTCATCCCCTACCGCCGGTCGTCTCCTATGGCCCGTCGTATCAATGGAAGCGCCGCGGCGACAGCGCGGGCGCGATGGCTGATTGCGTTCTTTTCGGCGGGCGAGAATTCGGCAAGCGTGCGGCCGTCGCCGGGAATCCGGAAGATCGGATCGTAGCCGAATCCGTTCGCCCCACGCGGCGCCCGGATCAGCTCGCCCTCGCAGATCCCGCGGACGACTTCTACAGGACCATCCACGGGGCAGACAGCGATGGCGCAGACAAATCGCGCCCGCCTCTGTCCCTCCGGAATGTCGGTCATTAGGTTCAGTACGAGCTGAAGATTGGATTCGTCGGCTGCCCCGGGTCCCGAGAACCGGGCTGATCTTACGCCCGGCCGGCCGGCCAGAGCATCCACCTCAAGGCCCGAATCGTCGGCGATACAAACGAGACCGGATTGTTGAGCGCCCGCACGCGCCTTCAGGATGGCGTTCTCCTCAAACGTCTCCCCGGTTTCAGGCGGAAGCACAATCTCAGGGAAATCGGAAAGGCCAACAAGTTCAAATGGCGCGTCTGTCAACATGGCCGCGATTTCGCGCAGCTTGTGCAGGTTTCCGGTCGCCAGCAATACTCTCGTGCGACCGGATCTAACAGAAGGCGCCTTCGCTCGACCGGATCTATCAGAAGACAGCCCCGGTTGACCGGATCTATCCGCCAAGAAGCGCCTCTTTTTGCAGCCGGAGCAGATCTTGAATCCCCGCGCTGCCCAGATCGATGAGACGGGTCATCTGTTCACGCGAGAACGGCTGGCCTTCCGCCGTGCCCTGAACCTCCACCAGCCGCCCCCGCCCCGTCATCACGAGGTTCATGTCCACCATCGCCGTGGAATCCTCGCTGTAGCAGAGGTCCAGCAGCTCTTCACCCTGAACGATTCCCATGCTTACTGCGGCAACCGCGTCTTGAATAGGCCAGGTCTTGAGAACATTATTGCGCTTTAGAGTGGTGATAGCGTCGTAGAGGGCGACATACGAGCCGGTAATCGAGGCGGTTCGAGTTCCACCGTCCGCCTGGATCACGTCACAGTCGATCCAGATCGTACGCTCGCCCAGAAAGCGGAGATCCACCACGGACCGCAGGCTCCGGCCGATTAGTCGCTGGATTTCGTGCGTTCTGCCGCCGGGTCCTTTGACCGTTTCGCGCTGATTGCGAGTCGGACAGGATCGGGGCAGCATCGAGTACTCCGCGCTTATCCAGCCGGTGGCTGTATTCCGGCGGTGCTGCGGAACCTTCTCCTCCACGCTCGCGGTGCAGATGACGTGGGTATCGCCCATTTCAATCAGGCATGAGCCTTCCGCGTATTTATTGTAATTTCGGACCAGTCGAACCGGTCGAAGCTGCCCACTCTCCCTGCCGTCACTCCGTGGCATCTCGCTCCTTCACAGGCAAATTCACTCTCCTTCTAAGCTCCTGCGCTTTCTAACCTCCCGCCGCCGCTCCCTGGCTGGCCGCTGCCGGAGTCGTTGTTCCCTCGCCCGGACTGGCGGGGGCAGGAATTGTTGGCGCCGTGGAATCCGGCGGCGTCGTATCGGGCGCCGCGGGTGTCTCCGCCGGCCCGCCTTCTTCACGGAAGTAGGTTTCAAAGGCGTGGAAGAGACCCTCAGCCTCTTTCTCGCGGAAGCTCGGCTGCCAGAGGAGTTCCGCGTCCGCATGGGTATCGAGATAGCCCAGCTCAGCCAGAACGGCTGGCATGTCGGTGTATTCGGTGACCTTGATCTGTGGGCGGAAGTGCATTCCGTCATGCCGGTTGTCCATGACGCTGCAAACATCCTGATACACGATACTCGCCCAGTGATAGCTTCCCGGACGACTATACACAACCTGGGCGCCGTGCCCCGTTCCATGAGGCCACGTCGCATTGCAGTGGATGCTCAAGAAGAGGTCCGCATGCGCCCGGTTGGCGATGGCGGCCCGGGTGATCAGGTCAAGAAGAAGGCCACTCATGCCGTGAGAGGAGGTCCGACCCGCCAGAATGTCACGGGCCACGCTGCGAGATTCGGCGCTCGGCGCTTCCAGAGTATCGTGAGTCATAACGACCTGCGCGCCCGCCGCCGTCAGCAGCGCCTGCAGTCGGCGCGCCACGTCGAGGCAGACATCCTCTTCTTTCAACCCGTTGCCGCGACAGCCGTGAAAGACTCCGCAGTGTCCCGGGTCAATGCAGATCGTATGGCCGGCGACCGGTGATATCGTGCCACGGCCTCCGCTGGCCGGTGTGCCAAGTTCTTTAACGAGCACCCGGATGATCGAACGATCCTGTTCGCTCCAGGCCTTCAACATGGATCGACTGGTGAGGTCAACAACAATCCGGCTGTTGGGGGAGCCTTTTGGAAAATTGCCGGTTCGCACCTCCTTGACCCCGGGACTTCGCAGCCAGAGGTCTGGCGTGAGCATCTTCAGGCTGGAGTTTGGCACGTCGAGAACCAGGCGTGAAGGACTGTCGTAGAATGAGGCCCGACATGCAAGGGGACCCGTGCCGCTGATGGTCAGTTCGGTACTGTGGGCGCCGACTCGGCGCGATGTGATGGCTTTGATCGCGGCCGGCGCGGTATTATCGGTCGCTGCTGGCGCCGGAGCGGGGGCCGGCGCCCGATTCGCTGCCGCGGTCGATGCGGGCTGTCCGGATGATGATACTCCAGCGGCATTCTCGATCGGGATGACGTTGACCGGCGCGGGAGCGAGGCCACCCGCAGGAGCGGCTCCGGCTGAAGGAGCGCCCTCGATCGAGCCGGTCGCCGTCGGTGCTCCTGTCGTCCCACCCTGCTCACTTCCACCGGGCGGCGTCACCGGCACATTCGGCTCCGTCGTGGCCGGATCACCGGGCGGTGAATTCCCGCCCGCGTCTGCGGTGATACTCCCCGGATCCACCGACGCTCCCGGCGCGAGCGATACATCCATCCAATAATCGCATGAACGATTGGTCGGAACGGTGGTGTAAGGGAAGTGATCGGAAAGCTGCGCGACGATTCTTACGTGCCCTTTTGACGGCCACTCTTTCCAGCGAATTTCCTTAAGTCCGGGTACATTGGACGCCTGCCTGCCCGGCGATGCCCGAATGCCATTCACGTCCAGCACAATTCTCCATGGGTTATCGAAGTAGGACACCCGCACATAGCCGAGCGGAGCGCTGCCGTGCAGCTCAATTCGAACACGATTCGCCATTGGAACCACAGAGACCGAAGAAAGACGCGGCATCACCGTGACCTCTTGACTGTCACGCTTGAACTCGAAAGCGTCGCCCATCAAGCGTGAAAGCGCCCGGAGTGGCACGAAAACCTGTTGGCCGGCGACATAAGCGTTATCACCCGCGATCGCGTCTTCACGAGTGGCAGACACCGTCAATGTAATTTCAGTCCCATCAGCGGCCATGCCGGTTACCACCGAGCGGCCAGGAAGATAGACCAGAGAGCAGCCGAACGTGGCATTAATATCATCGAGCGCAGGGGCATAGACTTCGCCGGAGGCGTCTTCGACGGCGGGTAGCGAGCTGGCCGCCGAAAACGCGCCCAGCCGGAGTGAGACATTCTGTGCGCGTACCCGGCTCGAGGAGTGGCCGGCTGCAAACACTCTTCCTGCGGTTAGAAGGCCCGAAATGCAGAGAAAGCCGGTGGCAAAAAACAGACGATTCATGGTGAATTCCCTTCTCATCCGGCTCGGGCTCGGAGCTGGATTCCCGCCACTCGCTGGCAGAAAATCACTGCCGGGTCAAAGCTCTTTCAAAAGCGCCCCGCGACCGGGCGACCTGCCGCTCCAATGCGGGATAGAGGCTAAGATCGCGGATTTTATTTCGAACAAGTTATTCAGAACAGGGTCCCGCTTCGAAGCGTTAGCTTTCCCAACGAAATGTCGGGAAGACGCTTCGAATGAGCGAGCGTCAATGACCGACGGCGCCGCCGGTGTACACCGAACCGCAAGAACGAGGAGGTCGGGGGAGATGTGTCTCCCCCGGAGGAGTTGGTGGAGGCGAGCGGAGTTGAACCGCTGTCCAGAAAGATACCAACCAGAACTTCTACGAGCGTAGACGGTTATTTAGCTTCGCAATCTCGGCCCCAACCGTCAGGGTCCATGAAATTGCTATCCCGGTAGGTTTCCCTGCCGCTTACCGGGAGGTAGGCGGTAGGTAGCCGGAATTGATTACACCTGGAACCGTTCCGTCCGGCAGGGAACGGGCAGATGCGCGGCCTTTAGTTAGGCTGCGAGTGCCAGCTGATTGGTGTTGGCAGTTATTGTTTTTGCCGGTTTTTACGAGGCCTCCGGCGCCTCGGCTCGCTATTCTGGCGACAATCGTTCCTGTCGAAACCCGGCGCCCCCACATGTTTCAATCTACAGCGGCCGTTCCGACCGCTGCAGCTATCGGCGCCCGTGTGACCCGGTATTGATACCAGTCCCCAACGAAATAAGCTCGCCGGCCCGCCCGTCGTTTGATCAACGGTGCGATTACGGATGCCGATCGCCATTTACTCCTTGAATTATATCACTCCCCCACGTCCTAAAGCAAGCGGCGGCGCCCCGCCGTCTTCATCCCCTCTGACGAGCGTCCAACTCGCCATGATACTGCTTGAGCATCCCGAATGAATTCGGGGCCCGTGCTACAGAACCCCTCCAGGGTTGATGTTGGTCATACGCGCGGCAGTCCGGTGACGCAACCACTATTCTTCCTCAGTGTGAGTAGTTACCTTAGAGTCTCGTCGCTCTTGCCGGCTTTGATCTCGCCAGCCATATCATTATTCTGGCTTGCGAAGGTCGTTTGCCGGAGGGTACATTGACGCCAACCCGGCTTTCTTCTCGATCCCGATAACGGAATTGGGAGCAAATCGCCGGCGTCGGAGAATGATCTCCCTTTTATATCGCCGCGCCGGATATTCCTTCTCCCTTTTTCACGCCGGCGGCCGTTGATCGATTGAGTTATATAAATAATCAGGACGAAGGACGGAGGACGGGGACGATGGATGAGGGATGAATCAAAACCGCGCCCACGCCTCCCACCCTCTCACATACTCACACACTCACCCTCCTACCCCCTCCGTCCTCCGTCCGCGCAGCCCGTCTACACTGTCTGGCGGGGGTATACAAGCATGAATGGTCGATCCGGAGTTCGTATTGCGGTGGTGGGGCTGCATTTTGGCGCTGCTTTTGCGCCGATTTATCACGCTCATCCCGACGTGGTGCGAGTGGCGATATGCGATCTCGATGACGCCCTTCTGCATCGCGTAGGAGACGAGGCCGGCATCGACGACCGCTTTACTCGCCTGGAGGATATTCTGGACTCCGACCAATATGACGCGGTGCATCTGCTGACACCGGTTCCGCTGCACGTTGAGCAGTCTCTCGCGGCGCTTGCAGCCGGCAAACACTGCGCTTGCGCCGTGCCAATGGCGACCGATCTGAATGACCTGTGGCGCATTATCGCCGTGCAGCGCGCCTCCAATAAGAATTACATGATGATGGAGACGGCCGTCTATACGCGCGAGTACCTGTTCGCCCGGGACCTGTATGACCGGGGCGAACTGGGAAAACTGACCTTCCTGCGCGGCACGTACTTTCAGGATCTGGAGGGCGATTATCCTCGCTATTGGCGGGCGCAACCGCCCATGCACTATGCAACGCACGCGGTGGCTCCACTTCTCGGGCTGGCGCAGACGCGGGCGACGAAGGTCTGCTGCTTCGGATCGGGGCGGCTTCGGCCTGACATCCAACAGCCGGGCGGAAACATATTCCCGCTGCAAACCGCCATTTTCCGGCTTGACGAATCAGAGATCGCTGCTGAAGTCACGCGATCCTGGTTCCAGACCGCTCGTTCCTACACCGAAAGCTTTAGCGTCTACGGTGATAAGAAGGGCTTTGAATGGCAGCAGTTGGAGCATGAAGATTCGCTGCTCTTTACGCTGGATCCGGTTCAGCCGGGCCGGCGAGGGCGACCGGTGACGGTAGAGCGCGTTTCGCCCCCGGACCGGTTGGATCTCCTGCCCCAGGCTCTCGCCCGGTTCACCCGGGGTGGACACGGTGGATCGCACCCGCATCTTGCGCATGAGTTCATAAGAAGCATTATCGAGGAGCGGCCGCCGGCCATCCATGCGGTACGATCGGCGGAGTGGACGGCGCCAGGCATTTGCGCGCACGAGTCGGCAATGCGAGACGGCGATCCCGTGATCATTCCCGACTTCGCCGGGGCTGACGGCCCCCGATAACGCTGCGCCTCCCCGTAACCTCCCCGCCATCCGTCTGCGCCGCCGTGGGTTCGTCAACCTCCCCGCCATCCGTCTGCGGCGCCGTGGGTTCGTCAGCCCCCCCTGAAAGGGTGGGGACTGAATCGTGCGCGCCGGTAACGCGCGCCGCTTGGAGCGCCGGAGTATTCGATGGCGTCGGCCGGTTCCGGAGGGGCGTCCCGTCAACCTCCCCGCCATCCGTCTGCGCCGCCGTGGGTACGTCAACCTCCCCGCCATCCGTCTGCGCCGCCGTGGGTACGTCAGCCCCCCCTGAAAGGGTGGGGTTTGCGTTCTGCGCGCCCTACCGCCGCGCCGCTTGGAG
>DASRZA010000148.1:0-13336 GCA_035686845.1 Armatimonadota bacterium | reverse complement strand
TGGCCGGGGAGCTGCGCTGACCGGCCAGGACATCGCGAACCTTGGGCGCGGGGCCTTTCACGTGGTCGAAGAGGCGACAGGCATCCAGGCGATCGAGGACGACTTTTCGTCCGCGGCGAAGTGGGCACATGGCGTTGCGGCTCAGGTCCAGAGCCCGTACCCGGAGGACCCATGGTGGAACCGACAGAACGTCGCGAACGCCTATAACTGGGACCGGAAAATTGCGGCCACCATACCCGTGGTCGTCAGCGCGGGGATGGCTGGGCTGGATGCCACGCCGCCAGACGCGGAGGCACAAGAACTCATGGATGCGTGGGCCCCAGACCCTGTCAGGGGCGACACGATGAATAATATCCTGTACCATTTCGGAGAACATGGCGAGGACATGGGAGCTGGCAGCGTCTGGCGATATCTGGGGCAGGCGAAGGCTTTCAGAAAGCAACTGAAACGCGTGAGTGGCCGTTTAGTCGAGGGCCGTACGGACGGCGTCAAGCGGTACGTCAAGCAAGGGAAGTATATTGACCTCACGCCAGAGGGCAAGATTGTCTCCTTCGGGAAAGTCAGAACAAGGGGCTATTGATGAGCGAAGACGTCCGCAGGTCTGCCACTATCGAGGAGCGCATTGAGGAGCTTGGAACTATATATCACCAGGAACTGCTGCGGCCGGCGCCCTCCGACGACTGCTTCAAAATCGAAGGTGATCCGGACGGGCCGTACGGGGATCTACATCCCGATCTGAGCACCTACAAAACCTACATTGCGTCCTGCTGTCGGGGCGCCAGCAAGCTGGTGACGCGACCGACCGAGTCTCTGCTCGAGGATCGAAATTGGCTCAGCCGAACCTTCTTCGAAAGGTGGCCGCTCTACGCGGACCTGGAGAAGTTGGTCACGCGAGACGAAACGCCGAAGCTCTACAGGGATCTTGAGGTACACGAGCATGCTCGCAGATTAGTGCTGGAGTTGATCCAGGCCGTACTCGAGAGCCGAGGAGAGCTCCCCCCCCGCTGGATTCCTGTACCGCGCCTGACGAAGATAGATTGCTCCCCCGCCAGACGGTCGGCTCGTCTCTTCCGGCGAGTGGGTCAGAAGTTATCGATGAGAAACGATTCTCCAAGAGGCGCTCGGCCCAAGAACTGGTCAAAAAACTTCGGCCAAGGGGTTACGGGGAATTAGCTCCGTATGTGGATTGTTTGCACATCATGGGTGATCTGGGAGGGCCCTATGGGGGCCTCAAGTTCGACCTGAACGGGTATATGTACACCATCTCTTCCTTTGCCAGAGCGGCCAAGAAATTGACAACAGACTCAACCGACTCTCTGCTCGCATCCCAGGCCAGGTTCAGCCATACTTTCTTTGAGGCATACCCGCGGTATGCAAGCCTCGAGCGGTTGGTCACGAGAACGAATACGCCGACCCTGTGGAAGTCGATTGGGTCGTATGAGCGGACCCGCAAATTACTGTTGGAGTTAATCCAGGTCGTGCTCGACAGTCGAGCAAAGTCCATCTAAAGCCCGGCCATGTGAATCTCGGCTGGCGACGCGCGCCAGCCGAGATCGAGCCGACGCCAAGTACAGGATTCCGGCCCGGTAGGTTTCGGCGGCTCTGAACGGATATTACACCGACCTCGAAACCGGCCTCGTTCAGAATGACGAACGGGTACTACGACCCCGGGACTGGCCGGTTCCTCACCCGTGCCCCGATTGGGTACGGTGGTGGGATTAACCTGTACGGGTTCGTGGGAAACAACCCGGTTACCGGCGCGGATCCGAGTGGTTATGGGCCGGAAGCGGCGGAGCTTGTTTTCGGGATCGGGGCAGGATCATGCTTGGGGAGCAGGCCGTAGGTTGGGGCCGGCAGCCGGACGGAGCGCGTTCCACGCGGGGACGGATCCCGATAGACCGCCAGATTATCGTGCGCGAGCTACCCGTGAACCACGACCTTGCCGCCGTCCGGTAGCTCCTGGACATACTTGTCGCCGGTGAGCACGTCGTAGAACGCCCCGGCGACCAGATCCTGGCCCGGTTCAAAAACGGTAAACTCGAAATTGCAGCCGGGACACCGGTCACCCTGAACCTGTGTGACTAAGACAGGCGTCGCGCAGCGGGGGCATTCCAGTTCGTAGCTCCGGGAAATATCGGGGATCGCTGCGCCCGGCATGGACGGCAGCGGCGGCTCATAAACTCCGGACAAAGCTTGAGGCCTCTTTGCGATACGTATGGAATGGATCCGTCATTTCCAGACGATGATCCCGGCCAAAGTAGACCCCATCCCAATCGACCACGTAGCGGTTTCGAGTTGAGTTCAACCCGGTCAGACGCCGAACAATCATTTCCCGGCCGGCGGCTCGGGTATTGACCGGCGCATGGCTCATGGATCGCTCAATATGATCGTCCGTGGTGGCGCGTCGTATCTCTCCCGCGTCCTGCAGCCCATAGAAGAGGCCATCGGCGCGGCTGACGTTGTGGTACTCCATATCCAGGCTGAACATGATGTCATCGTGCCAGGTACCGCCCTCGGTATCCATATAAGACTGGAGCAGCTTTTTCTTGGCGACCCAATCGAGCCGGTCGGCCAGGCTCATGGGGTCACTCTCCAGCGCGTTGAGCGTCTCCTCCCACGCGGCGATGACCCCGTCGGTCTCGTTGTCCTGTCCGCTAAGATGGCGTTTGGCGGCGGCTAAGAAGGCTCGCTGAACGTCGACCGCCCGCATCATCCCGCCCTTCTCCATCCGAACCGGCCACTGCAGCGAACCGTCTCGTGAGATGCTTCTGAGCGACCCGAGGGGGTCCAGCAGCGCGAGGGAAGGCGCCAGCCCGGCCTCCGTCAATTCAAGGGCAAGGCAGGTGGTTCCAATCTTGAGCATCGTCGCGTATTCGGACATATTGCCTTCGCCATAAAGCACGTGCAGGCGATGATAGTTGGAGAAGTTATAATGATGGTCCCACTTCGGATTGATGATCGCCCGGTTGAAGCGCACCCGTGAAGAGACGGTCTTGACGATATGATCGGCGCGCTGCGATAGTTGGTAATCGACTGAGTCGTCGATTTCCACCCCGTAGAAATTGCTGATCCAGAGGTAATCCTCCTCGAAATCCCCGATCTGCATGACGTTCTTATCCAGGCTGTGCCGGTTGATCTTATGCCCGCCCACCCGGCCCACACCTGCAAAGATCTGTCGTGTCACCAAAAATGGGAGCAGCGTGTCGATGGCGTCGCGTTGGAAATGCTCACCATCGATCAGGTAGTTCTCGTGGCAGCCAAAAGTGTGGCCGCCAAAATGGTCCACGCTGTTGTTGTAGAAGCCAACCACGCTGGCGAGACCCATTTCTTCCAGCGCGTTCTGAAGAATTCGCTGCCCCGCTTTTTCATGGGCAATCAGATCCGCGATAGATCGGCATTCAGCAGTGGCGTACTCCTCATGGCTTCCCACCACGTCGATATACAGCCGGCCGCCATTGCATAAGAATCCGCCAGCGCCGGAGGGCTCGAAAGCAGCGTCGCGGCAGTGGAGATCAATCACGCCGAGATTCTGCTCCCGAAAGACATAGTCTTTCACCCGCTCAACAATCTCTTCGGCGCCGCCCACTGAGTCGTCATTTACCAGGCAGCCAAATTCGGTTTCCAATCCAAAGATCCGCTCGTGCATCTCAGGCCTCTCTCCGAATGCGGGCCATCTCATCTTCGCCCAAAAGCCGGAACCGGCTCTCTTTGCCGTGCCGCTCGATAAGGCCAACCTCCACCTGGCCGTCTTTGAGGGCATGCTCAAGAGCCGACTGCGGAGTGGTTTCCTCTTCCTCTTCCGGTTCGTTCCGGACCCGTCCGGTCATTGGACGCGAGGAACGCGCCGCTGCTTGCCCGGCGGCCCAGGCTTCGAGCGCATACCGCACCGCTTCCGAAAGAGAGGGAGCGGCGGTGTCATGAGCCTCGAGCGCTTCACGCATTCGCTGCTCCGCGTTGCTGCTCCCGGCGATGGCGGCGAACAGGGGATAAACCGCGTACTCCCCGTCATAATTCAGGGTGGTAAAACGGTCGCGCGAAGCGTCTCGCCCCAGCTCAGCGTAAAGGCCGCGGAAGATAAAGGGGGCGCTAAAGCCATCGCCAAACGCTTTCTTGAGCGTTGGGCTCAGGCTCCCGGCGAGCAGACGCTGCACCGAGACATCATCCGGACTCCGCGTAAATCCCTCCTGATGCGCGAAATCGATGGAGAAGAGACGAATCGCCTCCACGTCCTGCTGACTTCCCATCGCCGAGAAGAGGATGTGGTCAAAAACCTCGAAGACCTTTCGCTGCGACTTCCGGACACTCAGGATCAACACCCCGCCATCGAAAACGCGGCCCACCACAGGGCTGCCCTGCCGCAGCCGGTTCTCCACGTAATCCACGCGGTGCTGAACATTCTCATTCCAATCGTAAGGTGTAAAGCCCATTATCCGCCGCTTCTCTAAAACCCGATACTCCTTCGCCACAGACCTCTCTCCCGGCCTCTCCCCGAAGCGGGAAGAGGGGCCTATGCTCGCACGTTTGACGTATCCCCGATCGTTTGCCGAGGCGGGGGAGGATTGTGTTCGGGCGCTCTTGATTCATCTCTCATCCTTACATCCCCCGTCCTCGGTCCGCGTTTCCCCGTGTTCCCCGTGGTTAATTGTTTCTTTGCTTTTTCTCTGTGAAACTCTGTGGATCTCTGCGCCTCTTCTGAAAATAGGGCCGCCGTACGGCGCCAGAGAGCGTCGCGGCCCGGTCGCGGCCCGATCATTTTCATTCGTCGTGTTGCGCCGAAGGCTCATGATAACTCTGTGGTGAATAAAACGTCAAACTACGTGACAATTCCCCGGTTAACCTCCTCAACCGCGCGCCGGATATCGGCCTCCGGAATCTCATTGACCCCATCGAGGGAAACGGTCTTCGCCACGGGGAGGATCTTGGCGTAGCCCCCTGTGGCGCTGTCTAAGTCGGCGGCGATGTCGAGCAAGACAAGAGCTTCGATGATCGCCTGGTCCAGCGCCATATTCCGGAACAGCCCCTTGGTGCGGACAATATAGTCGAAGGAACCGCGGATTCGTTCACTTCCCGATCCAGCGGCCGCAAACTCATCCGTCTCGAAGCGGGCGCCCATCGCGTCGTAAAAGAAGATCCGCCCTTCTCGCCGGTCCAGATCATAGGCGCTCAAGATCGGGATAAACGCGCCAAAGCCTTGCATCGCGCTCGGAAAATTCTGGGCAATAATCCGGGAGAGCTCGTTCAGTTTCCCATCCAGGCTCATCTCCTGGAGCTGGGTGCGAGCATAGTACTTGAACGAGGATCGGAGGAACCGGATCACTTCAAGAGACCGGGCGTACGATCCGGAGATACCGATGAGGCTGTGGTCATCGAGCGAAATAATCTTCTCCGCCCGGTCGTAGATGATGGCGTTGTTAGCCGTCGCCCGCCGATCTCCCACATTCAAAACCCCATCTTTGTACTTCACGGCGATGACGGTGGTGCCATGGGTTTCGGCGAGGCCGCGCGCGGCGCCCGCCAGATCCACCGGGCGCCCGAGCGCCCGGACGGCAAACGGATGCCCGGCCTCTTTGAGAAGCGCCAGAAAATCTCCATTCGATCTCGGCGCGAGGTCGCTATTCACCACTGCGCTGTCGATAGCGGCGCGCCTGGTCCGGATCGACCCGCTTCATCCGCTTGAGCAGATCGTTTGGATTCGGCCGATTCACCTTCGGCGACGACGGCCCATCATCCCCGTCACCCCCGGGTTTTCGCATTGGATCCGCAGGCGCCGGACGGCGCAGCCGGTCTTCTATTCTCACAATCATGACGGAATTCCCTTCTAAGTCGTTTTGATAGTCGTGACAAATATAGCGATGATCTAAAATCAAATGCTCTAAAATTATTGCAATTTAAGCGTCCGGGCGCAGAGCGCCGATTAACCGGACCCACTCCGTTAGACTTTGTATGGCGTCGAGGCGTTCCCGGAGCTCAGGATCAAGACCGGCGGCCAACGGGTTCAAATCCAATATCGTGATCTGGCCTTGCTGCTCCAGCGTTATCTTGTTCCAGCTTGCCGTGCGAACCGCCTCCGGGAAACGGCGAATGACCTCGCCTCTCACCCAGGCACGCGTCGTGTCGGGCGCATGGTTCACCGCCCGTTCGATTTCTTCATCGGTTACCAGCCGGCGCATGGCGCCCATCTGTTCCAATCCATAAAAGAGGCCCTGATCCGGGTCGATGTTATGGTACTCCAGGTCCAGGCTCTGGGCCATCTCATCACCCCAATCCAGCCCCTCTTCCTTAAGGAACTGCTCCAGCAGTGTGCGCTTCGCCACCCAGTCGATCCGGTCCGCCAGCTCCAACGGATCGTGTTCCAGCGCCTGCAGGACGACGGCCCACTCCTTTAGAACCCAGGCCGTATCTTCATCGGCGTCGCCACCCAACTGTTTCTCAGCAGCCTCCAGATAGAGCCGCTGCACGTCAGTTGCCCGAACGGTCTTGCCTCCTTCAAGGTTAACTAACCACTGCCAGGATTGATCCCGGCTCAAGTTCTGGATGGCAGCCACCGGGTTCTCGAGCGTGACGGGCGGCTTCCAGTCTCGCTTGAGCAGCTCCAAACAGACGGCTGTCGTTCCCACTTTGAGCGCGGTCGCGTATTCTGAAAGATTGGCGTCTCCGCAGATGACGTGCAGCCGTCGGAAGAGCCTGGCATCCGCATGAGGCTCATCCCGTGTGTTCACGATAGGACGCTGGTGGAGCGTGTCCACGCTGGTTTCCACCGAGAAGAAGTCGCCCCGCTGCGAAAGCTGGAAGATCGGGATCGGCGACGGCCGCACCTCCGCGCCCACCTTTCCGGCGCCGGTGTAGATCTGCCGGGTCACGAAGAACGGCAGCATTCCCGCGAGAATCGCCTCGAACGGCACGCTCCGGGGCAAGAGATAGCTCTCGTGGCAGCCGTAACTCATGCCGTGATAGTCGGAATTGTTCTTATAGATGGTGACCGCCGCGCTTTCCGGAGAGGCGCTCCGGCGCCGGGCGCAGTCGAAGATAATCCGCTCGCCGGCCTTGTCGTGCGCCACCAACTGCCGCAGCGCTGAGCATTCCGGGGTGGAGTATTCGGGATGACCGTGATCGTTGTAGAGCCGGGCGCCATTGACTAAGATCCGGTCGCTTCGCTCCTCCTGCATCGACATCGGTCTCTCGGCAGGCCGATCGTAGCGGGCGTCATCGGGGTTATGGGTCAGATGGCCCACCCGGAAGCCGCGCATGTCCCGACGCGGATCTTCACCCCGGTAATCCCACGGACTCGCCGCCGGGCGCGGATAACTCTGCACCACGTGAATCGCTTCGTTCACCAGATCCGACGGATCACGGCCATCCACAAAGATGCCATACTCCGTTTCAATTCCGAATATCGTCTCCACCCGTTATCTCTTTCAAGTTCAAATTGGGCGCCAGGAACATCAGGATGAAGGATGAAGGGTGAAGGATGAAGGATGAATCAAGAATGCCAACAGCCTTCGTCCTCCATCCGCTTTTCCCTGTATTCCCATAGTTCTCTTGTTTTCGCGTTCCTCCGCACTGCTAACGATCAGTTTTGTCGCGTACCGCGAAAATACTTCTTTGGTTGCGGCTCTGCCGCGCTGTGGCTCACCGCGGATCTCGGCGTCTCCGCGGTGAGCTTTTTGATTCATCCTTCATCCTTCATCCCTCATCCTTCTAAATGACTCCTCCGCGCCGCTCATGATTGCCTCGACCGGGCCGGATGGGGCGGATATTCGCCACATTCTCCGGCTCATAGTCGAGCAGCTTGAGCCAATCTTCCTGCGAATCACTCTTCGGGAAGATCTCGTTTTCTTTATATTCGGTCTGCAGCGCCCGCTCCATGTCTTCATGACTGAGGCCTTCTTGCGCCGAGTGATTATCCACCGATCGCTTGATGGCGTAGTCTTTCGCCCGGTCAACCACGCTCTTGAGGAGCGCGCCACTTACCAGATCGCGCCAGTGCAGGGTCTCTACCCCGCCATTCCTGAAGTAAACTTCGAGAAACTCGGTTTCCGGGGAGCGTCGCCACAACTGCGCGACCGTCTTATCGATTAAAGACTGCCGGGCGGCCTCGTGGTCGCAATCATGCTCACGAAGCACGTCGGGGTCGAGCGGGAGTTCCGGACCCAGATAGATCGTGAGGATCTGCCGCGAAGCGTCGCGATCCGGCCGGGAGATCTTCACCTTCCGGTCGATTCGCTCCGGCCGCAGGATTGCCGGGTCAATGTAGTCCGGCCGGTTGGACGTCAGCATCACGACCACGTTCTCCATGGTCACCAATCCATCCATCTCAGCGCAGAACTGCGGCACCACCGTATTGGAGATATTCAGCCAGCGCCCCGATGACCGGGTTCTCAGAATTGACTCGGCTTCATCAATGAAGATGAAAACCAGCCGGCCTTCTTTGGCCTTCTCTCGCGCGGTGGTAAAGATCTCTCGCACCATTCGCTCACTCTCACCAAGCCACATATTCAGAATCTTCGGCCCGTTGATGAACATGAAGTACTCTTCTACGTTCTTGCCGGTGACTTTGCGATACTCCTGCGTGAGGTTATAAGCGGTCGCCTTGCCGATGAGTGTCTTGCCGCAGCCGGGAGGGCCAAAGAGGAGAATCCCCTTGAGAGGGCGCTTCTGGAACCGCTCGAAAAGCTGCGGGTAGAGCAGCGGAAGCTCGATGGTGTCCCGGATAAGAGCGATAGCCTCTTCCTGCCCGCCAACCTGCTCCCAGGTAATGGGCGGGACCTCTTCCATATAGAAATCGCGAGTGTCCTGCTGCGGGAAATGCTCCAGGGCCACGCGGAACGCCGGGTCCATCCGGACTTCTGCGCCCGGCTTGATCGGTAGATCCGCCAGGTCGCTGGAGCGCTGCACCACCCGGCCCGAGTTTCCCTGCGCATCCATCGATACCCGGAGGCGGCCATCTTCCAGCACGTCGGCCACCTTTACCACCGCCCCGGAGGTGCTATATCCCAGGTCTTTGAGAACCGCGTACGCGTCGTTGACAGTAACCCGGGCGCCTACCTTGAGCTTGGAGATGTCCAGCTTCGGATCGGCGTTGGCGTAGAACTCGGAGTCACCCAGAGCCAGGTTGGCGATTCCCTCCTCGGGCGTGCCGAGAAAGACCGCGATCCGGTTAGCGGGCGACGTGAGCTTGTTATACGCGTCCTCATACTGCTGCATCAACTCCTGCGCTTCTTGAAACTGCTGCTCGTCGGTGGCTATCTGATGTCGCAGCAAAAGCAGACGCTGGAATCGTGGATCCGTGCGCTGAGTCATCCGCAGCAGCTCATCGAGCAGCGAAAGCGCCCGGATATGCGTTTCCGGCAGCTCAAAACCGAACTCCTCCCGTTCCACGTCTTCGGGCGACGGTGTCGTTCTCGGCTGCTCATCTTCGGGATCGAAAGGGGAACCGAATTCATCCGGGTTATCACGACGTTGTTTCTTCATAATGTTTTGCTCATCTTCTGTGTTCCCGCGCCGCGAAGGCTGCGCTTATCGCGGCGTGGGAGGGACTGAACGCGGTCCTGGCGCCAAATGTGATAAAGTTATTATGCCCCACATTGGAGGCATTACCGCGCCGCGATGCAGTTCCTGGGGACAAGCGTCCCTCAGAGTTGCGCCGCGCTGCTAGTTCTAGGAGCATTTTTCCCTTGTCTTCGTTCCCATATACGCCGCATAAGCGCCGACCACGCCCTGCCGCGCCCGGAGGCTTCTGGCTGGCGCTCATGCTGCTGGTAAGTCCAGCCTGTTCAGCGCCCGTGGCTCAATCACAGTTGGCGGTGGATCCGGCGATCCGTAACGCGGTTAATATAGACGCCCACGGCTTCGTTATTCATGGGCAGCGCCGGATACTCCTGGCCGGATCAGTGCAATATCAGCGGATCGACCGGGGAGACTGGGATCGGGCGCTCACGCTTTTTGAGCGGAGCGGATTCAATACGGTCGACGTCTACGTCCCCTGGAACTATCACGAGCCGGTGGAAGGTCAATTTGACTTCCACACCGGCAATCATGACCTGGCTGCCTATCTGCGGCTCTGTCAGCAGCATCATCTTAACGTAATCCTGCGTCCCGGCCCCTATATCTGTGACGAATGGGATGGTGGAGGATTACCCGCATGGCTCTATACGAAACCCGGTCTTGAATTGCGGCAGAACAACGCCCCGTATTTGAGCTATGTTCGCCAGTATCTTCATCACGTGGACCAGGTTGCAAAACCGATTCTGGCGACGAACGGTGGACCGGTCATTCTCTACCAGATCGAGAATGAGCTCGATTTCTTCTGGGCGAGCCATGATCGCGCCGGTTACATGACCGCGCTCCGCGACATGGTACGCGCCGACGGGATCAACGTCCCGATTGTGGCCTGCATCGGCAATGGCAACCACGTTACCAACGCGACCGGAGACGTCAGCGGCGTTTTCCCCACCGACAACCTGTACGTGCAGCATGAGATAGAAGATCTTGCAAGAAAGGCGGCGGAGGCCAACTGGACGCACGTCACGCCCGCGGGTGAAGGCATGGAGCAGGTTCCGCTCTATGTTTCGGAAACAGACCGGAGTCCATTAGTGCTCAGGCGGCTGCTGGCCGGTGGGGCGAAGGGTGTCTCTCCCTTTAATTTTGCCGGAGGAATCAATTGGGGCCGCCGCAATGGCGTCACAAACTGGGCTGGCAACTCGCCGGTCGCCACGGCTGTGGACTTTGGCGGCATGATTGGATTCGACATGCAGCCGCGGCCTCGCTGGTGGGAGGCGCAGCGGCTAGCCCGCGCCGTCAACACCTTTTCAACCCTGATGGCGGAGAGCGATTCGGTGGAGTCGGCGCCCAACACTTTTACGGTATCCAATCCGGCGCTCGGCGCCGAAAACCGCAAAGGCGGACCCGGTGGACTCTTTGAGCTGCAGCACGGCGACTCCCGGTTAATTTTTCTGCTCAACAACACCGGAGATCCGCAGCAAACCACCGTCACGTGCGGTAACCAGACGTTCCCGACCAAAGGCACGCTGACCGTCGCGCCCCGGACCGATCCGATAATCCCGTTCCATATTTCGCTCGATCCCTGGGGAATCCCCGCACGCCTCGATTACGCTTCCGCCGAAGTCCGGTCCATCGATAAGATCAAAAACGGAATCCGGCTGACCCTGGGAGCGCCGCGGGATTCGGGCATCGAGGTCGCGGTGGAGAGCGAGCCCCCTGGCGCGCCGGGTGGATCATCGCATGCAATGCTGGATCTGGGACCGGGCGGCAATCGATCCGGTACGCTAAGTCTTTCTCACGGAATCCGGATCGAAGTTCAAGTTCAAAATGACGATCCCATCCCCAATCCCACCAATCCCCCCGCGATCGTCATCAATGCATGGGGATCGACGGACCTCTCTCCCGGCCTCTCCCCGAAGCGGGGAGAGGTGCCTGTAACTCCGGCGTCTGTCGTCGCCACTCCATCCGTCATCGCTCCTACCTCGTCTGCCCTCTCCCCGAAGCGGGGAGAGGTGCCTGTAACTCCAGCGGCAGACCTCTCTCCCGGCCTCTCCCCGAAGCGGGGAGAGGGGGCTGTAACTCCAGCGTCTGTGATTCATCCTTCATCCTTCATCCTTCATCCTTCCTTAGAGGCCTCCGGCATCCTCCTGGGCGCCGGATGGTACAGGACCCGGTTCACCGCGCCCGATACCGCGTCTTATTCAACGCTCCGGTTCGGAAGCGTGTCCGGCTTCGCTACGGTCTACCTGAACGGGGTTTGCCTCGGGGTGCAGCGCGGAGTTGGGAATGCGCTGGAGTTTCCGGTGGGAACGGCGCTGAAGACGGGCGCCAATAATTT
Source organism: Armatimonadota bacterium (assembly GCA_035686845.1). Classification (GTDB taxonomy): domain Bacteria; phylum Armatimonadota; class DASRZA01; order DASRZA01; family DASRZA01; genus DASRZA01. Next base: position 1,497 of record DASRZA010000148.1, on the reverse strand, counting down.
GTTGGTCCGGGTTGAAATCTGGGGCCATGCCAACTTTGACAATAGGAACACGCCCGCCAACAGACTTGGAAGCCTGCGCGGGCTGCTGGCGCCGGTCAGCCTGGAGGGAAAAGCGTCGCTCCCGCTGCCGGGTCCGTGGGAGGTCACGCCTGACGATCTTGACAAAGAGGCGATGGCCGCGGCGGTAAGGCCCGCGGCGTCCCCCGGACCAGCCGGATCAACCCCGGTCAGCGCGGGGCAGTTCCGTCTGCTTTCAGCGCCGCTGCCACAAAGCGCTGAGCAGAGCGCCGGCGGGGTAGACGTGGATCTCACGGGGCAGGATCTGTTGGGTCAAATGTATCTGAACGGCCGGCTGGTCGGTCGATTTATTCTTGGTCCGGCGATGGATGTTCAGGTTGTAGGCGGCCCGCAGAAACAGCTGTATATCCCGCCCGCCTGGCTCCGGCCCGGCGGCCGGCTGCAGGTGATCATCGAGGGCACGTCCGCGACCGGCGCTCTTAACGAGGTCGATCTCACGCCTTTGAGCGCAAAAATGCCGTAGTGCTCGGAACCGGGCGGCGCGGCCGCGTAGGGGCGGCGCACGCGCCGCCCTGAACGGCGGTATCAGTCACGGATCAGGTTGGCGCGGAGCAGGCGCTGCGCGCTTTCCGGGAGCGCGCTATAGACCGCGGATGGGATCTCAATCGGTTTTTGCTCGAACCGGTACCACGGCCGGGTATAGACCAGCGCGAGGTTCGGCCGGGCGGCGTCGGAACGGTTCGGAGTGCCCCGGTGCCATGCTCGCAGGTCTCGCAGCACTACCGAACCCGCCCGGGGCAGCAGCCGCGCCGATTTCATCTCCGCCGCGAGTCGCTGAATGTCGAGTGGCCCGGGCATGAGGTGTGTTCCCCCGGGCCAGAGTTCCAGCGGACCGTTCTCCTCGGTGAAATCGACCAGCGGCACGTTCAGCACAACACCGTAAGCGGGCAGAGCTAACGGAGTTTCCGGAAAGAGCAGCCGGGTATCGGAATGGACGCGCTGGTAGTCCGAGCACGGCAGCGGCGTGTCCGACGCCAGGTAAGTGCAGATGAGGTCCTTGCCCATGAGCGCTTCCAGAATCGTGAGGACGATGGGATTCTGGTACAGCTCAGGGTCGCTGAACGGCGCCTCGAACGGCAGGAACATCTGATACCGGTTGGCGCCGCGATTGGCCGGATCATTCCGGATTCTCTCCTCCAAAAGCTCCAGAAACCGCTCTCGCAGCGCCGATATCTTCTCCAGAGAAAGCAGATCCTCCAGAACAACGTACCCATCCATGCGGAGCTTTTGAACGGCGTAATCAATATCCAGAGACGACTCCTGGCTGTCCGAGGGATGTTCGCTGCCGGCGGCCTGGTCCTCGGTGTGGTCGCTCTGGGGCCCGGTGGCCGGCGCTCCATGAGCTTGAGATAGATACCCCGCCTGGTCCTCGATGAGGTCGCTGCAGAATTCCACGCACTCGATGCAGATATTTGCGCC
>DASRZA010000147.1:0-20491 GCA_035686845.1 Armatimonadota bacterium | reverse complement strand
GTCGGACGACGACTCCCAGTTTTTTGCCGGCGTCGATCACGTCGTGCAGCGAGCTTCCCTCACCCGTGACCCGGCAGGCCGCCACTAACGTCGCTTTATCGTACGGTCGTCCCATGGCGCGAAGGCATTCCGCCAGCGCCGCGGCGCCGCAGTACGGGTCCAGGCGGGGCGGCTCGGGGGTGCCCATCCTTGAATGCTGGGCGTGATAACCGGCGCAGCAGCCGGCGATCCGGGCCCAGAGAGCGCACGATTTGATGCTGTATCCGGGCAGGCCGGTCTTGGGAGAGAGAAGCCGCTTGAACGCCTGCTGGGTGTCGGCGTAAGCGCCTTCGAAGTAGCCGGCGAGGGCGGTGTCATACTTCGCCAGGCCGCGGAGTTTCGGTGCGGCGTGGGATGAGACCTGTCCAAAATGCCAGGCCGCGTCCTCGGGCTGCTCACCCACAGCCAGTTCATACTCACCGAGCCATATATGTAGCTTCGCCGCTGTGTCTGCGGGCAGATGGCTCCGGTGCAACTCGCTCTTCCAGATTGAAAGTTCCGCGGGAGTTATCCGGCGCGTGAAGTGCGCCATCTCACTCAAAAGGGTTACTGGCGCGGGGCGTGGGGCGCGAGGTACCAAACGAAGCGGGTAGCCGGCGTGGTGGCCGGACAGCGACGAAGGACGTACGACGGAGGACGGACTCCTCTTCCCGTTTCGGGGAGAGGCCGGGAGAGAGGTCGGCGCGGCCGGCGCAGCTATCGGGAGGATCAGAGCAGCGAACGCGGCGAAAACCGCTAAAACGCATGCGCCGGTGGACAGTTTGCCCGTCGGGCGCTCGTCGGAGCCGGCCGTGCGCAGACGCCGGCATGAGACATTGTCGCCCCGCCGGGCGTGACGCGAATCTAACCCGCGATTACGACGCGTTGGAGGCGGGGGGCGGAAGTAACACTATCATTGCGCTGCTCAATCATTACAACCTCCAGCTCCGGTCGTTTAGAACCCGGGTTTCATGGAAAAGGAGTCCTCTTGTTCCGAAAGCTCCGACGGATCGAAGATTATCCGCCACAACGAACGGATTTCGACGCATCCGTCTCACCGGAAGACCGCAGCCCTCGAGCCCTGGTCCATGCAAAACGTAAAGCTCACCAAACATGAGGTTTACCCCAAAAGTGTGGTTACTTCTATGTCCTCCGCGAGGCCGCAGAGGAAATCTCGCCAGCATTGTTACCCCGATTACAGAGGCCTTAAATGGTTCTGAAAAAAAAGTGGAGGACAATTCTCTGCGGCGAATAGAACAGGACGGCCATTTTGATTCGGCGTGTCGAGCCGAAGGACTATCACAGTAGAGGAGAGTTTCAAACCCACCCGTACCTTGGTTGCCCCACTATCGGGGTTTCAGGGGCAAGTGACCAATACCGGTGATTTTTCTCCGCGGTGTTCTATGGGTAGCTCCGCGTTCAGGGAGCTTCCGGCCCTCATGAATAGTCCGGGTGAGGTACAGCCCCGTCCCTATCCTCAGCGAGACCGCTCCACAGTAGAGAATATGGCCCCGATCCGGCTAACCTTCCATAAAAGCGCGCGGCGGTGAAGCATCGCGCCGGAACTTCGTGATGGGGAAGAGCGCATTTCGAGGCTGCGGATGACAACTGAGAGCAGGTCCACAATTCTGAGCCGCCTGTGGCAGAAAATCGCCGCCGGCCAGCCGATTATTGGCGGCGGGGCGGGAACGGGTATCAGCGCCCGGTGCGAGGAGGCAGGGGGAATTGACCTGATTGTGATCTACAACTCGGGACGATTCCGCATGGCCGGACACGGTTCGCTCGCCGGTATGATGCCTTTTGGCGACGCCAACGCCATCGTCATGGAGATGGCCCGCGAGGTGCTCCCGGTCGTGAAGCGGACTCCGGTGCTGGCCGGGGTCTGCGGTACCGATCCGTTCCGGCTTATGCCAAACTTCTTGCGAGAGATCCGGGATACCGGATTCGCTGGCGTTCAGAACTTCCCCACGATCGGCCTGATCGATGGAACGTTCCGCGCCAATCTCGAAGAGACGAATATGGGCTACGATCGGGAGATAGAGATGATTCGCCTGGCGCATGAGATGGACTTGCTGACTACCCCGTACGTCTTCAATCCGGAAGAGGCGATGGAGATGGCCCGGGCGGGCGCCGATATCCTGGTCGCGCACATGGGTCTCACCACCTCGGGCAGCATCGGCGCAAAAACGGCGAAGACGCTCGAAGAGTGCGTCCCGCTGATCGACGCCATCGCCGAATCGGCGCATTCCGTCCGGAACGACGTCATACTGCTCTGCCACGGCGGACCGATCGCCGAGCCGGATGACGCAGCCATGATCCTCTCCCGCTGTCGCGGAATTCACGGCTTCTATGGCGCCAGTTCGATGGAGCGGCTGCCCACCGAACGGGCCATTCGTGAACAGACGGAACGGTTCACCCGGATTACGGTGTCGAGGAGCTGACCGATGACGAAGACAATCGCGCTCATGGGCGCGCTCGACACGAAGGGGATGGAATACGCCTTTGTGAAGAAGCAAATCGAGACGCACGGTCTTCAAACCCTGGTCATCGACGTCGGGGTGCTGGAACCGCCCCGCCTCGAGCCGGACATCTCGCGCGAAGAAGTCGCCCGGGCGGACGGGGTTGCCCTGGATGACCTCGTCGCACGCCGCGACCGGGGCGACGCAATGGCGGCAATGAGTCGCGGGGCCGCCGCGCTGCTTCCCCAACTCTTCAGTGAAGGCAGGTTTCACGGAGTGCTGGCGCTCGGCGGCAGCGGTGGGACCTCGGTCGCCTGCGCCGCCATGAGAGCGCTCCCGTTGGGCGTGCCGAAGGTGATGGTCTCAACCGTGGCCGGTGGTGATGTCTCCGGTTATGTTGGCGTTCGGGATATTGTCATGATCCCGAGTATCGTGGATGTCGCGGGTATCAACGCCATCAGCCGGGAGATTTTTGCGCGGGCGGCGGGGGCGGTCTGCGGAATGGTGGAAACGGACGTTCCGGAGGGGCAGGATCGGCCGCTCATTGCCGCTTCCATGTTTGGTAACACGACTCTCGCAGTAGAGGCGGCGCGGACGATTTTAGAAGCCGCCGGATACGAGGTGTTAGTCTTCCACTGCACCGGCGCCGGCGGCCGTACGATGGAGAGCCTGGTGGAGAGCGGCCGCATCGCCGGAGTTCTTGACATCACCACCACCGAATGGGCCGATGAACTGGTGGGCGGCGTGATGGCGGCCGGACCGGCGCGCCTGGACGCCGCGGCGCGTCACGGTGTGCCCGCTGTCGTCGCCCCCGGATGCCTCGACATGGTGAACTTCGGCGCGCCTGACACCGTTCCCGCACGGTTCGCCGGTCGCCGCTTCTATCCGCATAACCCAAATGTCACCCTGCTCCGGACCAATATTGACGAGAACCGGCGCCTCGGCGAGATCCTCGCCGGAAAGCTCAATCTGAGTGCGGGCCCGGTGACTCTTATCCTTCCGCTGCAGGGTGTTAGTATGATCGACGCTCCGGAAGGCCCCTTCTGGTGGCCGGAGGCCGACCGCGCGTTGTATGATACTTTGAGGGAGCGGCTGCGTCCTGACATACCGGTCATTGAGATGGATTGTAATATCAATGCTCCGGAGTTTGCCCAGCGCTGCGCGGAGGTATTACTCCAGGAAATGGGCGCACGGCGGACGTCGTAACCGAGGGGGTGGTGATGCAGGTAGCGGAGCATATATTTAAATCCTACGATATCCGGGGCCGATATCCCGATGAAGTGAACACCGACGTCGCCTACGCGGTGGGAAACCAGCTCGTTGGGATGCTCGGAGGCGCCCGGTTCCTGGTGGTTCATGACGCGCGCATTTCAGGTCCCGAGTTGACGGAAGCGCTGGCCGCCGGCATCGAAGACGCCGGGGCAGTGGCGATCGTCGCGGGGCTTGGACCCACCGATCTCTTCTATTACGGGTGCGCAACCCACAACTGCGCCGGTGTTATGATTACCGCTTCTCATAACCCTCCGGATCAGAATGGCTTCAAGATCGTTCGAAAGATGCCCCACGCTCTCTCCCTGGACCAGGGCCTCTCCGAGCTTCGCCGCCGGATTAAAGAAGAGCCGCCGCAAACGAGGGAGGGCGGCCGGCAGGAAACGATCGACCTCGAAGACGGGTTTGTAGAGTTGATATCCGGACTCGTCGGGACGTTCGAGATGCCGCGCGTTGCGGTCATTGATACGGGCAACGGCGCCTCGGGGCTGGTGGCTCTCAAGCTGCGAGATCGCCTGAACCTGAGCGCCGACGTCATCTTCTATGATCCGGACGGCCGCTTTCCGAACCGGGGGCCGGACCCGATGAAACCGGAGAATCACCGATTCTTAAGCGACCGGGTGCAGAGTGATCTGGCGGCGCTGGGGGTGGCGCTGGATGGTGATGGCGACCGGGCCATTATCATTGGTCCCGATGGCGTCATGATTCCGGGGGATTTCGTAGCGGCGCTCCTGAGCAGGAATGCCCTGAAGCGAATGCCCGGCGCGCCGGTTCTGTACGATGTCCGGTGCAGCCGCGTCGTACGCGACATGATTCTGGAGTACGGTGGGAAACCGGTCGTGAACCGGGTAGGTCACGTATATATGAAGAGCCGGCTCGCCGAGGAGCACGCGGCGTTCGCCGGAGAGCTGAGCGGCCACTACTATTTTCCGGAGTTCTTCGGCGCCGACAGCGGCATTTTAGCCGCGCTCTACATGATCCGGCTCGCCTCGGAAATGGGGGCCGAGTGGAAAAAGACGCTGGACGCGCTCCATGCGAAGTATCATGTAAGTGGCGAGATTAACTTCAAGGTAACCGACGCGGCTGCGCGGCTGGTTCAACTTCGCCAGCAATACTCAGGCGCCAGGATCTCCGAAATCGATGGCGTTACGTTTGACTTTGGCGACTGGTGGTTCAACGTTCGGTCATCCAATACAGAGCCGCTGCTCCGGCTCAATCTGGAGGCGCCGACCGAACAGCAATTAAAGCAGCGAGTCGAGGAAGTGAGTCATATTCTCGAAGGTTGAAGAGCCCCTTATTCATGCTGAAGAGGACTTTATCTAAGCTAAAGAGGATTTTATCTAAAGGGAGTACCGTGAGATGAGTGAACAAAAGCGCGGCGTATCCAGGCGCCGCTTTCTGAAACGGGTAGGCGTCAGCGTGGTGGGAACTGCCGCCGCCGTGCCGGGGTCGCTGCTGGAGCAGGCATGCAAGGATGAAGGCTCCGCTGCGCCCGAGCCGGCCCCTGCAGCGCCCTCCGTCGGCGCCGATTCGGTCTTTATTCCGCTCAACATCAATGGCAAAGTTCACACCGTCGCTGTTGAACCCCGGACCACCCTCGCCGACGCCATGCGCTACGGCCTGGGGATGACCGGCACAAAGGTCGTGTGCGACCGCGGCTCATGCGGCGCCTGCACCGTGATCGCCGACGGCAAGACGATGTACTCCTGCATGATGCTGGCGATGGACGCCCGGGGCAAGAAGATTCGCACCGTGGAGAGCCTGGCGTCCGATGGGCGTCTTTCTCCAATTCAGGCCGCGTTCGTCAAGCACGATGGTATGATGTGCGGCTACTGCACACCCGGCTTTATCATGTCGTGTACGGCGCTGCTGGAGCAGAATCCGCATCCCACCGAGGAACAGGTGCGGCAGGGCGTCCGGGGCAACATCTGCCGCTGCGGAACCTATCCGCGGATCTTTGAGGCATGCCTCGAAGCCGCCGGAGCCCGAAAGGTCTAGCCGATAAGCGGCGCACCGCGTTTTTGGGCGCGCAGCGATTTTACTTGCATCGTTATGAATTTGAGCGGCATCAGAGAAGAGAGAACGGTCATGCCGAAGAAAGAAGTTACAATTCAGGTGAACGGCCAGGAGAAGGTCGTTGAGATGGATGTTCCTGACAGCGAGACTCACCTGTCCTGGGGGGATCCCACCCGGTTTAAATATCTCTACCAGTCGGCGGGAATCGATCGGCTGGATGGACCCTGGAAGGTCACCGGGTCCGCCCGTTATGCGTCCGACGTCGTTATGCCGGGCCTGCTTTTCGGACGGATTCTCCGGAGTCCCTACGCCCACGCTAAGATCACTTCCATTGATCTCGCTCCGGCGAAGGCAATGCGCGGCGTCCGGGCGGCGATTCAGCTTCGTAATCCGGGCGACCAGGTCATGTACTTCGGGGATGAAGTCGCGGCGGTGGCGGCTCAGTCGCCGGACATTGCTGAAGACGCGATTCGCGCCATTAAGGTTCAGTACGAGCAGATGCCGTTCGTGGTTTCGGAAACCGAAGCCATCAAGCCGGACAGCCCGAAGGTTCACGCCAACGAAGATAGCAATTATCAACCGGGCCACCATGAGCAGGGTGATATCGATGCGGCGTTCGCCGCCGCCGATGCCGTTCATGAGGCGGAGTATGGCGTCCCGGCCCGCCTGCACGTATGCCTGGAGCCTCACGGTGTCACCGCACACTGGACGGCGCCCGACCGGGTAACCGTCTGGGCTTCAACCCAGGGCATTACGGGTGTCCGAGACGACGTGGCGCAGGCTTTCAATCTCCCGGCGGACCATGTTGAGGTGATCTGCGAGGTAATGGGCGGCGGGTTCGGAAGCAAATTTGGAATGGGTGTGGAAGGACGGGCCGCCGTGCAACTCGCCAAAGACACCGGCGCGCCGGTACGGCTGCTTCTTACGCGCAAGGAGGAGTTTCTGGCGGTCGGAAACGGTCCCTCGGCCTACGCGAAAGTCAAAATCGCGGGGAAGAAAGATGGCACGATGACCGCATACCAGGCTTCGGGTTACGGCACCGGCGGGATTGGCGACGTTGGAATCGCGCTCCCCTACATCTATCATTTTGGGGCCAGCAAGGTGGACTATGGTCCCGTGTTCACGAATATCGGCGCCAGCCGGGCGTTTCGCGCTCCTAACCATCCCCAGAGCTCCTTCCTCACCGAGCTGGCTGTGGATGAGCTGGCCGCGAAGCTTGGATTGGACCCACTGGAAGTCCGGCGCAAGAACGACGGCGATCCGGTCCGCATGAAGGAGTATGAGATCGGCGCAGAGCGGATTGGCTGGAATCGACGGAATAAGATACCGGGCGGAACTCCCGGGCCGGTGAAGCGTGGAATTGGAATGAGCTCCGCTCAATGGTGGGGTGGGGGAAGTCCGTCTACCACCGTCCGGGTTACGGTCAACCGGGATGGATCGGCGATGGTGGAGTGCGGCACCCAGGATCTCGGCACCGGCACCCGCACCTACGTGGGCGCCATTGTCGCGGATGAGTTGCAGATTCCGTTGAATCGGGTAACGGTTAAGATTGGTGACTCCAACTACGGACCCGCGGGCGGCAGCGGCGGCAGCACCACCACGGCATCGGTGGCGCCGGCGGTGATGGGCGCGGTGACCAGCGCTCGCGAGCAGTTGTTGAACGCCGTGGCGCCCTTTCTCAACGCGAAGGCGGGTGAGCTGGAGCTCTCGAATCAGACGGTGCGGGTTGCAAAAACCCCCGGTCGCTCGATCACCTGGAAGCAGGCCTGCTCTCGTTTGCCGGCGGGCGGGGTAACAGGAATTGTGAATGGGAGTAACTGGCCCTCGGAGCTCCAGCAGGGCGGCGCCGGCGGAGCGCAATTTGCCGAGGTGGAGGTGGACACGCGCACCGGTAAAGTGAAAGTGCTGCACATGGTTGGCGTTCACGACTGCGGACTGGTGATGAACCGGAAAGCCGTCGAGAGCCAGATCAACGGCGGGATGATCCTGGGTGTTGGCCTGGCGCTGCTGGAGGGCCGCGTTATGGACGATCAGACCGGACACATGATCAACCCGAACATGGAAACCTACAAAGTGGCCGGCGCGCTTGAAATCCCTCCGATGGAAGCGATTGTTTACGACAATCCCACGGGTAAGGTGACCGGCATCGGCGAGCCTCCCAATATCCCGGGCGCCTCAGCCATAGCCTGCGCCGTGTTCAACGCTATCGGGGTCCCCGTTCGCGATCTGCCTATCACTCCCAAGAAGGTGCTCGACGCCCTTTCGGAGCATTAGCTAATGCTCCGAGTGCGCTTCAACGGCATGAAGCCCAAATTCATCTACGCTCGGCCAACACAGACCTGGAGTATCTTATGAAGTCATTCCGGTATGCCCATCCCGATTCGATGGATGCGGCGGTACATTTATTGAACGTAGGCGGCGATAGAGCTCGGCCAATCGCCGGCGGCATTGATCTGCTCGACGAAATGAAGGAGTACATCATTTCGCCGGAGACAGTCGTTAACCTGAAGACGATCCCGGGCCTGAACCGTCTGGAGGTCCGTCGAGATGGGCTAACGATAGGCCCGCTGGTCACGCTGGCCGAAATTGCGGCTGATCAACGGCTCCAGGATCGGTATGCGGCGCTATCCGGAGCGGCGCTCTCGGTGGGGACGCCGCAGATCCAGCACGTGGGCACGGTTGGCGGCAATCTCTGCCAGCGGCCCCGCTGCTGGTACTACCGTGACGAGGATATTATCTGCCTGAAGAAAGGTGGCGACCGGTGTTACGCCGTTGCCGGCGACAACCGGTACCACGCTATTTTCGGAGGTGGTCCCTCGTATATTGTGCATCCGTCGGACATGGCGCCGGCCCTGATGGCGCATGGCGCGTCGGTCACGATAGCGGGGCCGAAAGGCCGACGAACCGTGCCGCTGGACGAGTTCTTCGTGCTTCCCGCGCAGAACGTGCTGCGGGAGAACATCCTGACGTCGGGAGAGATTGTGGCGTCGATCCACGTTCCTGCCCCGCCGCCGGGCGCACGCAGCGTATATATCAAACAGCGGGGACGGGAGTCCTTTGACTGGGCGCTCGCCAGCGCCGCGGTTCTGCTTCATCTGGAACGCGGGCAGGTTAGTCACGCCGCCGTCGTTATGGGGGGCGTGGCGCCGAAGCCGTGGCGCGCCGTGGCTGCGGAGAAGGCGCTGGTCGGGAAGCATTGGTCCCCGGATCTGGCCGCCGCCGCCGCCGCCGCCGCCGTGAAGGACGCCGAGCCAATGCCCGATAACGGCTATAAGGTCCCGCTTGCTCGAGAGACCGTTCGGCTTGCGCTGTTGGAAGCCGCAGGAGAAACAAATGTCCAGTAACCCGATTAAGACCCTGAACCAGGCGACATCCAGTAATGAGATTAATCCGCCAGAAACAGCGGAGATGTGCGAGAGCGCGCTGCTCGGTGTCTGCCAGTATCTGCGCAACAAGAAGATGTCGTATCTTACACTTGCAGAGGCGCTTGATCCGGCGTCGGACCGCGCCACGGGGAATCTCCCGGTTATCGGCCATGGGGCGCCGCCGTGGTGCTTCCATACCCAGGGCGCCGTTGGGCCGGACGGTGGATTCGTCTCTATCAAGCGCTGCGTCGCCGGGCGCCGGTGTCACCGTCCCTACTAAAGCCGCCTGACGCGCCTGTCTTTTGAACTTGAGTGGCTGTCGTGCTCGATCGGGTGTTGACTCGATCGTTTTGAGTGGCGCACTAAGAAGGAGTCTGATGAGTCACGAAACGGATCTCTCCGCGGGTTCCCGGGAATCAAAGATTTCAGAAGGAGGATGTTCTACAAAATGGTTAGCGAGACCGGCTGCGCTTCGAAAGAGAGCGCCGGTTATGCTCGTCGTTTCGCTGATCGCGATGTCGACGGCATCGCTGGTTTCTCCAGCCCGGGCAGGAGAGACAGTGGATCGCATACTGGGGAATGGACTCCTGTCGGCTGGTATATCCGCGGCCCTGGCACGCGGGCCCCATGAAAAGGCGCGTCCTACCGAAGAGATTCCGCGGGGAAGCTGGATCATGGATGCCCTTGCGGGCCTGGCTCTCCGGGGAGTCATTCCCTACTCATCAGACTACTTCCGGGGCAATTATTCCCTCACCCGCGGCGATGTTGCGGCAATTCTGCTGCGAGCGCTCACCGCCTCTCCTCCGACAGCGGCGCCTGTGGGGGCGCCTCCGGTTTCCGCGACTCCTTCGGCGACGGCGCCGGGCCTACCTCCCGTCCCGCAGTCTGCGCCCGGCGAGCCACCGGCTATCGGGGTACCGCAAAGCGCGCGGCTCCGTCTTCTTGCATGGGAATTCCGGTATGAGTTGGCGCAAATGGGCCTGATCGTGCCGGATGATTCGCGGCCGCAGAATCTGAAGCCGATGTACGGTCTCTATGTGCGGGGACAACTCGGCGATTTCGATGGCAACATCCACCCGCGCGCCCTCGGCGCGGGAGATGTTGAAGGCGCCATTGACGGAGCGCAATATACGGTTTCTGTTTCAAATCTCAATCCCGGGGGGTTCGACCGGCCATTCGAGCTTTCCGCGCCGGTCCCGGGACCGATTACGGGTGTCAGCGGCCTGCTGAGATACAATCCGGATTCGCTCTATCTTCGCGGCGTCAACCGGTTGGCGATCTGGAAGAGCTTTTCGGGATGGCGGGTCGAAGCGGGCCGGGACTGGCTGCAGTGGGGACCGGAGTACAGCGGCGGGCTGCTCCTATCCGATAATACCGGACCGCTCGATATGGTCCACGTCACTAAAAACTTCGACATGGGGCGCTTTGGAACCTGGAGATTCCAGCAGTTTACGGCGTATGATCACGAGCCGGGCGTCGAACGGTACCTTCTGGGCCGCCGGATCGAAAAGACCCTCAAACCGGGACTCGACGCAGCGGCCTCGGAGGCGCTTGTTTCAATCGGGGCGCCGCCCGCCTATACCCTGGTCCTGCCGTTTTACCTGGCGGAACGGATCAACGGAGGAAAAGCCAATAAGGTCAGCACCGACACTGAGTCGTATCTCATTGACTTCCAACTTGCGTATCGTAACCGAGATCTAAAACGTTACTACGGCGATATTCTCATTGATGAAATCACCTTTCCGGTACCTTTTGCCGGGCAGCAGTATCGCCCACGAAAAGCCGGGTTCCTGGCGGGCATGGATCTCCCGCATCCCCGACCGGGCATCGATAACCTGACACTGGAGGCGGTCTATACTGACGCGAAAAACTTTATGGGTCGGGACGACTCCACTTATCTTCATCAAAAGCCGACGCTCGCGTACGCGCGATATGGGGGGATTATCGGAAACCCCATTGGACCCGGATCATCTGGCCTGGTGGCGCGCGCCGATTTCAAGCCGAAGAGAGATTGGCGGTACTTCCTGCAGGCGACGGTGGAGCAGCATCACCGGATTGACGCTAATCCCGACGTTGAGGCGGCTGGCTGGGTCGGCGGGTCACGGCGCATTGGCCCCGGTCGAACGTTTAGCCTGACGCTGCGGCCTTACTGGGCGCAGCACCCGGATAACCTGCCCGATGGCAGCGGTGTTCACCTGGACGCCCAGGCGTACTTCTCCGCGCAATTCTAAGCGGATGAGCGATTTCTTTTCGACGCGATTCTAAGCGGATGAGCGATTTCATTTCAGCCCGAAAACCCGAAATTCGGCCGGGATCTGTGAAAATTTGGGTGGGTTTGGAGTAAGTTTATGCTATGATGTAACTTAGAATTCGAGGTGCGGCAGGGCTTGGATGAGCCGGGCGCGAGAGAGGGCATGGCCGCCGCCGGTCTCTCCGATGATACATCTGAGAAGTTGAAACGCGGCTGTTTCGAGCTGGCCCAAGTGCGCCATGCGCCCCAGGGTTCGATCCGTTTTGGGATCTTGTTAGGAAGTCAGGAGTCAGTTATGCCATTCGAGTTACCCCCTCTACCTTACGCGTACGACGCGTTGGAGCCGTATATCGATGAAGAGACGATGCGGATCCATCACGACAAGCACCATGGCGCCTACGTCACCAATCTCAACGCAGCGATCGAAAAGACGCCCGAGCTGCAGGGCAAGAGCCTGGAAGACCTTTTGGGAAATCTCAACGCCGTTCCCGAGAGCGTCCGTACTGCTGTTCGCAACAACGGTGGCGGCCATTTGAACCATTCTTTATTCTGGAAACAATTGAAGCCAGGTGGAGGTGGTCAGCCAACGGGCGCGCTCAGCGACGGCATTAATCGCGCTTTTGGTGATTTCACAAAGTTCAAAGAACAGTTTAAGGCCGCGGCGATGTCTCGGTTCGGATCGGGTTGGGCGTGGGTGACGCTCGATGGCGGCACGCTTAAAATCGAAAGCTCTCCAAACCAGGACAATCCAATCATGGAAGGCCGGCACGCGATCTTCGGGCTGGATGTCTGGGAGCACGCCTATTATCTGAAGTATCAGAATCGGCGCGCGGAGTACGTGGACGCATTCTGGAACGTCGTGAACTGGGATGCGGTATCCCAGAAGCTTCAGAGCGGCCGGTAATTCTGTTACTTGAACGCGTTGGTGGATATCCGCGCGGGTGAGGAATAAGGCTGCCGCAGTTTGGGCGCGCGGCGGCGCGTCCAATATTCAAGTTTTTTATTGAAAAAGAGTGTGATAGGGGCGAGAAGGCGGGTATATCCATAGCGTGGCGGGCAGATTGGAATTCGAAGCGCGCGGATAAAGCGCTTTCCCTTTCAGATCTCGACCGCCGCTTGTTCAGCCCATCATACTCCAGGGAGTGTTGGAATGGCCCGGAAAACCGTCACACTGGAAGAGCATTTTCTGGTGGCTCTGAGTTCGCGGGCGCCCAGGCGTTCCCTGGAGGGGATCCTGGACTGCCTCGACGAAGACGCGTATCGCGCGGTATCGACGGTCGCGGAAGCGCTGCGTGGAGGAGATGATCCGGAAGCGATTAATTCGCTGATTCTTGCGGCAGGGCGACTCCTGCGGCAGGCGGCGGAGCGTATGCCGGATTGGGCAGAGGATGCGAAATTGGCAGTGCTCCACGCTGCCGAAAGCGCCGACGAGTCGGGCTGTGAGCTTGTGAGCGCGCTGGTGCTGCAGGCCTGGCGAGAAACCAGCCGCCTGCTGCTCTGCGGCGACGAAGACGCATGAATCGCCGGCTCTGCGGGCATTTTTGCCCGGGGACTTATGTGAAAGGCGTCCGGCTCTCGCTGCATGTGACGAGCGCCTTGCTAAGAGTAGTCGGATGACGGCGGGTTGAAGGCAATATTGTCATAATCGGCGAGCTCGGGCGCGTCGCATGGGTGGGCGCCGCCAGACGCACGGCCGTGCTGTCACTATGAAGACCCGATAGCCTCTGGCGCGTGGGCCAGGCTGAATCGGCTTGAACAACGAATGCGCTGAGTGGGATCGGGTTGTCCTGGTAACCTGCTCGCCCAGCATTCACGATTGGAGGCATAATGCGAAGAATCGCGACTGCGGTGGTCCTGCTCTTATCGATGGGAAGTCTCCGACCAGCCTTCTCACAGGCGGCGACCACGCCTCCCGCGACATCGGTTACCGCTGGTTCCGGGGCCCAGATCCAGGCAAACCAGGTCATTACTCAGTTCAATGAACAGGTAAGCGCCGACCTGGCGAAGCGCGGCATCGGGCCGTTCAATACTCCCAACGCCGCCGTGCCGCTTCAAGGCGGTTACCAGCCATTGAAAGCGCAGCTTGGCGGTCCATTCGGCGACTTCTATGGGCTTATGCAGCTTTATCTGGGAATCGACACATACGGCCGGCCGGCGGCGACCAAAGCCGGCGCGGCTTCCGATATCCCCGACTACCCAAACCTGGAACTGCTCACCACGCTGAATTATCAGGATCATATTCGTGGTCACATCGAAGCGAATTTGCTCCGACTCCCGTTCGACACCGCGGGGAAGCGGCTCATCGGACTCCCAGAAGCGTATCTGGAGTATTACACCGATGGCCGGGTCAATCCCACCTATCCCGTGATTGCAGGCGGCACCTATCATCTCTCGGCTCGGGTTGGCAAGCAAGGCCAGATCCAGTTCCCCTATATTGATCCCATGGAACTGTTCAACCGGATTTCGGCCGGTTATTTCAGCTATCAGGGACTTATGCTCCTCGGAGCGATCGACCGTCCGGACGGCGCCCTTGTTCACGCGTCGGTTTATCGACGGATCGGGTCGTCGGGCATCGGGCCTCCCGGTTTTCTGCGAGACGCTTATATCGGCTATCAGCACCTGGATGCGCCCAGTCACATCTTCTTTGAGGCGCGCGGCGGATGGATGCCGCGCTCACAGGATGACATTCCGAGCAACGGCGGCCTTGGCGTGCAAGGCTATGTTGGCTACCAGAAGGACGCTTATGGTCTGGGCATCTTCGGCGGCGATATCCCGCGGCAGGGGGCAACGTTTGGAGCGGGAATCATGCTGGGACGCAGTGTCGCTACGGAGCTCGGCGGCCTGGCGCCATCTCACCTGCTTGACCAGCCGCCGGCAGTGCCGGGTGACGTTCCGAACAGCGCCCGCGGCAGCTACGGCTTCGCCCTGGAGGCGCCGATAGCCAATATCTATCTCTTAACCGATACTCATCCGGAGAACCCCGATGAGCCGCTTATCGGCCAGAAGAACTTCATTAGCACCTGGAATACCGGCACCGAGGTCGGCGTCGGCACTACGGACACGGTTCCGGCGGGTCAATTTGGCGTCCATTACGGCAAGGACGTGCGCCGCGTGCTTACGGTATCTCCCTGGTGGATGTACCAGGTCGCGGGGCTCCGGCCACCAGCCAAATCCACCGGGAACACGAATGGTGAAGAGTTCTTCCATTACCGGCAAGACAGCCAGTACACCTACTACCGGGTTCTTCCGGTAAACTACTTCAAAATGGAGGTGTCTGCGGTCGACGCCGATACGCACAAGCCGGTGGGCGGAGTGCAGCTCACCATTACCAGTGCCACGGGGTCTGCGCAGCAAGCGACCACGTCGCCCGGTGGAAGAGCCCACCTGCAGTTCCGGCTGCCGCCAACCGCGCCTGGCACATTCCATATTGTCGGCAATGCTCCCAACTACCAGCCTGCGATGCAGGACGTAACTTTCACACCCACCACGATGAACCGGGCGACGCTGCAGATGCAGCCGCTGCTCGGAACCGTTACCGGCACGGTGGTGGACGCGGCGACCAGCGAGGGTGTTCCGGATGTGGAAGTCATCCTGGTCCCGCCGCCTCCGGGTACACCGATTGTTAAGACGACCGGACCGGATGGCGCCTACCAGTTCACAGACGTTCACCCTGGCCCGTACGAGATGCGAGTCCATAAACCAGGCTACAACGACGTGAGCGGCCCACTCGAGGTCATTGGTGGCAAGACGGTACCGGTGAACTTCACGGTAGCGGGTCAGCAGGGGGGCGTTATCGTCCACGTGGTGGACGCGAACGGCGCGGCCGTTCCAGGCGCTTCGGCGATGGTGGTGAATGCCACCGGAGTGACGGTGATCACTCGAACGACGGGCCCTGATGGAACCTTTGCCGAACGGCTGACGCCGGGAACTTACACCATCAACGTGACGGCGACCGGCTACCAGAACGCAAGCCTGACCGCGACGGTGGCGCCTGGCCAGCTGCAGAATGTTACGGTCACGCTGCAGAAGCAGCCGTAGCGCCATCGAACTAAATCGGAGGGCGTTCCTGTCAGACCATGACAGGAACGCCTTTTTCCGCGATCCTGCGCTATGAAGCGATCCTCCAGCCAATGAAGCAGCCCACGAGTTGGAAACCGTGCGCAAACTGTGGGCGGCCTCATTCTCCATCCGCCTTGATCTGCAGCCACTGCGGGCGCTACTTTGCGTCCGGCCGGTTGAGCCGAACGGGAGTCCCGGCGCTGGAGGTTATCTGCGCAAATTGCGGAATGCCCAACTATGACTACCGCGAGCGATGCTGGAAATGCCTGGCGCCGATAGCGTCGCTCCAGCCAGTCGCGGCGCCACCGCTTCCGGACCCCACACCTCCGCCATCGCCCGCGCCGGCCGAGGTCGCAGAGGCGAAACCCGCGTCCATGACGCCGGCGAATGAGCCGCCCTATTCGCCCGCTATTTCCACGGCGCAGCAGCAGGCCGAGGATGAGGTCCGGAAGCTTTCGGAAGCGATAGACGGGGGCAGCCCCGACGAGGAGAGCTATGAGCTGCGCGCGACCTATTTGATCGAGCTGGAACGTTGGGATGAGGCGCAGGATGATATTTCCAAACTCTCCCCATCCACGCGTCGTGATCTGCTGCAAGCGGATGTCGCGGCGGGAAAGGGAGACCTGCGCGAGGCGTGCGACCTGTACGAGACTGTGCTCGCTGCTGAACCGAACCGGACGGGCGCCGCTCGCCGGCTTGCTCGCCTCTATGTTCGGCAGGGCGCCTTTAATCCGGATGAGGTGAATTTCGTGCGGGATACGCTGGATACCCAGTTTGATCGATTGGCTGGTTCCTCCGACTGGGTTCCATGGATCACGTTTCTGCACGAACGGTACTCAGCCGCCGGGCGATGGGATGAGGAGCTCACTATGCTGCGGCGGGTAGTCGAGAAGAATCCGTTGAACAGCAATCCTCGTCTCGCCCTCTGGATGGTAGACGCGCTGATCGAGTCCGGCGCCACGGACGAGGCGCTCGACCGATTGCACGAAACGCTGTTGGAGAAACGGAACCCCGCCGCCGTGACCGCTTATCGTCACGCTGCACGGGCGCTTGTTCAACTGGGCAATCATGCGGCCGCGAAAGATCTTTACCAGCGGCTTGCGGAGGCGACCGGCGACGACGCCGCCTCGGAAATGGCCGCGATGTTAGAGCGCGCTCCCGATGATCAACGGTTCGTGCCGCTCGAAAAGTTGGGAATGGGCGCTGTTGCCGAAGTATGGAGAGCCTTCGACCTTTTTTCGGGAGAACGGGTTGGTCTCAAGATTCTGCATGAGTCCCTGTCGGGTGATACAACTGCCGTTCGAGAACTGAGGCAGGAATACGAAGTTATGGCCGCGAGCCTTTCGCCCCGCCTGGCCCGGGTGATTCCGGGAACGCTGCAAGACGATCGGTTTGCGATGGACCTGCTTGACCGTTCTCTTGTAGACCTGCTTGGCGAACCAGCCCACGTAGAAGGTCTTCCCCTCCGACGCGCAATCGAAATAGCTCAGCAGATTGCCGAAGGCATCGAGTACTTGCACGCGCGGGGCTTTGTTTACCAGGATCTTTCTCCACAGAATATCCTGTTTCGTGGGAATGACGTGAAACTGTGCGATCTGGGAGGCCTGAAGGCGGTGGATGAACAGACTTCGAACCCGGATGCCGCGCCGAATGAAACGATTGAGGTAGCGGCGCCGGATCGCGCGCTTCAGAGCCGTGCTTCGCTCACAGTCGCCAAGGTGGCCTACGCCTCTCCCGAGCAGTGTTCGCTTCTGATGGGAGAAGCCATCGCATCGGTGGATCGGCGATCCGATATCTACAGTCTGGGAATCGTCTTATATCAGATGGTGACCGGTCGCCTTCCATTCGAAGGACCGGATCAAGCGGTGCTTCACGCTCATCTCTATTCGACTCCCGTCGCGCCGCTCATCCACCGGCCGGCGGTCGGGCGCGCTTTGAACGATGTCATTCTCCGCTGTATGGCGCGGGCGCCGGATCAGCGCTATGCGACTGCTGCCGAGCTATGGGAAGCGCTTGACCAGGTCGCGGTGGATCACTGAATGTCGATGGACGCGCCAGTGAGTTTAGAAGTCGAGGCAGCCATGAAGCTGATCATTACCGTCGTCCACGATCGCGATAAGAATCGTGTCAATAATGCGCTGCTCGCCGCCGGCCACAGTTTCACGGTAATGGCCAGCACGGGCGGCTTCCTGCGAGAGGGAAACGTGACGCTGCTCATTGGGGCGGAGCCCGATCAGGCGCCTGCCATTTTGCAATTGATCGAGGAAAACTGTAAGACACGGGAGCAATTTGTAAACGTGCTTCCGCCCGACGCCGGCTCGATTGGCGCGTTTATTCCCACTCCGGTTCGGGTAACGGTGGGCGGCGCCATCGCCTTTGTGATTGACGTTGAGGAGTTCTATAAATACTGACACCCGCGCTCGCGGGTCTTAAATGCGCGCTTGCGGGCGATATAGCCGAGAGGGCCGCAGCCTTTCCGACGTACCGTCGGAAAAGGGACCTCCCGGAGTCTGGAACTAAATGATTAGAAGAGCGTTGTTCACTATTCTTATATGCGCCTTTCATTGGGCTGCGATTGCGCCAGGCCCCGCTGCGGCGCAGTCGTCTCCACCTGGCGCCGTTGCATCGCCGGCGCCTTTTCCGACGGCACGTCAGAAACCCGCCTCTGAACAGCCCGCCGCGACCACCGCCGCAAATAGTGAGGCCGCGGCGCGTTTCAGGCAGCAGGTAGACGGCGCCCTCGCCGCTCGAGGGATTGGCGGGTTCTGGCAGCCGGATCAGCTCGCTCCTCCAGGGGGATCGCTTGCCTATAACCCGCTCCAGCTTCACCTGGGACGGCCATTCGGGCCTATCTACGGAACCGCCGAGCTGTTCCTCGGAATCGCATCGAACAAGATGTCCAGCAACAACGGCTTTAATAATCTGGAGCTTTTATCGGAGATAAACTTAAGCAATCATCTGCGCGGCCACATTCAGACCAACCTGATCAATCTTCCGATCAAAAACGCTGAGCGCCGGGTGGTAGAGCTTCCCGAGCTCTACGGCGAATACTACACCGATGGCATTTTAGGGGGCGCGACCAACCCGGGCGAAAGGAACACGTACCACCTTTCGCTTCGCGTGGGGAAAATGGGGCAGCTTCAGTATCCGTTCATCGATCCGTTAACCATGTTGGATCGTACGCCGGGTGACTTCTATTCTTATCAGGGAGTGGTCGCCATGGGAGAACTGGATCAACCGGGCGGCGGCGGCGTGCATCTCTCCCTCTACGATCGAATTGGCTCAAGCGGGGGCAAGGGTACGCAGGGAATCGCTGACGCCTATCTTGTTTTTCGTCACCAGACTCCCACGCATTTATACTATGAGAGTCGCCTCGGCTGGGTTCCACGGGTGCAATTGAATCAGCCGGCTAGCGCCGGACTTGGCATTCAGCAGTACCTGGGCTACCAGTCGGGTAATTATGGAATTGGCTTCTTTTACGGCGATATTTTTCGCCAGAGCAATACCATTGGGGTGAGCATCAGACTGGCGCGCAGCGGCGCGTCCGAGTTCTTTGGACTGGCGCCTTCCCATCCGTTGAGCGTGCCGGATGGGATCGCGCTGGAGGCGCCGGTGGCGCAGCTCTATCTCTTCTCGGGCGGTAAGGCTGTCCCAGGCGAGCCGCTTGTTGGGCAGAGCAATTCGATACGAACCTGGAACACGGGATCCGGAGTCGGCGTTGGCACGACCGATGACCTGCCGGCGGGCGCCTGGGGTCTGAATGGTGGGCGCAATATCCGGAGAGTCGAGCGGATCACGCCCTGGTGGCTCTACAACGCCTCCTTCGAGCAGTTCCCCTTCGCCGCTGGCCGCCGTACTAAGACCGAAAACGAGCTTCATTTTCGATCTGACGCCCAGTACAACTATTACCGGGTGATCCCCAGATCCCATTTCGCACTCGATCTTACGGCGGAGGCGGCGGATACCCACAAACCCCTCGCGCAGGCCATCGTGACTGTGACCGGTCCGACTGGAGAAGCGAAGACTCTTAAAACTTCCCGGCGCGGCCGCGCCACGTACCGGTTCCAGCTCCTCTCTTCAGCGGCGGCCGCTGTACACGTCGCGGTCAAGGCGACCGGTTACGAGCCTGCGAGCCAGGATATAACGCTGCAGCCAAACACGCCCAACCACGTCGTTATTGAGCTAAAGCCACTTACGGGAACCGTTTCCGGAACCGTAATCGACGCCGAAACCCGGCAGGCAATCCCCGACACGGAAGTCATCCTGACTCCCGCGACCGGCACAGCCACGGTGAAAACCACCCGCGCCGATGGCAGTTATCAGTTTACCGACTTGACTCCCGGGGTTTATCTGCTTAAGGCCCACCGACCGGGTTATATTGACGTGGATCATAAGATCGATATAACGGGCGGTGGATCGGAGACGGTCTCCTTCGCCCTGCCGCCGGAGAAGGGCGGAATCGTCGGCCATGTTGTCGACGCGGCGGGTAATTCGATAGCGGGCGCTATCGTCACGGTGGTTAATGCAGCCGGCACGACCATTGCCACGCTAACGTCCGGCGCGGATGGCGCCTTCGCGGAGCGACTCGCTCCCGGCGCCTATACCCTTCAGACTGTCGCCGCGGGTTACGAGAATACGAATACCACCGTAACAGTACCGGCGGGGCAGCTTGCGAACGTTACGGTAACTATGCGGAAGAGCACGCCATGAGTCAATCGGGCTCTCATCCCGTCCGCGGCGAGCCGGATTATCTGCGGACGCTGAGGGGGGTGATCGGCCTGGACTTGCTGCTGGCGCCGGCGGTCGCAGCATTGATATGGAACAGTCGCGGGGAGGCGCTCGTAACAGAAAACGGCGCCAGCCGGAGGATCGGAATTCCGGAAGGCGCAATCCGGCCGGATGAATCGCCGAGAGCCGCGTTGGTTCGAGTGGCAAAGGAGGAAATCGGTCTCGAAGTTACGCCGCTGACGATCGCGGGAATCGTTGGAGGCGCCGCAGGATTCCGCCCATTTGACGCCAGCGGTGGAAAAGTGGAGTATACTTTAATCATCTTT
>DASRZA010000146.1:0-4099 GCA_035686845.1 Armatimonadota bacterium | reverse complement strand
CTGCGGAGTCGCGGGAAGGGACAGAGAGCTACCTCGCTGCGAATGGCCCCGGCTCGGCGCCTTTATCCGCTACTCCTCCTCAAACCCGCCGCTCGTAAACTTCAACGTCCGGCTGTTCTCCGTTACCGTCCGCACGACCTGTTCCGGAGCGCCGTCCGGGATTTCGGCGTCGATCTCGAGCGTGACTCGGACGGTCGACCCCACCAGCCCCGCCAGGTGCGCCACAACCGCGTCCGCTATCTCGCTCGCGTCACGTCCGACGCGAGCGGCGTCCAGGCGAACACTGCCATGAAAACGACGCGGGGATGGGGGCCTTGGGGGCGGCACTGGCGCCGTACCTGGCGGCTGCGGCGGTTTCGTCCCGTCTTCCTTGACCTGCCCAACGCCAAGGGTCGGCGGGATTACGGGAACCACAATCTCGGCGTCAAGCTGCAAGCGAGCAGCCTCCGGGCGGACGACAATCCCCGAATCCCCCGGCGCAACTCTTATGCCCTGGCCAAATCGCAGGCCCACGTACCGCCCTTTCTCTTCATCATAGCTGTCCGCATAGGCGAAGGAGTCCGTTTCCCACGTAAGAATCCCGAGGCCGCTTTCAACCGATCGCTCGAGAACGCTGCTGTCGAACAGCCGCTCCAGGTATACGTAACGCGCGAAATCTTCCGCGAGCTGTCGAATCGAAACATGATCAACTCCGCGCCACAAAGGAATGCCATCCAGCCGCATCCTCAAACGAGATCCGGCGAGAGCGGTCACCATTAATTCATCGCTGCGCAGCTTCTTGCTGGCACGCGCGGCCAGCGAGTCCGATCCGGTCAGCCGGAACGCCTGCATAGTTACGTCCACCTGGGGCGTATCCTGAACCGGCGACAGGAGCCACTGGTACGCCTCCGGCAGTCTCGCGACCACCGCGGAGTCCGCGGAGGTCCGCTGCGCTTCCGCCTGCTTAACCTGGTGCGGATCCAGGTTGAGAGTCTGCTTTTCCCCCAGGATCGATTCCCACGCAAGGAAGCGCCGAACCGCCTCATACAGGTCCTCGAGACGCGCCTCGTCAACGGCTAGGAACACCAGGGAGTTCCGGTAAAGGCGTGGCGCGCTGCCCCGGGACTCCAGAATGGCGCGGGCGGCGGCGACCGCCTTACATCCAGGATCTTTACTGTACGGATAATCGGGCCCGAGCACGACCAGGCGGGCGTCCATGTCGTCCGGCACGTCCTGGCCCGATGCCGGCAGCGGGTGAACGCGGGAGAATTCGCCCTTATTCTTGAGATCCGCCCTTACTCTTTTGTCGATCTCCTGGATTACGGGATCCGGGTTACGACGCAGTTGTTCGGCCCGGTCCTCCGCCAGCTTCGCCACGGTGGGCTGCGTGGAATACCAGTAGCGGGCGCCATCCTGGTAGAGGTACGTCGCCGCGGTGGCGAGACGCCGCATCGCATCGCCGAAAATGGCCGGGGATTCACCGGGCATGACACAGCCGAGCTTGACCCGTCGATCTTCGATCCCGCGATTGGCCGCTGCAGCAGTGGGCGCCGATCCCAGATAGATGGTCCGCGCCACCCGGCGGCAAGCGCCGTGCTTGCCCAGGTTTGGAATTTCACCATCCAACCGGACGGGAAGCGCGTTCGGGCCATCCACGTCCTTCTCGATGACCGGAACCCAGTTATCCGAAAGATAGCGGGTCAGCTCAAACTGAACCCGCGGATCGTCAATCGAGATATTTCCAGGCTGGATGAGCGGGTTTCGATCGCCCTTCTCCCAGAGACTGTGGATGACGGCCGCCATCAGGCGCAGCACCCCGCGCGTACGCTGGAACTTTACCAGGGTGGACCAGTCGTTATAAAGCCTGTCGAACACCTCGGGATGGATCGGGTACGCCGCCTTGAGTCGCTTTTCGTAATCGGATTCGCGGCACTCCGGCGGGAACTCCTGCGACTGAGTGCGATAAAGGTCATAGAACGCCCGCGATACCGCGTCCCGGGCCACGAACTGCGCCTGTTCGAGCATCGGCTCAAATAAGCGGCGCCGAACAATCTCAAACCCCTCTTCCGCGCTGGCTGGCCGCCACGACGCCTCCACACGACCGACGGCGTTGCGCAGCCGGTTCAACGCTGACCGGCCCCTCTCGCCGCCCACCTCCACTTCGTCAGCCACCGCGTGGGGCGATCCGGTCATATCCGAGGAAGGAAGACTGATCACCAGAAGGCAGTTCCCCGCCAGCCTGGCGGATTCGGTAAGCGCCTGCGCAAACGTGAAATGAGTCTCAAAGCTGCCGCCCGGCAGATCACCCTGGTCGTGAAGCTGGCGGGCGTATGCAACCCATTCGTCGATCAGGATCAAACACGGCCCATACTCAACCATCAACTCCCGCAGGACGTCGCCCGGATTCGTGGCTCTCTCGTCGTCAGCCTGGATTCGCTGAAAAGCCTTCCTGCCCCCGAGCTGCCAGGCCAGCTCGCCCCAGAGTGTCCGCACCACGGTCCCGTCGGATTTCGTGACCGGATTACCGGGCGAGATCTTGTTGCCAACGAGCGCCACTCGCTTCACGGCGGGAATCTTTGCGACACCGGATTCCTTCAGAACCTCGTCGAGGCCGGACAGGCCGGTGGTATCGGCGTCGGAAAAAAGATGATAGAGCGCCAGCATCGAATGGGTCTTGCCCCCACCGAAATTGGTTTGAAGCTGGACGACGGGATCGCCGCCCTGGCCGGCCATCCGCCGCGCGGCGCCGATAAGAAGTCCCTTAAGGCTCTCGGTGAGAAAGGTCCGCCGGAAAAACTCAACCGGGTCACGGTATTCATCTGAGCCTTGCCCGAGATGCACCTGCCAGAGATCGGCGGCAAACTCCGCCTGCTGATACATGCCGCTCGCCACGTCTTTGTGGGGGTTGACCACCTCGCGCCACGGCTTTAGACCGCTGGCGGCCGGGCTTTCGATGGCGCCGCCGGCCGTCTTGCGGCGTTCGCTGCGCGCCTGTTCGTCGAATCGGACGCGCAGCGACTCCATCTTCATCCGCTCCAGCTCCTCCGCCTCGGGCGCCGAAATCGCCGTCAACAGCCGGGTCATCGAGTCGAGCGCGCGGTACGCGTCGTCGCTGGAGAACGGCTCCTGGTGCGCCCATCGATTCCGGGCTTCACGCAGCTCGCTCAGCAGGCTTCGTTCAGCGTGTCCGAGGATGGCGCGAAAGACCTCATTCCATGCCTCCCACATCAGCCGCAGCAGCATCGCCGCATCCCACGTTTCGATCGGCTTCCCGCTGTCCGGGCGATCGCTGGCCAGGATGCGCTGGGCCTCGGCCAGCGCCTTATCGTTGTATCGATTCCTGAATTCTCGCTCGACGAACGGCGCCAGGCCCGCCCTCAGAAGTTCAAGCCCCTTACCCACCCGTTCGTAATTAGTCGCCGCCATAATCGTTCTCCGCGCTCCCCACTGTTTTCCCGAATTGCCGCCGAACGCCCTGGCGCCCCTCCGGCCCACGGATTGAAATCCGGCGCTAGAACCACCCGAAGTCCACCTGCGTGGACTACCCGCGCCAGGCCCACAGCCCGCGCCTCTCGCACCTGGGCGAAGCATTCGCGTCGGGGCTTCCGTGCGCGCCGCGGGACGGCGAATCCTGCACCCCTACTGGTCCGGCTCACCGGGAGTCCACGAAGGTGGACTTCGTGCGGTTCTAGCCCGTGATTTCAATCACTGGGACTTAATCGCCGCGCTGCGCTCTCGTTGGCCCGGTGGAACCCGGCCGAAACGTGTCACCCCCGATTCTTCTTCGGACGACGCGACCCTTCCATTAACTCCGGACAGAGAAACAAAACCGTAACGCCGTGCCTTTTGAGCGCATCACCATAATCCCACCAATCGGTGTCAGAGGCGTTCACAATCGGGGCCTTCTCCCTGCTGGCGATGATCGTCGCCACGAATTTCCGGTCGGAGTGATCGAACCTGGCGAGCTCCGGATCGTCGGGAAACTCTTCGAACCCTCGCTCGTGCTGTTTTGCTGGCGTTATCACCACCTTACGACAAGTCTGCAGGTTCTCCTGGTTGACCCACAGCCATTTGAAGAATGAGTCCCCCACGCCCGGCTGTCCACTATGCGACAGACTCT
>DASRZA010000145.1:0-4346 GCA_035686845.1 Armatimonadota bacterium | reverse complement strand
CACCCAAACGCCCCCCTCTCACCCACACACCCAAACGCCCCCCTCTCACCCACACACCCAAACGCCCACACACCCAAACGCCCACACACCCACACACCCACACGCCCACACACCCACACACCCACACACCCACACGCCCACACCCCAACCCTCACACACTCACACACTCACACACTCACACACTTACCCTCCTCCGTCCTCCGTCCTCCGTCCTCCGTCCTCCGTCCTCCGTCCTCCGTCCTCCGTCCTCCGTCCCCCCTCCGATCCCGGTAAAAGGTTATCCCCGCCGAACATCGAACAGCTATATCATGGAAGACCGCTTCTTCGAACAGCCCATTCTCAATTCTCCGTACTCCTGCCCGCAGCGCCACTGGGAACTCGACGACCAGGGCCAACCCACCCAGCAAATCATTGAGCGGCGGAGATCGGCGCAGTTCATCACCCCCGTCCCCAAACCCCGAAAACGGAAGGGCGGCGCCGCACAAACCCGGCTGGTGTTCGATGAGGGCGCCGGCCTCTCCACGACTGCGCAGCAGTACGACCCCACCCCGGTCATCAACGCGCTCCGCCAGCACGTAAATCAATGGCGTGCCATCACGAATCCCGGCGCCTGGGGCGTGACGCCGGAGACCGCGCGCCTCCTCCAGCACTGGCGGACTCACCCGTTCACCGGCGTAAAGCCGTTCTTCTGCCAGATCGAGGCGGTGGAAACCGCTATCTGGCTCACCGAGGTGGCGCCGAACGACCGCAGTGGCAAAGACTTTCTGGAACATCTCGCCAATGCAAACGCCGAGGCGAATCCGGATCTCATGCGGCTCGCGCTCAAATTGGCGACCGGCGCCGGCAAGACAACGGTAATGGCGATGATCATCGCGTGGCAGACGATCAACGCGGTGCGCCGTCCCCAGAGCCGGCGGTTCACCCGCGGATTCCTCGTTGTCGCGCCCGGGCTCACCATCAAGGATCGGCTCCGGGTTCTGCAGCCAAACGATCCCGACAGCTACTACGCCAGCCGGGAGCTGGCGCCCGCCGACATGCTAAACGAGATCAACACCGCGAAGATTGTCATCACGAATTATCACGCGTTCAGGCTGCGCGAGCGCGTCGAGATCTCGAAGGGTGGGCGCTCGCTGCTCCAGGGTCGTCTGGGCGATCCGCTGAACACCCTTGAAACCGAGGGGCAGATGCTGCAGCGCGTCATGCCCGAGCTGATGAACACGAAGAACATCGTTGTCCTGAATGACGAGGGCCACCACTGCTACCGTGAGAAGCAGGGCGGCGCCGAAGAGGAAGATCTCAGCGGCGACGAGCGGAGGGAGGCGGAGAAAAACAACGAGGCTGCTCGCCTCTGGATCTCCGGGCTGGAAATGGTAAATCGCAAGCTCGGGGTGGCACGCGTCTTCGATCTTTCGGCGACTCCCTTCTTCTTGCGCGGCTCAGGCTACGCCGAGGGCACACTCTTCCCCTGGACCATGAGCGACTTCTCGCTCATGGACGCCATTGAGTGCGGCATTGTGAAGCTGCCGCGCGTTCCGGTGGCCGAAAATATCCCTGGGGACCAGATGCCAATGTACCGGAACCTCTGGGAGCATATCCGGAAGGATATGCCCCGAAAGGGCCGGGGCAAGGCGGAAGATCTGGACCCGCTGGCGCTGCCCACCCGCCTCCAGACAGCGCTCCAGACGCTCTACGGGCATTATGAAAAAACCTTCGAGCTCTGGGAAGCGGCGGGAGTCACCGTGCCGCCGTGTTTTATTATCGTCTGCAATAACACCTCGGCGTCAAAGCTGGTCTACGATTTTATTTCAGGGTTCTACCGCCAGAATGAGGACGGATCATCGACTCTCGAGAATGGCCGCCTCGAACTCTTCCGCAACTTCGACGACTTCGGACAGCCGCTCGCCCGGCCGAATACGCTCCTGATCGACAGCGAACAGCTTGAATCCGGAGAGGGGCTGGACGACAATTTTCGAGGGATGGCGGCCGACGAAATCGGCCGGTTCAAGCGTGAAATCATCGAGCGAACGGGCGATGCCCGGGCCGCTGAGAACATCACCGACCAGGAATTGCTCCGCGAGGTGATGAATACCGTCGGCCGCAAAGACCGGCTCGGCGGCGCAATACGCTGCGTGGTCTCGGTTTCCATGCTCACCGAAGGCTGGGACGCAAATACCGTAACCCACGTGCTCGGCGTTCGCGCTTTTGGCACGCAGCTTCTCTGCGAGCAGGTCATCGGGCGAGCGCTGCGCCGGCAGTCGTACGACCTGAACGCGGACGATCTCTTCAATGTGGAATACGCTGACGTGCTCGGCATCCCGTTTGATTTCACCGCGAAGCCGGTCATCGCGCCGCCGCAGCCCCCGCGCGAAACGGTCCAGGTGATGGCAGTGCGCCCGGATCGAGACGCGCTGGAAATCCGGTTCCCACGGGTGGAGGGATACCGTGTTGAGCTTCCCCAGGAGCGCCTGACCGCCGCGTTCAATGAGGACTCAGTTCTGGAGCTAACCCCCGATCTCGTGGGCCCGACCATTACCCGTAACTCTGGCCTCATCGGTCAATCGGTCGACCTCAACCTGGAATACCTCAAAGATGTCCGGAACTCCACCGTGCTCTTCAACCTCACCGAACGACTGCTCTACACGCGGTTACGTGACGCCGGCGGAGCGCCCCGGCTCAATCTCTTCGGGCAGGCAAAGCGAGTCGCAAAGGAATGGCTGGACGATTATCTGGTCTGCAAAGGCGGGACCTTTCCGGCGCAACTCATGTATCAGGAGCTGGCCGACATGGCATGCAGCCGGATCATCGACGGTGTCAACCGGTCGTTCATCGGCGCCCAGCCGATCCTCGCGATGCTGGATCCCTACAATCCCACCGGATCTACCATGCACGTGCGCTTCAACACCACAAAGACGGACCGCTGGCAGACCGACCCTCGCCGCTGCCATGTCAACTGGGTGGTGCTGGACAGCGACTGGGAGGCCGAGTTCTGCCGCGTGGCCGAGTCTCATCCCCGCGTGCGGGCCTACGTGAAGAATCATAATCTGGGACTGGAAGTCCCCTACCGGTACGGATCGGATTCGCGCCGGTACCTTCCCGACTTCATCGTGCTCGTAGATGACGGCCGGGGCGAGAACGACCTTCTTCATCTCATTGTCGAGATCAAAGGCTACCGTCGCGAAGACGCCAAAGAGAAGAAATCCACGATGGACACCTACTGGATTCCCGGCGTAAATAACCTCGGCTCCTACGGCCGCTGGGCCTTCGCCGAATTCACCGAAATGTTCCGGATAGAGGCTGATTTCGAAGCGCGGGTGGAGCGTGAATTCAATAAGATGATCGACGGGCTTACAGGCGAGGCGCCATGAGAAAGAAGACCAGCTTCGATCCCCGCGCGTTGATGGAGCAAGCCATCAACGTGATGCGCGAATCCGTTGATGAGCGGCGCGGGGATGGTAAGGCGTGCCCAAAGGTCGGAGCCGTACTTCTGAAACCGGATGGCTCCGTAGAGACGGCGCACCGCGGCGAACTGCGCGATGGCGACCACGCTGAATATACTCTTCTGGAACGGAAGAATCGCGACGCCAACCTGGCCGGCTCTATTCTCTTCGCCACTCTGGAGCCTTGCGCGCCCGACTCGCGCCGTCCCCCGAAGATTGGGTGTGCAGAGCGCATCGTTCAGGCGCGTATCAAGGAAGTCTGGGTCGGCATTGAGGACCCGGATCCTACCGTCGATCGGAAGGGGATCAAGTTTCTGCAGGATGCCGGAATCAGCGTCCAGATGTTTGATGCGGATCTGCAGGATATCATTCGCGAAGAGAACAAAGGCTTTCTCGATCAGGCATTCGCCCGCGCTGCAGCGGGCCAGGAAACAGGCCCTCGGGAGATCACCCTCACGTCGCTCGAGTGTACGCTTGACCATGTTAACATTGGTGACCTGTCCCCGGAGGCGCTGGAGAGCTATCGCGCCAGCGCGGGTATTAATGAGGCTGTGGATTCTCCCACGTTCCAGAACCTGCTTGCCCGGCAGGGTCTTCTTAAGCTCGGTGATGGTGATCTCCGGCCAACCGGCTTCGGTATGCTGCTCTTCGGCAAGCAGCCCCGGACGGCGCTGCCGCAGTCGGGGCTTCTGGGTACCACCAAATATCCGGATAGCGAAGAGATTCGTAATTTCGATGGGCCGCAGGTTTTAGTTCCCGAACAAGCGCTGCAGTGGCTCCGGGACAAGATCCCCAACCCGATCGACCGCTCCGGAGCGCGGCGGCGGGAGACGAACGAACCGTTCTTCGAGATGGTTCGCGAGGGGATCATAAATGCGCTCGTGCACCGTGATTACGATATAACCGGCG